>JAFGJF010000492.1 GCA_016929205.1 Anaerolineae bacterium
CAGTCGCCACCAAAGAACTTGCTGGACCGCCTTCAACAGCGTAAGCGCCAAGTCCTGGCCTTTATGTACGACTTCTGCGTTCCTTTTGACAACAACTTGGCTGAACGCGACGTCAGAATGGTAAAGATCAAGCAGAAGGTATCAGGCACGTTTCGTACACTCGCTGGCGCCGAAACCTTCTGTGCTATCCGCAGTTATATCTCGACTGCCCGCAAACAAGGGCAGAATGTAATCGATGCACTTCATAGTGCCTTGATGGGCAATCCGTTCATCCCGCAACGGGTTGGGGGATTGCCTGAGTGGTAACCAAGGAGGATAAAAATGAGCTTGTCATTACGCCGACAGGCGATCAGGTTGTATGAGTTGGTCAATGGTCGCCATATCCTGGCACGCTTTGATGCGTTGAACCGGATACAGTGGCAAAGCCGCACCGAGTTGCTCGCTTTGCAGCGAGACAAGTTGTGCCGTCTGCTCAGGTATGCTTATGCCAATATCCCTTATTATCATCTCATATTCGATCAGGTTGGTTTTCAGCCAGATGACGTCCTGGTCGATCCTGCCTTGCTGCAAAAGGTCCCAGTGTTAACCAAATCCATTATCCGCGAGAATTTTGACGATCTGATCACGACAGAGAAAAAACGACGAGAAAGAATGAGCGAACGCTCAACTGCAGGTTCCACCGGCCAGCCATTGGTGTTTATGCGAGATATGGACTTTCGCGACAGCGTCATGGCCGAGATTCACCATCACCTGACTTGGAGCGGTTGGCAGTTCGGGCAGCCCCATGCCTACATTTTTGGCGCCAGTTTTGAGGTGAGCTATGCACGGAACCTGCGTGCCCAATTGTTGCATTGGGCTTTGAACAGGTTTATTACCAACGCTTACGTTCTTTCAGAAGAAAGCATGCACGCCTTTGCTGCCAAGTCTGTGCGTCTTCGCCCACGCTTGATTTCTGGTTATGCTTCCAGCATTTACCATTTTGCCCAATTCATACAAGATCATCCGGCTTATGATCTGCGGTTCATTGATGCGGTTTTTTCTACATCCGAGGTGCTTTATCCTGCTCAACGGCAGTTGATCGAGCAGGTCTTTCACTGCAAGGTCTTTGCCAACTATGCCACAAGAGAGTTAGGTGCTCTAGGTTGTGAGTGCGAGGTTCACGATGGCATGCATACCAGTGTTGAAAACGCATATATCGAGATCTTGCAAGATGGCAAGCCCGCCAAACCCGGAGAACCCGGTGATATTCTTGTGACGAATCTGAATAACTATGGCATGCCTTTTATCCGTTATCAATTGGCTGATGTCGTCGCGTGGAAGCCCGACGAGCCTTGTCCTTGTGGGCGCGCACATCCCAAGCTTGAGTTGGTAGAAGGACGTCACAACGATCTATTTAGAAAACGAGATGGCAGTGTCGTGTGGGGAGGCATTGGCAATCCTCTGTGGAACATGGAGGGGGTCAAAAAGTTTCAGTTTATCCAAAAGACATTTGATTATGTGGTGGTCAAAGTTGTCAAGGACAAGCCGATGACACAAGCTCAACGATCTGAGGTTGAACGGGCAGTTAAAATCGCGCTGAGCGACCAAGTCAAACTGAATTTCGAGTTTCCCGACGATATTCCGGTGGAACGTTCTGGCAAACACCGCTACCAAATCTGCGAGATAGACGAATCGCGTTTAGAAGAGGAGCAGTCTACATAATAGTTCCAAGAGTTCGGCGAGGATTTGTGAGCGATCAGATAAAGGAAAGCCATCATGATACAGCTAGTACATCGTCATGGGCTCAAGTTCTTTGATAGAATCACCGGGCGAGAAATTGTGCCCCGATTGAATGAACTGAATCAGACGCAGTGGTTGAGTTCGGATGATCTCAATGCACTACAAATGCGCCGGCTGCATTCCTTGGTCGAATATGCCTATGCGTATGTGCCTCACTACAAACGGATATTCGATCAAGTCGGGTTTCGGCCAAGTGACCTCGAAAAAGACCCAGCAAGTTTCCAAAAGATTCCGCCGGTTACCAAATCGTACATACGAGATCATATGGACGAGTTTATCACCACCGAACCGGGCAGGCGCAGAGGCTTGTTACCAGACTGTACTTCTGGTTCAACCGGCGAGCCATTTGCTTTCTGGATAGATCGCTACTGTCAGGATTATGCTGTCGCCACGACATTCAGACACCATACCTGGTGTGATTGGCAACCTGGTGAACCGCGCGCTTATCTTTGGGGTGCAACCCTGGTGTTGCCGTTCAAGACAAAGGTTCGAGACAAGATAAGAGATTTCATCTGGAATCGCTTCAGTGTCAATGCTTTCAACCTTTCTGACGAGTCCATGAATCATCTTGCCAAGCTGCTCCGAAAACACAAGCCCAAATTGCTCCACGGATACACTTCAGCGCTCTATTTCTTTGCCCGGTTTGTGCGCGACAAGGGCTGGAATGATATCAAGGTGCCGGCTGTTATCTCCTCAGCAGAAGTGCTGTTTCCTCACCAAAGGGAATATATCGAAGAAACATTCGACTGCCGCGTTTTTAACCGGTATGCCACGCATGAGGTAAGTGGAATTGCTTGTGAATGTGAATATCATACAGATATGCATATCAGTTCAGAAACTGTCCGCTTGGAGATTCTTGACCAGGATGACGCACCTGTGGAGGATGGTGAGACCGGCGGTGTGGTGGTGACTAGTCTGACCAATTATGTCATGCCTTTTATTCGCTATCGTCTCGCGGATGTTGGCCGTATGAGCACCCGGCAGTGTCCTTGTGGCCGAGGGCAACCCATGCTAGAAGCGATCGAAGGACGGCAGAATGATATGTTCAGGACGCGAGATGGGCGTACCGTGTTGTGGGGTATTGACAGACCTTTCAAGACGATGGAAGGAGTCCAAAAGTTCCAGCTTGTCCAAAAAAGTCTGGATTATGTCGTGGTACGGGTTGTCAAAGGAGAGCCTATGAACCAGGCTCAGAAGGCCAAGGTCGAGGAAACGCTCCGAGTTGCCTTGGGCAATCACATCAGAATAGATTTCGAGTTTCCGGACGAGATCTCTACGGAACGCTCGGGAAAGTACCGTTACACAGTTTGCGAAATAGACTGACAGAAGGAGCACTGATGGATAGCGGTTCTGAAATCCAATTTGGCAGCTTTACCGTTTTTGGTTTTGTCAAAAGACCAGAGGCATTCCTTCGTCACGAGATGTCGGCTCGCCTGGGGATTCCGCTGAGGACAATCGATTTTGGCACGGCTGGCCATTTCTTCTTTTACACATCTTATGGTCAAGTGGCGGAAACAAGCGAGGCGATTGTTCTCAAGCTGGGGCTTTTGCATTCCTCACAGGAGGAACCCATCTCGGCGCAGCAGTTGTTGGAGCACAAGTGGATCAGCCCGCAATCCGTGAATGCAGACGTGTTGCGCGGCAACGCATTGGTGGCTTGTTTCAGCAAAACATCTCCCGAGTTCTGTGTATACAAAACGCTTTTATCCGTGCCCCAGTTATATTTTTCCCAGTTTGAGGGCGGTGTGCTTTGCACCGATGGCCCCAGGCCGCACATCGCTTTACGCGATCGGGTCGCAGTCAACAAAGACGCAATCGCGCAGCATTTTCTCTTTCGATACGTTCTCGGACGCCATACCTATTTTGATGGCATCCAGCGACTCTTGTCCGGTGAGATATTCCGCTGGCATAATGGGCAAATAGAAACGCGGATGCTGCGTGACTTGCGTCCAGAACATGGGGCACCTCGGTTTACTCGCGCTGATTCGAAGGCAATTGATACTCTCTATGGCGAAATGAGCAATACGATGGGGGCCTACCTGCGCGATATCGACCAGACCGGATTTGCGTTTGCCAGTATGCTTTCGGGAGGTGTTGACTCGACGATCATGCAATTGCTCATCAACGATCACGTGACCATACCTGACAGACGCAAGTCGTTTAGCTATGCAATGCAAACCCCTGAATTCGAGTTTGAAGTCGAATATGCCAGAGAGGCTGCTCAACGTCTGGAAACGCAGCACACCTTTGTGACGATAACTCCACAAGATTACCCAGCGCTACTTGTAGAGACAACTGAGACTCTTGGCTTTCCCATTACGGCTGAAACTTACCCATGTAAATTGGCACTGGCCAAGCATATAAAAGAGAACTGCGAAAACGTTCGGTTTTTCTTTTTGGGCAATGGTGCTGATTCGCTGCATGGGACGACTTTGGCAAAAAAGGTGGACCTTGTGGAAAAGGTCCGTCATATCCCAGCTTCGAGCTTGTTCTTGAAACTTGCTGCCGACTTGATCAACCCGCTGGCTGCAAAAAAGGCCCATGGGTTGCGCCAGGTTGCCGGTATGCTGCCCGAGTTGGGCAACCCTCGATCGTACAAGATCCCGGCCAATATCACAGCCGTCTACTCAAACATTGAGATGGCACGCCGTGCTTTTGGTGATCAGGCACTTGCAGAAGCGCTTGAATACCGGCACTATATCGAAGACGTTTATTTGGGTAGTAATCATCATAATGAAAAGGTTCATATGATTGAGTTTCTGAATGATGCGTATGAGTGTGGTGCCGTCGTCAACCATCTGTATCTTGCGCATGAGAGCCAACAAACCTATTTTTACCTGGATGAGGATGTGATACGCATTGCCCTCGCTTTCGACCCAGGCATTCGCTTTGTCCAGGGGCGAAAGGTCAAGCCCCTTTTGAAGGCTATTCTAGAGCGAACCCCTTTTTCTGACATTACAAGAAGACCCAAGGGTGCTTCTGTGTTTAACAAGGGGTTGCACGATTGGATGCAAAGTGGACCGCTTCGTGATATGGTACTCTCAATAGAGCGCCCGGAGTTCCTGAGCAAGGCAGATTTCAATAAACTGCTCCAAGTTCCAACTTGGTCTCCCTTGGATGAGCCTAATTGGTTGCTGTGGAATCTGCTGATATTCGATCTTTTCCAAAAGCGAGTTCTCAAAGGATAAGATGAACGCAAATGTTGTACGCAGCTATGTCTCGACTGCCCGCAAACAAGGACAGAGTGCAATCGACACACTGCACAGTGCTTTGATAGGCAATTCGTTCATCCCGCAACAAGTTGCGGGGATGGCCGGAGTAGTAGCCTTTTCCATGGGCAATAGCTTATCAAGTTCTGACTGTACCTGGTGTTCAGATGGATGCTGATAATCGGGCAGGTGAACCCATAGAAAGTGCAGAGGAGAGATTCTATGATGAAAAAACGCGTTCTTTCTTTTGTAATGTTGTTTTTCTTGTTGGTATCTGAACCGGGGTCCTTGGCGATAGCTGGGACTGTTTGGGCTATCTCAACAGAGGATATCAGTTCTCCGGATAGGGTACAGGTCGGTGAAAGAATAGAGGGCAGTAGTTTTCCTATCCCTCAACTATTGGATAGCAACAGCGAGCCTCAAGGTCCGCCCGGCAAATTAGCTTACCAACTTGAAGCCGCTTCGATCTCACCAACACTCGATCGCGACTTTGATGGCATGATCGATAGTGTTGAAGAGGCTGGCTGGCGCAATGCAATAGGCTTGTTTGTCACCGATCCGCTGAATCCCGATATCGACGGCGACGGATTGGTCGATGGCAAGGAAAAGCTGTACGATTCGGACCCGCTCGACAAATATAGCCCCGGCATATATGTTGAGTATGAAGACCAGCTCATGACTCGGCAGTACTATGCGACTGAGCCTCGCGCGCATTTGCAGATGGTTTACCCCTATCCATGGGGATGGCAACAGTACGGCGATCACCTAATCAGTTTCACCGCCGTTGTTGTTCGGCGGGGTTCGTCCTTTTCTGTAGGCGGGCCGATTGGCGCCTCGCTCCAAATCACCAAGAGTCTGGGTTCTCTGACTAACCTCAGTTATGCACAAGACCCCTGCACGGGCCGGTGGCGCATTTCTGTGCCCTCGAGTGGAACTGTGGGTACATACGGCATTGTCTTGCAGGATGGGGAGTGGAGTAAAAGCCTCAAACTGCATGTCATCTTTGAGTTGCCTACTCCAACCTCGGGCATGACGCAGGCAATGATCGATACATTTCTGTATGACGATAACCGCGACAACACCCGGGACGAAAGGACGGTCCTGTTTGGTGATTTTACATACGATCACGGCGACAGCGGATATTCTTGGATTCCGACAGGTTCGTTCATAAACGCTGGAGGTGGTTATTCATTCAGTCTCCAGCAATTTGAGCCGTTTGTCTTTGAAACGCACGTTATGAGGGCGATCAATGGACGTACAGGCCAATGGGATGCGGCTGTAGACCTGATTGAACGCGTGGATCAAACGACCCGGTTCAATAACCCCAGACCCCTCTTTTCTTCTTGGAATACACTCCATCCGGGTCTTGCCGACGATAGCAATCAGTGTTCCAATATTGCCGGTCTGGTAACAGCCTTTGCACGGTCGGCAGGGATCCCATCTCGTGCCTTTTTTGTGGACTGGTACAGTAACACCTTTGATCACGCAGACGAGCTTTGGATCAACGGCACTTGGTATTCGACCAGAGGCTACGCACAGCGAGAAGACGCCTGTGTATACGACGAGAACCAGATCGTTTGGGATTGCGCGGAAGGTATTACTAATCTTCGCAGTAGAACTAACTGGGGCCGGTACGTCTATAGACCCTGGCATCTGGATGGGACGAGATCGGGCAGTGCGATCCTGACCGCAGACGAGACTTGGGGCGGCAATCTCGGTTGGGGTGACGACGAACCGATGATACACGACTACCGTTGGGCATCCTGGGATTGGGATGGTGTGATAAGGTATTCTTGGTTTGATACTCTGTTTGTGCCATACTGGGTCTACTGGGGATGGGGACAGGAACCACAAATCTTGGGGTCGCTCCCTGGCAGTTGGCCTACCGTACGAGACTTTACGGTTGATGCGTCGCCTGATTCTCGAACTGTTGCGCAGGGCGAGTCGACCACCTTTGCCGTCAGTGCAGATACCAGTGATGGCTTTAGCAATCCTGTCCAGTTTGTAGACCAAGATGGCAACCCTCGTGTCACGGGGGTACCGGCTAACACGACAATCGAATTCAGTATCGAACAATGTGTGCCGGACTGCAGTAGCACGCTTACCGTGATCACGACACCGAGCACTCCTGCTGGAACTTATCAATTGACCATCACCGGTCGTGGACACACCAGTCCCAGAAGCTACGAGGGATGGTATCGGGATACCACGGTCACGCTCATCGTCACGCCTCAGCCTGATTTCACGATTACCGCGCTGCCAGGCAGCGCTAGCGTCGTCCAGAGTAGTTCGGCCAATTTCACAGTGAATCTCGATGCCTTGGATGGCTTTAGCGAGAATGTGGGTCTTTCTGTCACCGGAGTGCCGATGAGTACGACAGCCTCCTTTGCTCCAAACGCGACCTGCACTCCAACTTGCTCAAGGGTGCTCTCTCTTGATGCCGCTGCAGATGCGCCTGTCGGCACGCATACCGTAACCATTCATGGTGACAGTGGCTCTTTGCATCACACAACCACCGTCTATCTGACTATAGATGCCAGTGTGAGTATGGCTTCAACTCAAGCTGTTGCGCGGCTCACACCGTCTGTCCAGATTGCGAGCACTGAGGTGCTTGACAAGGATTCAGTTCCTGTGCCTGCTACATCCCCCTTTGTATCTCGTGACACAACGCATAGTGATGGTTGGCTGCACGACAGTGGACCAGCAGGTTTGGCGGTTCGCGGTATAGGTGATCAAGGTGTTGATCTGGATGGAGATGGCTACTTTGACCAACTCGTCGTAGAGATCGAGGCTATGGCTACACAGCCGGGCACGTATTGGTTTCAGGGACAGCTCGGCATTGATGGCTATGATAGCACTTTGTTTGTAGCTGGTGGGTTGATCGATACTGCTGTCGTTCGTGCTGATTTGGTGGCAGGAATCAATAAGGTCCGACTTGCTTTTGACGGCCTACGGATTTTTGCCGCCAAAGTAGATGGTCCCTATCTCCTCAAATATCTGTCTGTCACCAATGTCGACGAGCCCGGCCCGACCGAATTCGTAAACGATGCCCTGGAGATGTGGTCTTCAGTCTATGAGACATCTCCTTACCAGGCGGACGAATTCCAGAATCGAGGTGCAGCGCTGGCTGAACAGTTCATCGAGCACGGTATCGACGAGGATAGCGACTCGCTCTACGAATCCCTGATCTTGGAGGTGCCCCTGCGTGTATACAGTCCGGGTACCTACACCGTTCGGGGCGACCTTGTTGACGAACAAGGTCAGTTTGTTGCTCAGGCGACGTGGACAGGTAGTGGAGACCTGGCTCATCTTCAGTTTGATGGTCTAGCGGGTACGGTGGGTCCGTATGCACTGCAAAATGTAGTGGTGCTCAACGCCGATGGCACGGACGTCGATTCGACGCGTCGAGCCTACACAACCCAGATGGTGGTACTAGCTGAAGAAAAGACACACATTGTCAAGAGTCCTGATGCCGGAATGTTTGACATACAGGGCATTCTCTTGTCAGGGTATTCTGACTATGGTTGGGATGATCCCGATGACAGTGATACGCTGTATGATTTGCTGATCGTCAATGTTCCCGTCGATATCGAGAGTGATGGCGTGTATCACCTGGAAGGGTGGTTGGGCAAAGATGGTAGCTTGATCACGTGGGGTAGCAGCGAGTCGTACACGCTTCTCTCGGGGACGCAAAGAGTCATCTCGGTCACGTTCAGCGGCCCAGCGATCCATTCTTACAACACAGATGGACCGTTTGACTTGGTGGCGCTCAAGCTGATGTCGGGCACGGGATACGTCGTGGCAGACGAACTGCCCATCGCGTATACGACCTCAGCCTATACGCACGACCAGTTTGAGAGCTTGCCTTATTACCAGGCGTCAGCGAACGAAACGATCTTTGTCCTGGATGATGTGGAAGAGGACCGAGACTACTACTGGGAGGTCGACTCTCCTTGGGCGCGCGTCACAGAACAGCGCTTTTCTCCAGTGCGCTCGTGGACGGATAGTCCCGGCAATGACTATGCCAATGGCACCGACGCGTCGTTGACAACTGTGCCATTTGCTATCGGGAAGCTGAGTTGGCCCGTACTGCAGTTCCGGACCTGCTATGCTTTCGAGGACAACTATGACTACGGATACGTGGAAACGTCTAGTGATGATGGGCAGACGTGGACGCAAGTGGCCGAATACACGGGCAAGTCGACGCATTGGACCAAGCAAGTGCAGGGCTTGGGGGCCATCGAGCCAACGGACACGTTCCAGGTACGATTCCGTCTCAAGACAGATGCCGGCCTAAGAGAAGACGGCTGGTATATCGACAACGTGCTCATCTCCTATGACATCGACATGGACAACGATGGGATCCTCAACGAAGTCGAGGTTGGCAGCGATCCACATAACCCGGTAGACACAGATGGTGATGGCACCCCCGATTACCTGGATACGGATTCGGACGATCCAGAGAATAACGGCATCCCCGATGCGGTCGAAGTGGGCGATCCAGATGATCCTGTCGACACGGACGGCGATGGCGTGCCCGACTATCAAGACGAGAACACGGATGGTGACGGCATTCCCGATGAGGTCGAAGCTGGCGACGATCCAAATCATCCCGTCGACACAGACGGCGATGGCTTACCGGACTATCGGGACCAGGACTCGGACAATGATGGCATCCCCGACAGCGTTGAAGCCGGAGACGATCCAGAGAACCCTGTGGATAGCGATGGGGACGGAATACCCGACTATGTGGACGAAAACTCGGACAATGACGACATCCCCGACAGCGTTGAAGCCGGGGACGATCCAGGGAACCCTGTCGATAGCGATGGGGACGGAATACCCGACTATGTGGACGAAGACTCGGACAATGACGGCATCCCCGACAGCGTTGAAGCCGGAGATGATCCAGAGAACCCTGCGGATACCGATGGAGACGGAATACCCGACTATGTGGACGAAGACTCGGACAATGACGGCATCCCCGACGAGGTTGAAGCCGGAGATGATCCAGAGAACCCTGCGGATACCGATGGGGACGGCACGCCCGACTATGTGGACGAAGACTCGGACAATGACGGCATTCCCGACAGCGTTGAGGCCGGAGACGATCCAGAGAATCCTGTGGATAGCGATGGGGACGGAACACCCGACTATATGGACGAAGACTCGGACAACGATGATATCCCGGATAGTGGGGATGCATTTCCGACAATAGAGTCCCTTAGAACTTTTATGCCGTTGGTGTTCAGGGACTATTAGACATCTGGAGTCCAGAGCTATAAGCATAGCAAGTCTAGTACGAGATAGAGGGAATACTAGGGAATCGGAGGCTTTTCTCCCTGGCCGCGGTGCCAAGAAGAAAGGCCTCCAGCTCTACTGTCAGCCGTCCGGTCACTCGCTCCAGTTCTGCGATCCGTTGGTCTCGTTCTGCGAGCAAAGACTGGTCGCTCGCGGCAAACACCTGCGCACCCTGTTCCATCATATGCTGGTGCCAACTCTCGAGTGTACCGTCGAGTTAGTGCTCACGCAGGATCTCTGCTCACCGCACTACGCTCTGTCCGGTCATTCGCTCCCACCGTGTTTATTGACACCCCCCCAAAAAAGGTGTATCCTTCCCATGACCCCGTAAACAGCCCCTCAAAGGAGAGAGACGATGAACATCTTGGTCACCGGAGGCACCGGAACCGTAG
>JAFGJF010000007.1 GCA_016929205.1 Anaerolineae bacterium
GATGTTGAAACCAACCGGGTTGAGCGCGCGTTCGCATAGAATCTATCCAAACATTGCCCGAGAACCTGGCCTGGCGACAACAACCGACCGCGCTGGGCATACCGGGCATGATGACTGGGGAAATGGGTAAAGCACAATGTGCTCAGAAAAATCTCGGCTTCGCCAGCACTATCGTACCGTGCGCGAGTCCTTTTCAGCGCACCAGGTCGCCGCAGACTCGTCCGCTCTGTGCCAGCGGCTGGCCAATTGGCACGTGCTGCATCAGGCGCGCACAGTCCTGTCGTACATTGCCTTTCGCAATGAACTCGACCTGGCTGCGCTCACCGATCTCGTGCCGGACGTCCAGTGGGCCACCCCCCGCGTCGTGGGAGCGCGGTTGATCTGCCACCGTTACGATCCCGAACGCTTGATCCGCCACCGCTTTGGCATGCTCGAACCGGCCCCCGATCTGCCTGTCGTTGCCCCATCCGACATCGACCTGGTGCTGGTGCCCGGGGTGGCCTTTGATCCACGTGGCGGGCGGGTCGGATTCGGCGGCGGTTTCTACGACCGCTTTTTGCCCACCACCCCCGCCCTGCGCGTGGGCGTGACCACCGATCTGTGCCTGGCAGACGCACTGCCGGTCGACGCGCACGATCAACGTGTGGACTGGGTCGCGACCCCAACGCAGATTCTCGATTGCCAAAGAGCCCCCTTGCCATGACGGATATTGTGCGACTACAGGCTTACCTGCGCCAAAACGCAGGCCGCTGGTTTGAGGCTGTGCCGTTGCCTCCATTCACGCTCTTTATCCATCCCAGCGATCCCTTGACCTATTTCAACTATGCCATCCCCGACATACCCATCAACGGTGATTTGGGACACGTCTGCGATCGGTTGCATGCTGAATTTACTACACGAAACAGAAAGCCCAGGTTCGAGTTCATTCACGAGTTTGCGCCGCACCTTGGCGACGCACTTGGCGGCTGCGGGTTCGTCGAAATATCGCGGCAGCAGCTTATGTGCTGCACCCCGGATACTGCCCGCCCTGCCCCGGATATGCCGAGGCTGCACGTGGACACGCTGAACAACAAGGCCAGCATCGAGGATGTACAGACGTTCCTCCTGACCCAACACTGTGGGTTTGACCCAACCCATCACAGCCCGGTGACGATCCAGGAAGCGGAGACGTTCTTGCGCTCCCTGGACGAGGGGCGAGCCATTCTGGCCTGGCTGGACGATCGCCCGGTATGTGTTGGCACGCTCTCAACGCCCTATGATGGGATTGCCGAACTCTCGGCCGTGGCGACGGTGCAGCCCTTTCGCCGCCGCGGCATCGCCACAGCATTGACCGCACACGCCGTGCAGATTGCCTTCCAACAAGGCGCGCAGATCGTCTGCCTCACCGCTGAAGACGCGCGCGCTGGACGCGTGTACGAGCGCGTCGGATTCACGCCGGAAGCGACGATGCTGGCTTACGGAGACGCGGTAATCTGACCCTACGAGAAGGCTAGTATGAGAGACAAGCCAATATGGCGGCGCTACGAAGAACTCCGCCCAGACCAAATAGCCGAGATGGTTGAAACCGCCCCCGTCGTCTTTTGGCCCTTGGGCTTGATCGAACACCACGGCTGGCACCTGCCGCTTGGGCTGGACGGGATCAAGGCCGAACGAGTCTGCATCCGCATCGCCGAACGCACCGGCGGTCTGCTGCTGCCGACGATGTGGTGGGGCGCAGGTGGCGGTCACGGCGATTTTATGTGGACGCTTTACCAGGATGAACAGGCGGCCGAAGCGATTTTGGCCCGCACGGTCGAAAGCCTGATTGATTTTGGCTTCCAGGTAATCGTGCTCTTGGCCGGACACTATCCATGGCAGGCACTGCTTGACCGGCACTTGCCCACACTTCAAGAGCAGCATCCCGACCTGCTGTTCCTGTGGGGCACCGAAATGGACATGGCCGAAGGGCTAAAGCTGCCCGGCGACCACGCCGCGCGCGAGGAGACGTCGTACGGGCTGGCCCTGCTGCCCGAATTCGTCGACCTCGACGCGCTACAACCCGGACACGACCGGTCGGCCTGGCCCGGCGGGCAGGCCCCACCCCGCGAAAGCTGGCACCCCGGCGTCGAGTTCGATCCCGCAGAGCCACTCTTTGCGCAGATGGGCGAGGATGCACGCACCGCCACTACCGAACGCGGCGAAAAACGCATCGGGCAGCTTGTCGAGGCCATCACCGCCAGGATTGCCGGCCATATGGCGTCCCGATGAAAAAAAAGCTCTTGCTCGTCCGGCACTCGATGCCCGACATCGTGCCCGGCGTTCCAGCCTGCAAATGGACCCTGTCCGATCAAGGACGACAGCGATGTACACCGCTGGCATCCAGACTGGCTCCGTGGCAGCCCCAGATCGTCGTCGCCAGCCCGGAACCCAAAGCGAGCGAAACGGGCCGCCTGGTCGCCAGTTTGCTGGACATCCCGTTTGAAACGGCAGCCGGGCTGCACGAGCACGAACGCACCGGGACCACGTTTACCACCCCAGAACGCTTCCAAGCCCAAGTCGCCGCCTTTTTCCAGGAACCCGATAAACTGGTTTTTGGCAGCGAGACCGCAGACCAGGCCGGCCGGCGTTTCTACAAAGCGGTGACAACCGTTCTTACAGCGCACTCGCTCGACGCGGTCGCCATCGTTGCTCACGGTACAGTGATAACCCTTTTTGTCAGCCAGGTGGCCAGTATAGACCCGTTTCCATTTTGGCGGCGACTCGGTCTGCCCGCACTTGTCGTCCTGGCATTGCCAGAAATGAGCCTGCTTGCCGTCGAGGAGAACATATGCTGAATCGAACCATTCCCAGGAAAATGATCGTCATGGCGCACCACGATGCCAGGTTCGGCATGCGCGTCGCCGGCATCGCCATCCACGAGGGGCACGTACTGCTCCAGCACACCGCGCAAGGTGATTTCTGGTTCCTGCCCGGCGGGCGTGTGGAAATGTTGGAATCGGCAGCCGAATCGCTGAGGCGAGAAATGAAAGAAGAGATCGATGCCGACGTCACCGTCGTACGCCTGCTGTGGGTGATCGAGAATTTTTTCGAGGAAAACAAGCTCTCCCACCACGAATTGGGTCTGTATTTTCAGATCGACCTGGGACCGCATTTTCGGTACTATGACAAGACACAGCCTTTTTACGGGCGCGAGGATGGGCTTGGAGATACACCGAGCATCAGACTGACCTTTCGCTGGTTCCCTATTGCCCAGATCGCGGACACCTACCTGTTCCCGACCTTTTTGCGCACGGCACTGCAGGACCTGCCACAACACACGCAGCACATTGTGCATTACGACGTCGATGACGGAGGAGCGTGATGACACATGCAATTAACTATGACCAGATTGCCGCAGCTTATGCGCGCAACCGACACATCCATCCCCATGTGCTGGAAAAACTATGCGAAAGCCTCTTCCCCACCTCGACCGTGCTTGAAGTGGGGTGCGGGACGGGGAATTACATCGTCGCCATTGAATCGATAACCGAGTGCACATGCTGGGGCATCGAGCCGTCGCAGGCTATGCTGGGCAGCGCCAAGTCACGGTCATCGACGATCCGCTTTCGCCGCAGCAGCGCCGAGAAATTGGACGCACCCGACGAGACGTTCGACCTCGTTTTTTCGGTCGACGTGATCCAACACGTCGCCGACTGCCCAGCCGCCATCGGGGAAGCGCATCGGGTGCTCAAGCGAGGCGGCAAGCTGTGCACGGTCACCGATTCGGCATGGGTGATCGGCCACCGCCAGCCGCTGACGACCTATTTTCCCGAGACAGTCCCCTTTGAGCTGGCCCGCTATCCGCGCATCGCCGGTCTGCGCAACTTCATGGCAGGTGGGTTTGACGAAATCGTCGATCATACGGTAGAATGGACGTACGATCTCGAAGATGCCCGGGCGTACCGCGAAAAAGCCTTTTCGGCACTGCACCTGATTCCTGAGCAAGCCTTTCAGGACGGGCTGGCACGGATGGAACACGATCTAGAAAAGGGACCGATCCGGTGCGTGTCGAGGTATACGATGGTGTGGGGAAAGAAAAGATAAATGTCGAATAAACTTAACTACGATCAGCATACATTCCACTCACCCAGATTTCAGGACATTGTGGACCAAGCTATCCAATTTTTCAACATTACGCCTACACATTCCCTGTCATCACTGGAACAATTCATCGGCGCTGGCGTTTATGCACCTTACTACACCGGGCAATACGGCTTGTATTTAAAAATCGCCAATTCCAACCATCCCATCTACGTCGGCAAAGCAGTTCCACCTGGATGGCGCACGGCACGGACTTCCCACACAAAAACGCCGGATCTGTATCGTCGATTAAGCGAGCATATCAGAAGCATTGAAAAGTCAGCAATCTTCAAGAGGATGACTTTGCTTGCCGATTTATAATTCTGCCGCAAAGCAGTCTGATTGTGCCCGTAGAAGCTCAACTCATCCGAAAGCACAAACCGCTGTGGAATACAGCTATAGATGGTTTTGGGAATCACGATCCAGGGTCAGGTCGTTATAACCAAGCAAAATCAGAGTGGGACATTTTACATCCAGGCAGACTATGGGCTTCCAGGCTAACGGGCATATCACCAAACCTTCAAGATATCATCACAAAAACACAGCAGGCACTGAACTAACATTTCCTCAACTCAACAACAGCCTCATACAACTTGTGCGAAGCTTTGGCTTTGGTCACTCGCACATCAGACTGGATAATGCTGTTCCCAACGCGGGTCGACCGTGGCACGTCAATTTGCACGAGTTCTAGACCTACAGACTCGGCAATCTCGGCAAAGTATCGATCGGTCGGAATCAACATACCCTGTAGGATGCTGTTACCAATGACCACAAGCGCTGTCCCTCCAGGAACAAGCACATATTGGATCCCCTGAACAAATCGATAACAATCATTAAAGTACGAAACTGCGTAATTAGCCCACCCGTTGCCACCATAGACCTTTTTTTCAGGACGAAGAGAGCGCAATACCTGCAATCGTTCCGCAATGTCACTCCCTGGCAGTTCAAATTCCAATTCGATTGCCTCGCTGCCACGCACAGTTTGCCAATACTTGCCAAAATTCGAGTGTTCGAGTGGCTTCATATCGCCAGGGCATTTCACGAGGCCAAGCCAGTATAATTGTGGCCGAGTATTTCGATTATAGTGATAGTTGTTCAGATATGGAGGAGAGGTAATAATCAGGTCGACTGAAGCCGACTCCAATGATGTTGTGAAATTGAAAAACGAATCCTTGATCACCCGGGTAGACGGTCTTCTGCCAGACAACTGTACCTGACACCACGAAATGTCAGCAATTATCTCACGCAGTTTGTGAAGAATCGTTTCACCCACTGGAAAGTCATTGATTTCAGCCTTACCAGCACTGACCCGGCGTCCCAAACTTGGTTCATAAGAGTAGTTGGAATACGTGATCATTGTTGAGGCAAATGCCAGGCGAAATAAATCCTTTACATCCGAATCCGGCATCGCGTCCACAAAATCCCAGAAAATCAGGACTTTTCGCAATACCAAGGGATGGTAAAAGGTGCTTCTTGTTTTGAAACCTTGGGGTTCTGTATGTTTTGGGGTATAATCAGATTGGATCTTGTCACAATAGAACATATGAAATTTGTTGACCAAACGCTGCAAAATACCCAGATCGACAAAAGCAGCATTTAGCTTGGCACGACATGCCAAGGCCGCGTAAGGATTGATCTCAAACCCAATAGCATTATGTCCTTGCAGAACGGCTTCAACTAGCGTCGTTCCTACGCCAGAGAATGGATCCAGTACAGTACCATAATTATTCAGGTATCGACTCATAGCTCCTTGAACAAACATACTGGAAAATCCGGCGATCCAAGGCACCCAGCGGTGAACAGGTAGCGTCTTGTTGCTAGCAAAAGCAGGATCGTGGAAAGATGATCCATTAGCTTTTATCGACACTGCATCCTGATCTGCCACGGTAATATCTGCCTCAGCGAAAAGTGGTAGCTGGACAGCGCGATCATCAGTCGTAAACGTCATGC
The DNA here is from genome assembly GCA_016929205.1 of Anaerolineae bacterium. The sequence goes on from JAFGJF010000007.1 coordinate 6,049, forward strand.
GGCATCACCTTTATACTGTCAGTGTCTCGCCTAGATCGTACACGGGGCCAAGCTCGCGAACGACGCTAACCATCTGCGACCGTTGTTGCTCGTCAGCAAGCAATTGTTCAAGATCCGATAGGCTCAGTACCACAGCCTGCGGCACGCCGCGGCGCTTGATGACATAGCGTGTTCTGTTTTGGATCACGTCGTCCAGGATCTGTCCAAAATGATTCTGGGCCGAAGTAGAAGAGATCGTTCTCGTTGCCATCAGTCGCTCCACTAGATATATTAGCTAATTTGTACAAATTATACACTAGAACGTCTGTGCTGTCAAGGAGTGTTTATGTCCTATCCAGACCCACCATCCATCACAGTCGAACAATTCCGCGAAACCGCCACCCGCATCGAGGCCGAAATCTCCAGGGTCATCGTCGGTCAAAAGGCGATCGTCCGCCACGTCTTGATCGGCCTCATTGCCGGAGGGCACGTCCTGCTGGAAGGCGTGCCCGGCCTGGGCAAAACAATGCTCGTGCGCACCCTGGCCGACGCACTGGAACTGCAATTCTCGCGCATCCAGTTCACACCCGACCTGATGCCGGCCGACATCGTCGGTACCGACATCCTGGAAGAGGACGAACAGAGCGGCGCGCGCACCTTTCGTTTTCAACCAGGACCGGTCTTTAGCAACCTGGTGCTGGCCGACGAGATCAACCGGGCCACGCCCAAGACCCAGTCCGCGCTGCTGGAGGCGATGCAGGAGCATCACGTCACCGTCAGCAAAACGACCTACACCCTGCCCGCGCCCTTTTTTGTCCTGGCCACGCAGAACCCGATCGAGATGGAAGGCACCTATCCCTTGCCCGAGGCTCAACTCGACCGCTTTACGTTCAAGCTGAACGTCCGTTTTCCAGCCGCCGACGAACTGACCGAGATCCTGAACCGCACCACGCAGCAGGTAGAGCCCAAGGCGGGCAAGGCGGCGACAGGTGAAACCATCCTGGCCATGGGTGAACTGGCGCGCGGTGTTGCCATCGCCAGCCACGTCAACGAATACGCGGTCCGGCTGCTGCTCGCCACCCACCCGGACAACGAACACGCGCCCGCCGCCGTGCGCCGCTTTGTGCGCTATGGGGCCAGCCCGCGCGGCGCGCAAGCCATGATTTTGGGATCCAAGATTGGCGTGCTGTTGGGCGAGCGGTACAACGTCTCGTTTGAGGATTTGCAGGCGATGGCTTTTCCCGCTCTGCGTCATCGCATCATCCTGAACTTTGAGGGCGAGGCAGAAGGGATCTCAACGGACGATGTGATCGGCGAGATCGTCAAGCGCGTGACGCCGTGAAAATACTCGGAGCACAAATTGATGACTAGACCCAATCTGCTCGCCGTCTGCGGCCTCTACTGCGGCGCGTGTTATCACTACCGCGCCGCCTTCCCGGATGGCAAACACTTGCTAGCCCCGGCGTTTCGCGGCAGCCGCCCACTGCAAGGCTATACCTGCCGCGGCTGCCACTCCGATAGCCTGTACATCCATCCCGGCTGTGTTGACTGCCAGATCCGCGCCTGCGCACAGGGCAAGGGCCTGACACACTGCGGCGAGTGCGAGCAATTCGATCTCGACCAGCTTGCCTGTGAACGGCTCAAAGCGTTTCAGACTGATGGCCGCGTCCACCATCTGCCGATCTTGCAACAACTGGACGACGTAAAGCGTAAAGGGATCGGACCATGGTTGGCCAGGCAAAACGCCCGTTGGACTTGCTCCTGCGGACAGCCATTTAGCTGGTACGAAAGCGTGTGCCAACGCTGTGGCAAAACGTTAAATTCGTACGCCAACCAGGACAGCCAAACGCCAGCGTCTGATGCCCAAAGCAAGCCTCAAGCACAGAAAGAATAAAAGCGATGAAACTCGACTACAAGGTCAATCCCTACATCCCCGTCACCAAACAGCGACACCTGGTCTACGTCCTGATCGAGATCGCGCAAGATGGCGCACCAGATGGCGCGCCAACATCCGTCCCGGCCCCACTCAACCTCGGCCTCGTCGTCGACGCCAGCCGCTCGATGTCGATCCCGATCCTCAGCGATGTCCAATTCGCTGAACTGAAAAGGCTGGGCATGGCCAGGCAGGTCACCGTCGACGGCGTGCGCGTGTGGCAAATCGAGGTGCCGAAAAACACCAAGGTGGACGCGCCCAACAATATGGATTTCACCAAAAAAGCCCTGGCGATCGTCGCCGATTACCTGCAGCCCGCCGACCGCTTTTCCCTGGTCGGATTTGCCCAGGATGCGCTGTTGATGGTCCGCAACAGCCCGGGCACGCAGAAGCAGTTGCTGCTGGATGCAGTCAACCGCCTGGATCAGATCGATCTCGGCGACGAGACCTATATGGCGCGGGGCATGGAAAAAGGCTACGAGCAGATCCTGCCTGGGCTCTCTGCCGACCGCGTCAACCGCATGATCGTACTCACCGATGGCTATACGAAAGAAGAGCATGCCTGTTACGAGTGGACACGGGCCGCAAAACAAAAGGGCATCGTCGTCAGCACCATGGGGCTGGGTTTGGACTTTAACGAGAATCTGCTGATCTCCCTGGCGGACGCCAGCGGCGGCAACGCCTATTTCATCGACGAACCGAGCGATATCCCTAACGCCTTCCGCCAGGAGCTGTCCGAACTAAAGTCGGTTACCTGGCGCGATCTGTCGCTGTCCCTGTCCCTGCCGACCGATATCACCTTGCGCCGCGCGCACCGCGTCACGCCGACGATCGCCGCCCTGGAGTCGCAGAACAACGAGATGAGCCTGGGCGACCTGCAAGCCAACCAGCCGCCGTCGATCCTGCTCGAACTGGTCGTGCCCCCCCGCCCCGCCGGCAACTATCGCCTGGCACAGATATTTTTGCACGGACGGGCCGCGGGCAGCCAGCAAAGCGAATCGATTGCCGCCCAGGACGTGCTGATCCGCTACAGCGAACAACCCAGCCAGACCACACAGTCCAACGCCGACCTGATGTCAGCCGTGCAAAAGGTCAGCGCCTTTAAACTGCAGAACCAGGCGCTGGAAGAAGTGGAACGGGGCAACGTTGCCGGAGCCACGCGGCGGCTGCGCATGGCCGGGGAACGGCTGATCGAGATGGGACAAGATGACCTGGGACAGACGATGCTCGTCGAGGCAGAACTGATGGAAAAGGAAGGCCAGATGTCGGCCGAGGGAACGAAAAAACTGCGCTATGGGACGCGTAAACTGAGTAGACCAAAATAACGGATCAGCTGGACACGAATCTTGTGCAAACATGCGATGAATGTGGTAGCGGTCGATCCAGCAGATTTGGATTTGCGCATCCGGTCCAACCCTGCCGTGACCCACGTGCGCCAGACAGCGCAGACATACCTACCGATCGACGAGCAGTTTGATGTCATCCCAAACGATATGCGTATGGATGCGCTGGCTTTGGCACAAATCATGCTGCTTGCAGCCAGCAGTTTAAAGCGAGACGGCCTAGCGATATTAACGCTCAAACTTGCGAAAAGGTTGATGGCATCGACCACTGCTTCAGCTCTCAAGTTGCTGCGGCAAGACTATTCAGTGATAGGCGCACGACAACTTTTTCACAATCGTCACGAAATCACTGTCGCGCTAAAAAAAGTTGAATGAAAAGTCCGCACCTACATTCACTGCCGAGGCTGGGCAGACTCGCGGTTGCGCCGCAAAAACGGCTCCTCGGCATCCAAGGTGCCGTAACAAACCTGGGCCGCGGCCTTGCACCCGCCCAGACAGGTGTCGCGCATCGCGCACGACGAGCAAAACGCCGGGACGGCCTGCACGAACGGCGCCAGTCGCTCGGGTGCGACCAGCGCGGCAAACTCTTCCTCGAACAGATTGCCCAGGATCGTCGGTGTGTGGTTGCAGGGGCGCACGTTGCCCAGCGGATCGATCGTATAGTAGGCGCGCTCCGAGCCCGCCGCGCAAAAGCCAAAGTGGAGGTTGGGGTAAGCATCGAGGTCGATCAGGCAGGGCTGGAGAGCGATCGAGCACGAGATCGGTAATCCAAATTCGGCCGCCGCATCGTTGGCAACCGCCAGCGCCTGCCGCATCTCGCCCACCGCCGGCAGCAATTCCGCCAGATGCGCCCGTCCTCGCCCGCCGACATTAAAGCGGTTGAGCATCAAGGCCCGCGCCCCAAAAGCAAAAGCCAGCTTGATCGTCTCGTACAGCTCGGGGATGTTGAACCGGGTGGCAACAAAAACGGCGACAAACGTGCCGCGATGGTAACGAATCCGGGCCATCGCCGCCAGACTGGCGTCGAACGCCCCCGGTGAGGCACAGAGTTGATCGTGTACCTCTCGCCGGCGACCGAGCAGCGGCAGTTCGAACAACCCGACGCCGCGATCCAACAGATCGACAACCGCCGGCTCGGTCAGCAGTCGCCCGTTGCTGATCAGCGTCACCCGCACGCCGCGCTCGCGCAGCAGATCGAGAATCTGCGGCAGGTCGTCGCGCAGCAGTGGCTCGCCGCCGGTGAGGGTGACGTGTTCACAGCGCGTTTCGTCCAACGCCTTGTTGATCAAGGCCAGCGTCCGCGCCGTGTCCAACTCACCCCTGGGATAATCGCACGGCCAGTCGGGCGTATCCGGCTGCCAGACGTTGTAACAATGCAAGCAGGCATGGTTGCAGCGCTGAGTGATCTCGAAAATCAGCGTTTGCAGGCGAGGGCGTGGATCGACCATCACTCTTTTAGCAGCAATTGGGTCAAAAACTCGGCCTGTTTCAACAACTGGCTCTGGCTTTGCATATACACCATCTGGGTTGGGGTCACCGTGTAACAGGTGACGCCCGGATTGCCAGGGCCTGGGTCCAGATAATCGATTGCCTCTTCATACGCCGCCTGCACCTCATCAGCGACGGGTTGGACCAGTCCACCATCCGCGACCAGTTCATCTAGCGCGCTTTGATGCGCCGCAAGCAGACTGGATCGCGCCCGGCTGCCGCGCTCGTCATTGTCCCTGGCCCTGGCTTTGAACCAGTCAAAGGCCAGCCAGCAGTGGCGCAAGCGCTCGCGGGCAGGGCCGCTGATTGTGCCTGGCGCGACCGGAGAGACTCCAGGCAGATTGATACACTGCGTAGAGAGCAGCGAAACCAGCGCCACGCCAAAGCCTCGAATAAAGCCGCGTCGTGATGTCGTCATCCTACACCTGCTCCTCCGACAACAACTCGTCCAGGAATTGCGCCGCGGCACGCGCCTCCTGGTCGACTGGGATCGCGCCGGAATACCACAAGGCGACCAATTGTTGATCCTCTGATTCACCCTGGGAAAAGGCAATGTCGCGTTCAAGCGCAGCACGGGCCTGGGCAACGGCGTCGGCGTCCAGTCCCGTTTCCAGCTCGCCAAGCGCCTTGGCACGGGCCAACAAATCCCCGCGCGGAAACGCCTCCAGCGGATAGATCAGATAACACATCGACTGGGAGCTGCAGATGTGAAGCACAGATTGGTCGAACGCGGCCTGGAGCCGGTCGGAGACCGGCACAGACAACGCCTCCGCCGCGACCAACGCATCCAACGCGGCGCGATGGCGCGCCCTTAGCGCATCGCCCTGGGGATCGTCCGCGGGAAAAGCCTCAAATTGCTTTCTATCTTTGGTTAGAACCTGCCACATCTCTTTCACTTGCTCACGTATATCGTCCATTGCACTCACTCCACCAAGAGCAGATCGACCAAAAACTGTGCTGCCTCCAAGGCTTCCGATGATACGTCGAGCTCCAGTTCCTCAAATGATGGGAAATCGTAGCTATCTCCCGCTCCTTTGAGCAGTCTATCGTACAAGGCCTGCACTTGATCGCCCGACAGGTTGAGGAAGGCCACATCACGCGCGATCGCGGCCTGAGCTAGCGCAATCGTGTCCGGGTCGAGTCCGTCGCTTTGGGCCAATAACCTGGCCTGATTCGCCAACTGGCTGCTGCTGGTTGGTTTATAGTCGATCAAAACCGGCTCGTAACAGGTGATTGGCGCATTTGAGCGCCAGACATGATAAACGGCGGCATCGAACGCCGTCTGCACCTGATCGGCGACATCACCCGCCAGGTCGCCGCTGATGACCAGTTCGTTCAGGGCCGCTTGGTGGTCCTGCGCCAATCGATCTCGCGCTTCTTCTCCCTGCTCGGTGCGCCTGGCGTTTTGCGTCTCCTCGGCTAACCAATCCAGGCGCTGCCAGCAGTCACGCACACGATCGCGCGGCGTGACCGGTTGGCCTGCTAACAAGCGGCAACGCGACGTCATCAGTGCTGCAAAAGCGATCCCCACTCCCTTGATAAACTCGCGCCGCGA
>JAFGJF010000493.1 GCA_016929205.1 Anaerolineae bacterium
CAAACTATGAGTGAGTTCTCCGGCAGACACGCCGAGCCTTGGGTCATGTGGCTCAATGTGGCCCGACCGGCTATCCGAGAGATCTCTTTATTCAAAGGAGAATAAAATGACAGCAGGAATGAACCCATTCGAGATCGCACAACGCCAGCTCGCGCTCGCAGCCCAAGTTATGGATCTAGACGAGGCTACACACGAACTACTGCGCTGGCCAATGCGCGAATTCCACGTCCGTTTTCCGGTCAAAATGGACGATGGCTCGACGCGCATCTTTGAGGGCTTTCGCGTGCAATACAATGATGCACGAGGCCCGACCAAGGGTGGCCTCCGTTTCCACCCCGATGAAACGTTCGACACCGTGCGCGCGCTGGCCGCGTGGATGACCTGGAAATGCGCCGTCGTCGACATTCCCCTGGGCGGCGGCAAAGGCGGCGTCGTATGCAATCCCAAAGAAATGTCTCCGGGAGAACTGGAACGCCTCAGCCGGGGCTACATCCGAGCCCTGGGACATTATATTGGCCCGGAAACGGACGTGCCGGCCCCCGACGTTTACACCAACCCTCAAATCATGGCCTGGATGATGGACGAGTATAGCAAAATAATCGGCTACAATGTACCGGGCGTGATCACCGGCAAGCCGATCCCACTGGGCGGCTCACAGGGGCGTGGCGATGCGACGGCCCGAGGGGGCATGTTTTGCATCCGTGAGGCCGCTCAAGTGCTGGGCATCGATCTGAGCCAGGCAACGATTGCAATCCAGGGCTATGGCAACGCCGGACAGTTTGCCCACAAACTAACCACCGAGATGTTTGGATCCAGGGTCGTCGCGATATCTGACTCGAAAGGTGCGATTTATTGCCCGGATGGGCTCGATTTTGCCAAGACGGCGGCGCACAAGCGCAGCACCGGCAGCGTCGTGGGATACACCTGTTGCGAGGCCTGCCAGGATCTTGACAATGCCGCGCTACTTGAATTAGATGTAGACGTGCTGATTCCGGCCGCGCTGGAGAACGTCCTTCGCGAGGACAATGCGAGCAAGGTTAAGGCCAAGATCGTCGCCGAGCTGGCCAACGGCCCGACCACACCGGAAGCAGATGAGATTCTAAACAAGAACGGCATTTTTGTGATCCCCGACTTTTTGTGCAATGCAGGAGGCGTTACCGTCTCTTATTTTGAACAGGTCCAGAACGCCTACGATTTTTATTGGGATATTGACGAGGTTTACAAGCGGCTGGATCAAAAAATGACCGCCGCATTCCACGCCGTCAACGATGCAGCAACCCGTTTCGAGATCAATCATCGTATTGCCGCCTACGTCGTCGCCGTCGCGCGCGTCGCCGAGGTGTGCAAACTGCGTGGCTGGGTCTGAGCGGACAGCTCTCGTCTCCAAGAACGTGCTTCCACGAAAAAGGTCTGAGCGGCTTTCCGGGAGGATTATTGGCGCGGGCATTTTTTCATAACAAGTAACACACCAATCCGCCATACGGCAGATTGCCGAAACAGCCGGGGCGTCCCAAATCGACTGACTCACCAGGGACGCCTCTGGCATATATGCTGCAGCAGGAGGTGTTGACCTTGAGCCTGAAAACAGCTGGTGGCGAGCCGGCAAGAGAATACCGCAACCCGATGCAGAGCCTCGACCTGGGTGCGCCAAAAGTGCTGGAATTGGTGCTGGAGCTAAAGCAATATCCCATTCTCTCTAACCAGATTCGCGAACGTATGCGCCAAGAGATTTTTCAGCGTGGCGTAATCACCCGCGAGGACTTTGAACGCGAAGCCAGGCAAAAGGCGATCGATTCACAGCGCAGGGAAGGTCTGGTCGATCCACTTGACGAAGAAGCCCCCGACATCTGGCAACGCCGCATGGCGATCATTCGGGACGACCTCACCGACTTTTACTTTGCTCACAATTTTCCACACGATCTGTTTGAACAGATCGTACACGAGTTTGTAGCCAAAAGAACGCCGGACAAAGAGTTTGTGCTAACTGTCAACCCCGAACTAGCTCCCTGGGCAATTCTCTTTGCACTTGGCGAACAATACGAAAGCTACCCGCCCGAGGAAAAGGCCAGAATCCAACACCACCTCAAGGAAAGCATTGTTGTCCTCAGCAAAGGCATGCTCAGCGATCATCTGGACTTTGTTGGACTGGCACGAGAGTTTCTGACCATCGCCGACCTGAGAGAAATCCGCAGCAGGCGCATCGGGCGAGGCAAGATCGGCGGAAAAGCGGCTGGTATGCTGATGGCCTGGAAAATCTGGCAAAAGGTCAAGGATCAAGAAGCACCGGAATTTGCCAACCGCATTGCACTGCCCGATTCATGCTTTGTCGCCGCCGACGTATTCTACGAGTTCCAGGCACTCAACAACCTCACGCCCTATATGAACCAAAAGTACAAAGACAGGGATGAGATTGAAGCAGACTATCCCACGTTGCACCAGGCCTATATGTGTGGCAAGTTTCCACCCTACGTTGTCCAGCAACTTGAGCAAGAACTGGCCGGTATGGGCAAAACCCCACTCGTCGTCCGTTCTTCCAGCCTACTAGAGGATAATTTCGGCTTTTCCTTTGCCGGTAAATATGACAGTTTTTTCCTGCCTAACCAGGGAACGCCAAAAGAAAACCTGCAAGCGCTACTACGCGCCATTTCGGCGGTGTATGCCAGCGCACTCAGCCCTGACGCACTAATCTACCGCCGCCGGATGGGGCTGCTCGACTATGATGAACGGATGGCCGTCTTGATCCAAAAAGTCATCGGCGAGCCGTATCGAGACTATTTTTTCCCCGCGCTGGCCGGCGTTGCCTTTAGTCGCAATCCTTTTCGCTGGAACCAACGCATCCGCCGCGAAGACGGTATGATCCGCCTGGTGTTGGGCCTGGGCACACGCGCCGTCGATCGTGTCGCCAGCGACTACCCGCGTATGATCGCGCTCAGCCATCCTACACTGCGGCCCGAAGTGGGCGCCCAGACGATCAAATACTCGCAGCACCTTGTCGACGTACTCAATCTCAGGACAAACGAATGCGAAACTTTGGCCGCTTCCCAATTGATCGATGGCCACTTTCCTGGCTTGAAACTGATCGCCTCGATAGACGAGGGTGGCTATGTGCAGCCGATGCTCTCCCTCCTAAATACGCCGTCGCCCGAATCACTGGTGCTGACCTTTGACACCCTGATCACAAAAACTGACTTTTGTGAGGTCATGAAATCATTACTTCAGACCATCGAAAAGCACTACAAACGCCCGGTTGACATCGAATTTGCGGTCAGGCGACTGAGCGATCGCAGCGCCGACAGGTGCGAGATCACACTGCTGCAATGCCGCCCGCTCAGTTTCCGGCAGGAAGGACAGCCGATCGCCATCCCGGCTCACATTCCACCAGACGATACTATCTTTTCAGCCAACCGGCTGGTGCCCCAGGGTATCGTCTCCGGCGTGCGCTACATTATCTGGATCGATCCCAGAACCTATGATCAGATTCCCGATACCGATACCCGGCTAGAACTCGCGCGGACGGTCGGGCAGCTCAACTATGCGCTGGAAGATGAGCGGTTCATCCTAATGGGACCTGGACGGTGGGGCAGTTCCAACCTGAGTTTGGGCGTCAAGGTCTCCTATGCCGACATTAGCAACGCCCGCATGTTGATCGAGGTGGCGCTCGCGCATGGCGAGCAAACACCCGAGGTATCGTATGGCACACATTTTTTCCAAGACCTGGTCGAATCACAGATCTATCCCCTGCCGCTTTATCCAGACGACGACAAGACAACGTTCAACTGGAAATTCATCCAAAATTCACCTAACGTGCTTGGCGAGATCATACCTCAGTATGCTCACTATGCTCCCTATATCAAAGTCATTGACGTATCGGCCGTGACAGGGGGCTACACGATCGAGATTATTATGAATGGCGAACAAGAAAAAGCCCTGGCTTTTATCAAACGCTGATCGAAACGCACACAATGAATCAGTCGACATAACCGGCGTGCGATTTTGACACCCACGAAAGAAAGTGATATACTGTTATTAACTGAAAAACTATCAAGGTACTCTATGCCCGGATGCAATGAGTTGGCGAAATGACTCCAGTTGGAGTCTCCGCCAGGGGGAAGCCGGTGGCTGACAAAAGCCGAAAAGACAGCTTTTGTTTAGGAGGCCGGCGCTGTCCCGCAACTGTGATCTAGAAATTATGGTTTCTAGTAAGCCAGATTACCCGCCTTGATACATACGTTTGCCATCAGAAAGCCCTCGTGGATAAGGGAGACAGTGGTCTGCGACATGCGCTATTTCGGGTTGTTCAAAACACTGCGAGATAGGCACCGTGGTCATATAACCATCGTCGTCGCGATGCATTGCCAGACAATGTTTTTTCGACCTCCCCTCAACGCGACCGAGGGGAGGTTTTTGTTATCATCGAATACGCTCGTAACTCGTAGGAGGAAAGAAATGATTCACAAAAGATTTCTCGGTACAGCGATCGCGTTGATCATTATTTTCACCCTGACCGCGCCGGCATTTGCCGATGGTCCCAGCACTGTTGCCTGGCTGAGAACACAGCAAAATGCCGACGGCGGCTTTGGCAGCCCGGCCAGCAGCATCGGTGCGACCGCAGACACGGTTCTCGCCGTCGCGGCCAGCGGCGAAAATGGCTTTACCTGGAGCAATGCAGGCAAAACGCCGCTCGATTTCGTCAAAGCCAATATCGGCTCGGTCAGCAAGGCCGGCGACCTGGCCAAAGTGATCCTTGCTTTGACCGCCAACGGTATGAGCCCACGCAAAGTCCTTGATGTAGATTTGATCAAAAAGCTGGAAGCCATGATTGGCAGTGACGGCAAGATCGGCGGGCAGGCCGATTTCATTAACGAACACTGTATGGCTATGATCGCCCTCAAGAGCGCCTTCAGGCCCAGCAACCCGCAAACGATCAGCTATTTGGCCAGCAAACAGATCAAGAATGGCACATGGTCGTGGAACGGCGATATGACCGAAGGCAGTGGAGACAACAATACCACGGCGCTGGCTGTCGTTGCCCTGGTTGCCGCCGGCGTTCCACAAGACAACGGACAGATCCAGAAAGCGATGGTGCATCTAAAAACGCAGCAGAACGCGGATGGCGGATTCCCGTACATCAATCCCTCGCCATACGGCACCGACAGCGACTCGAACTCGACGGCCGTCGTTATGTGGGCAATCATTGCCGCAGGACAGGACCCCTCCGGCACGGACTGGAAATATTTTAGCCAGGACGGCACATCCGTCTATGACCGGATCGTCTCTTTCCAGAATGCCAGCGGCGCTTTCCGGTGGCAAGACGCCATGCCCGATGACAATTTTTTGAGCAGTGTGCAGGCCCTCATTGCCCTGGAGCAAAAAACCCTACCCTTTGCCAGATTTGACGTAGACCAGCCGGTCAAACCGACACCAACGCCAGCACCAGTGGACGAAACGACGACAGCTACCACAGAATCAACCACCGACGGTGAGGAGCCCGAATTGTTGCCCGTCTCCGGCGCCGATATGTGGCTCTATGCTATCACCCTGCTGAGCAGCGGCGCGACGCTGACGTCGATCGGTCTCAAACTGCGCAAACGCTCGTCCTGACCAAGATTTAGACGTGAAACGTGATGCGTGATACATCAGATGTCACACGTCACGTTTCACGCATCTTGTAGAAACAAACGCCATGTCGCACCCCTCTCCCGGCCTGATTCATGTCTATACCGGCGATGGCAAGGGCAAGACCACCGCCGCCCTGGGGTTGGCCTTGCGCGCCGCCGGCCATGGGTGGCGCACCTACATCGGCCAGTTTATGAAGGGCCAGGAATATGGTGAGCTGCAAGCCGGCGTTCTGCTGGACGGACGGATCACGATCGAACAATTTGGCAATCCAGCCTTTATCCACATCGATGCCGACGGGCGCTCGACGGCCAAGCCCGAGGATTATGACCTGGCCCAAAAAGGCATCGACGCCATTCGTAGTGCTATGGCAAGCGGCCAATACCAGATCGTGGTGATGGACGAAATCAATGTCGCTCTCTATTTCAAACTACTTACCGTGCAAGAGGTGGTCGCCGTGGTTGAGGACAAACCGGACGGCGTCGAACTGGTGCTCACCGGGCGGCGCGTGCCACAAGAGCTACTGGACCGGGCCGATTACGTTACCGAAATGAAAGGACACAAGCATCCCTACGAACGCGGGATCACGGCCCGCCAGGGGATCGAATTCTGACTTATGCTGCATCCCCTCACCTGGGTTATATGGACGGCTAGCGCAACGGCCGCCGCCATCCTGACCCGCAACCCGCTGTACGTCACCCTCATCCTCGGTGCGATTGCGATCAACCATACCGTGGTCAGCAAGGACCGTCCCGACGCGGCAAGCTGGCACACACTGCTCCGCATCGCCATGGGATTGGCCCTGTTCACCATCCCTCTTAACGCGCTTGGCGTGCACACCGGCAGTCACGTCCTGTTCCGACTGCCGGCAAACTGGCCCATCGTTGGCGGCAAGATCACACTCGAGGCCGTGCTGTGGGGCGCATGCAGCGCACTCAACCTGATGACGCTGATGCTGCTCTTTGCCACATTTAACCTTGCCGTCAATCAGGCGCAAATCTTGCACCTGACTCCGGCCTTTATCTATGAAGCGGGGCTGATCGTCTCTATCGCCCTCACCTTTTTTCCACAAATGATGGCCAGCGCCAAGGAAATCCGCGAAGCGCAGTTGATTCGCGGCCACCGCATCCGCCGCATCCGCGACATGCTGCCCTTTGTGATGGCCTTACTCACGACCGGGCTGGAGCGCAGCTTTCAACTGGCCGAATCGATGGAATCGCGCGGGTTCGGCAATGTGCGCGCCCTGCCCAAAATGCGCGACGTGGTGTACCAAGTGTTGGTCCTGCTTGGACTGGGCGGGTTCTTGGGCGGGTTCTTTGGTTTGACCTATTTTGAGACGTTTCGAATCGCCGGCTGGGCGATCGTCGCCTTGAGCGCCACCTTGCTGCTCGCCGTCTTTTGGGCGCAAGGCAAGCGCATCACCCGCACACATTACCATCACCACCATATGACCTGGCGCGACGGCGTTATCCTCGCCGCCTGCCTGTACCTCACCTCGACTCTGGCCTGGTTTCGGATAGTTGACGCCGCATCGCTGCAGTACTATCCGTACACCAACCTGGTGCCCCCGTTCCAACCTGCGGTAGGGGCGGCGCTATTGACCCTGGTCCTGCCGGCCATCGTCCAACGCCAGAATTAACCAAAACCCCCGATACAGAATTTACCAAAAAGATATACAGGATTAACAGGATTTTCATGATTAACGGGATTCGATATCAAGCCAGATCCTGCCCGTCAAACTCGATCCCGGGGGCAAAACTGCTGAAACAAGGCCCAGCGTTCCCTACCCCCGGCGCGCCGCTTCCGTCTGTAAACTCGCCACCGTCCGGGGCTGCCAGTTGTCTCTGCCGGGCAAACGTTTCACGCATCATTCTTCCCGATACCAATTTGTAATCGGCGGCCGCCGGTCTTTTCCGAAGGCACGCGGCGTGATCTTGACCCCGGGGGGCGCCTGGCGGCGCTTGTACTCGGCGCGATCGACCATACGGATCACGTCGACAACCGTCTCCCGTTCAAAGCCCAAGTCAACGATCTCTTGCATACCGCGATCCTCCTCGACATAGGCGTGCAAGATCGCATCGAGCACGGGATAGGGTGGCAACGAATCCTGGTCGGTCTGGTTGGGTCGCAGTTCGGCAGTCGGAGCCTTGTCAAAGATGCGCTGGGGCACGATCTCGCGTCCCGCGCGCGCGTTGATGTACCCGCACAGCCGGTAAACCAGATCTTTGGGCACGTCCTTGATCACGGCATAACCGCCAGCCATATCCCCGTACAGCGTAGCATAACCCACGCTCATCTCACTCTTGTTGCCGGTGGTCAATACCAGCCAGCCAAACTTGTTGCTCAAGGCCATCAGAATGTTGCCCCGGATGCGCGCCTGGATATTTTCCTCGGCCACATTTGGCTCGGTACCGGCAAAGGCATCAGACAGCATGTCGAGATAGGATTGAAAGGTGTCATCGACCGGAATCGTCAGATAACGAATCCCCAGGTTGTGAGCCAATTTGCTGGCGTCCTCACGGCTGTCGTTCGACGAGTAACGCGAAGGCATAAACACAACGGTCACGTTTTCGGGGCCCAGCGCATCGCTGGCGATGCAGGCCACCAATGCCGAGTCGACGCCGCCCGAAAGTCCGATCACGGCCTTGTGAAAACCATTCTTGCGTATATAATCGCCCGTACCCAGTACAATCGCCTGGTAGACCTCGGCCAGAGGATCGAGCACCGGCACGACCTTGGACACCTCAGCACCCTGCCCCGCATCCCCTTCTGCCCCTTTTTGTGTTCCCGCTGTGGGCTCTGTATTCCCGCTCCGCAACACAACCTGTTGTATCGCTTCGGCAGCGAGCGAGATGCGCTCTTTGCGGCGGCGAGGATCGTGCAGCCGCTGCCGGAACACGGCGCTCAGATCGAGGTCGGCAACGACCAGGTCTTCGACAAATTGCTTGCCACGGGCCACAACCTCACCACGCTCGTCGACGATCACGCTGCCACCGTCGAAAACCAGCTCGTCCTGCCCGCCAACAAGGTTACAGAAGGCCATCAGCACCACGTTGTCAGCGGCACGGGTGGCCAACATCCGCTCGCGCGACGTCCCTTTGCCGGCGTGATAAGGCGATGCCGAAATGTTGACCACCAACTGCGCCCCAGCCAACGCCTGGGTCTTGGTCGGCCCGGCAGGATACCACACGTCCTCACAGATGTTGACGCCAACCTTTGTCCCACCCAACGAAAAGACCAGGGGACACTCCCCGGCCCGGAAATAACGTTCCTCGTCGAACACCGAATAGTTGGGCAGGTATGTTTTGTGATATACGCCCGCGATCCGGCCATCGTCTAGCACCGCGGCGGCGTTATAGATGTCGTCGTCGCGATCGACAAAGCCCACGATGGCCACAATGCCGCTCGTCTGGCACGCGATCCGCTCCAATACCCGCCGGTTTGCCTCGACAAAGCTGGGCTTGAGCAGCAAATCTTCCGGCGGGTAGCCGGTCACGGCCAGTTCCGGAAAGGCAACGATATCGGCGCCCAGCTTGATCGCGCGCGCGATATGGTTCAAAATCTTGGTTTCGTTTCCCCGCAGATCCCCGACCGTCGGGTTGATCTGCGCTAAGGCAATGCGTAACGTCGTCATATCTATCCTTTCACCACAGGCTCTTCCGGTTAACGTCGTGCTACCCTGGCGCTATTATAACACACATTCGCAGGACTACACAGGATTGCCCGGATCTTTACGCAAAATTTACGGATCTCGAAACCCTGTGATCCAGATCATAGCAGGCCCGCCCCAAACCTGGTACACTATAGTCGAATACACGAGAGTCTAAACCACATCGTCGAAACAAGCGATTGCTTGTTCAGGCACAATTCATTCGTTTATTTGTTCAGGAGGCGATCACCTATGAAAGACACAACCATGCTGCAAGCCATCTTTTTTGCACACCTGCTGGGCGATTACGTTTTCCAGACCGATCGCATCGCCATGTGGAAAAGTCGCAGCATATGGGGCGTGCTGGTCCACGGCGGCATCGTCACCGCGTTCACACTGCTGTGTGCGCTGCCTTTTGCCCTCGACTGGTGGCCTTATGCCCTGCTGCTTGGCACGATCCACACCTTGATCGACGTCGCCCGCACCAAGGCCGGCAAGACGGACGCAGCCACGACGTTGTTTCTGTTTTTGCTCGATCAGGCGCTGCATGTCCTGGCAATCGTGCTCGTGGTGAGCTGGTCGGGCTGGCTGGCACGACGTCCGGTCGAATCCGCACTGGGAACCTGGCTGCAAGAGGGCAACCGTTTGTTCTTTGCCATTGGCTATGTTTTGCTCAGCATGCCGGCCTGGGTGTTGATCCACTTTGTGGTCAAAGGCACAGGCGCGGAAAGCAAGAGTTTACCCGGCCGGCCCGGCGAGCGGTACGTCGGGATGCTGGAGCGCGGGTTGATTGCCACCTTTGTGATGCTCGGCCAGTTTCTGCTCGTGCCATTGGTCGTCGCCCCCAGGCTGGCACTGGACGGGGCCAACGCACAGATCGATGACGAGCGGATCGGCTACCTGGGCGAGCTGCTGGTCAGCGTCAGCCTGGCCGTCGCCGTGGGATTGTTCCTGAGAGAGCTGGCATAGACACCTGCTGGGCTGTCTGAAAAGGAGTGAAACCATGACAACCAGGAACAAAACAACAACACCCATTGTCGAAACAAGCGGAATGGTGTACAATACGTGCCGACCAGCCAGCCGAACGACCGCACCCGTTCCAGCCGTTGGAGGAGCACGGTCCATGTCCCAAAACAACTTGCTGCCCTTTCTGCACACCATTCCCATGTTTGCCGAAATGGACGACACGGAATTGATGCAACTGGGCAGAGACCTGAAACGAAAACGCGTCGACGCCGGGGAAAATATCTTTTTCCAGGGCGACCCGGGCGAAGCGGTCTACATTGTCGAGTCGGGCACGGTACGGATCTATGTTCACGCCGAGGATGGACAGGAAGTATCGGTCAGAATTTACGGACCCGGCGACCTGTTTGGCGAAATGTCGCTGCTCGACCAACGCCCCCGTTCGGCCACGGCCGTGGCGGTCGAAAAAGCGACACTGTGGGTGATGAGCGACCAAGACTTTTACCGGCACCTGCGCACCAGCCACCAGTTGGCGCTCAACGTGATGCTGACCTTGAGCACCCGGCTGCGCGAGACAAACGAGTCGATCAAATCGCTGGCCTCGCTCGACGTGACCCGGCGCATCGCCAAGCGGCTGCTCTCGCTGGCCCTGCGGCAAGGCGAACGGATCACCAGCGACCGCATTCGGATCACCAGCCCCCTGACCCAGGGCGACCTGGCGAGCCTGATCAGCGCCAGCCGCGAGAGCACCAACCGCGCCCTGCGCGCCTTGCAACGCAAAGGCCTGATCGACATGCAGGAAGGTTACCTCATTTTGCTCAAGCCGGACGAGCTCTCCGGCTTGCTCTGCACGGACGAAACGTGGTGGTAGATGACGCTCGTTTTTCTTGTTCGCTCGAGTTTTAACCGGCTTCTTACCATTTCTTACCATCATTTAACTTTTTTACGATACACTATGGCCACAAAGGAAGGTTGCTTCATTCCGGATCACCAAAGGAGGCGCCGATAAGCTCATAGACCAACAACAGGAGAAAAAAAGCGCATGGCCCACGCCCCGTGCGTGGGTGACGAGGAAGGGGGTTCCCGGCGTCACAGCCGGGCCAAGGGCGATGAAAAAAGATCATCGCTCGAAAATCGACAGATCAGCGGAAGCCCCCAGGCCGTTTCCACCGGCCTTTTGACCTTTCTCCTTCAATCAAGCGGGCAGATGGCGAAACCTAACGCCCCCTCGCCTGCCAGCCAGCGAACGCGCAAAACCCGTTGGGCGACCTCGGCACAATGGCGTTCGGCAGTGGAGCCTTTTTCCAGTCACAATTCAAGACGGTTACCGGGAACAGCCAACCCTGGTCAAGGTTGATCGGCGCTTGCGCGATCGTGCCGTTTGCGCCAGCCCACGCCGGACCATCCAGTAGAATGTGACTAGTCGCTACACGAAGGAGAACAATCATGTGCGGCATTGTCGGATATATCGGGCCACGCCAGGCTCCGCCTATCGTCATGGAAGGGCTGCGCCAGTTGGAATATCGCGGCTATGATTCGGCCGGGTTGGCGGTCATCGATGGAAAGGGCGACCTGCAGGTGCGCCGCCAGAAAGGCAAACTGATCAACCTCGAAAGGCTGCTGCAAAACGATCCCGTCGCCGGGCACATTGCCATCGGCCACACCCGCTGGGCCACACACGGCCCGCCCTGCGAGCGCAACGCCCACCCCCACAGCAGTCCCGATGGCGAACTGGTCGTGGTGCAAAACGGGATCGTCGAAAATTTCGCCGAGCTGCGTCTCCGATTGCAGTCCGCCGGGTATTGTTTCAACAGCGACACGGACACCGAGGTGATCGTCCACTTGATCCACAGCCACTATCACAACGGCAGCGACGGCGACCTGGTTCGCGCCGTGCGCGCCGCGCTCGAGGAACTACAAGGTCCCAGCGCGATCGTCGTGCTCAGCAAGGCCCATCCTGGGCACCTGATCGCCGCCCGCCTGGGCAACGCCGGCGGCGTCGCGATCGGGTACGGCAATGGCGAAATGTTTGTCGCCAGCGACATCCCGGCCATTCTGCGCCACACGCGGCGCATGTGTTTTCTCGAGAACCGCCAGATGGCGATCGTCAGCGCCGGCGGCCTGGTCTTGACCGATTTGGCGGGCAACGCGGCCGTGCCCGAAAAAACAACCATCGGCTGGGACCCCGTTGCGGCGGAAAAGGGCGCTTACCGCCATTTTATGCAAAAAGAGATTTACGAACAGGGGCGCAGCCTGGCCGACACACTGCGCGGGCGGCTGGATTTCAAGCGCCAGCGGGTGGTGCTCGACACGCTCAACCTGCTGCCAGAACAGGTGGCCCAATTATCCAAGATCACGATCATCGCCTGCGGGACGAGCTATTACGCCGGACTGGTCGGCAAGTTTATGATCGAGAACCTGGCGCGGCTGCCGGTCGAGGTCGATTACGGCAGCGAGTTCCGCTATCGCAGCCCGATCTTTGCTCCCGGACACATGGTGCTGGCGATCACCCAGAGCGGGGAGACGGTCGACACGCTGGCGGCGCTGGAAGAAGGGCGCGAGAACGGCGCGTTTACAGCAGCGATCGTCAACACGATTGGCAGCCAGGCCGCTCGCTTGTGCGATGGGGTGATGTACATGCAGGCCGGGCCGGAGATCGGCGTGGCCAGCACCAAGGCCTTTACAACCTCGCTGGTCGATCTGTTCCTGCTGGCTGTTTACCTGGGACAGGAGCGCGGCCTGCTCGACGAGGCGCAACGCGCCGCGCTGATTCGCGCCGTCGTGGCCCTGCCGGGCCTGGCCGGGGAGCTGCTGGACGAGGCCCAGCACGGCTACCGCTACAAGTTCCTGGCCGAACGCTTTTACCAGTGCCACAACGTGTTGTACCTGGGCCGGGGGATCAATTATCCCGTGGCGCTGGAAGGGGCGCTCAAGCTCAAAGAGATCAGCTATATCCACGCCGAAGGCTACCCGGCGGGAGAGATGAAACACGGCCCAATCGCGCTGATCGACGAGCACATGCCTACGGTCGTCGTCGCGCCACGAGACGGGGTCTATGACAAGATGATCAGCCAGATCGAACAGGTGCAGGCGCGCAACGGGCAGGTGCTGGCCGTGGCCTACGACGATGACGAGCCGATCCACGGCAAGGCCGACGAAGTGCTACCAATCCCGCGCACGCACGATCTGCTGACCCCGGTGCTGGGGGTGCTGCCGCTGCAACTGCTGGCCTACGAGATCGCGGTGCGGCGGGGGTGCGACGTGGACCAACCGAGGAACCTGGCGAAGAGCGTGACGGTCGAGTAAAGGCAAAGAATGGATCGTGCTCCTCTTGAGTTCGGACATTGCGAGAGGGCAATCTGAACCGCCAAGACGCAAAGAGCACAAAGGAGGCAGGGGAAGCGCCCGATCCCGATCTCAGAGGCTGTGGTTCCCGTTACCGGTAATTGTTTTTTCGCGTTTTTTTTATTTTTTTTGAGCAGGAGCAGCCGCTCGATGGGGCTGAGGGCCGAGCCGGCCGAGGCGATCCATTCGAGGAGCGGGCGAAGGCGACCGCGCCGGGAGGGAGGGAAATCATCCAGACAGGCCTTGAGCTGGCGATCGAAGAGGGCAGCGGCGACCTGCGAGGCAAGCTGAGAGAGCAGACGGCTGGTGGCAACGAGGGTCAGAGCGGGATCACCGGCGCGGGCGTGGATGGA
>JAFGJF010000494.1 GCA_016929205.1 Anaerolineae bacterium
GCGGGCCGGGATGTGTTTCTCGCGATCGCGCCCACAGGATCCGGCCCAGCGCACCGTTCCTGACCGATTCGACTGACTTGAGCATCTTGGGCGTATAGACCAGGTCCTCCAGATAACCGCTAAACACACCGGCCTGTTCCACAATATCGAGTATCTCTTTCGCTTCGGCCGCGTTGCGCGCCAGGGGTTTGGTGCACAACACAGCCTTGCCCGCTTCCGCAGCCAGTTGCACGGCTTTTTTGTGCAGATGATTTGGCAGGCCAACAACAACCACGTCCGTGTCGGCATCCTGGATCGCTTCTTGCAAGTCGGTCGTCCACTTGGGGATACCCCACTCTTGGGCAAACGCCTTGGCTCGCGCTTCCGTTCGCGAATAGACCACATGCACCCGGTCCCGGCTGCGCTGCCCGTGCAAGGTCTTGGTATAAAACATGCCAATCAACCCTGTTCCCAACATCGTTATCTTGTGCATTTTTTCTCCTTATTACGACTCGGGGCGTCAAAAATCGGATTTTTAACGATATATAAGACATTTACGCTAAAAACTAGATAACGCCAACCTGTTCGAGGATCGTTTTCAACTGCGCGCGCATCGCATCCGATAGTGCCCCCACCGGGCGGCGGGCCGGACCGGCAGGCAGACCAAGCATGTGCATCGCTTCTTTGACGACGACCGGAAAGGTCCCCAAACCAAAAGCCATCCGCACCGGGGCCAATTTCTTTTGCAGTTGTAATGCCTTTTCCAGCTCGCCCGCTTTGACCGCCTCATAGATCCCTACCGCCAATCCCGGCACAACGTTCGCCGTCGCGGCAACTGCGCCCGCCCCGCCGTACAACAACGCGCCATAGATCAGCGAATCCCGTCCCACAAAAGCCCGGAAGGCCGGCGGGCAGAGACGAATATGCTCGGCCAACTGGGTCAGATCGCCGCTGGAATCCTTGACCCCCACAAAATTGTCGATCCCATGCGCCAGGCGAGAAATGGTTGCCGTCGCCAAGGGGACGTTGGTCCGCCCGACGTTGTCGTAAGCCAGCACCGGCAGGCTGGTTGACGCACAAATATCGGCAAAATATCGGTACAGCTCGTCCTGCGTGGGTTTGACGAAAAACGGCGTCACGGCGGCGACGGCATCGGCTCCAGAAGCCTGTGCGTGCCGGGTCAAATCGATCGCCTCACGCGTCGTGATTGCCCCCACGTGAGCGACGACAAACACATCTCCTGCTGCGGCATCGAGGGTCAGTTCGAGGACCTGTTTGCGCTCCTCGGTGGTCAGCGCATAAAATTCGCCCTGACTGCCTCCCGGAAAAAGGCCGTGGATGCCTTGGTCGATCAAATGCCGGGCCACGACACGAACGCCCTCCTGATCTACAGACTCGTCCGCGTTAAAGGGCGTGATCATGGCCGCAACGATACCTGCAAGATTGCTCCCGAGTTTTGTATTCATCCGTTTCCCTTTCTGCTCCAAAAGGTGATCTCGATCGTTACCGATACCCCAAACTGCCATCCACGCGCCACAAAAAAACGGCGGTGCCAGGCCTTGTACAGCCAAATACTGGCTATCAGCATACCACACAGAAACCCGTTTGTCAAAAGCCCGCAGGATTTGCAATTTTTCGCACTTGAAGTATAATTGTTCCGTTGCCACCCTAGCTCAATCGGCAGAGCAGACGCTTCGTAAGCGCCAGGTTTGGGGTTCAAGTCCCCAGGGTGGCTTTTTTGTTCCCTCCCGGCAACGAACAGCACGCGTACTTGCACCTGAAAGCAAGATCGAGTACAATTTCCATAATCAATCCTTACCCAATTCCTTTCTGGCTGATCGACAAAAACGATTCCCAACTTTGAAGAGGAGGACAACAATGATTGACGGCGTATTGGCTATCCCATTGCAGGTACATTGTGATGATCGCGGCTATCTGATCGAAATCGCTCGCCGTAGCGACGATCCGGAACCCCATGGGGCCATCCAACGCTTTGGACAGGTTTTCCTGGTCGGCAACGTTGACCGCGGTGTGGTACGCGCTTTTCACAAGCACAACAAGGCCTGGGACTGGTTCACGATCGGCCACGGCAGCGCCAAAGTCGTGCTTGTGGACGAACGAGATGACAGTCACTCCCGTGGTGAAAAGATGGTCCTCACCATCGGCGAGCGCAACCCCGTTCTCATTGCTGTACCCCCTGGCGTCTACCATGGTTGGATGTCACTGGAAGATGACACCCAGTTGATTGGTATCGCCAGCCACACCTACAATCGCCAAGATCCTGACGAAGTGCGCCTTCCACCTGACCATTTCGGCGACGTGTGGAACGTTAGAGGCCGGTAGACATTGCAGCGGCACAATTTGTCTTCGCAACAGGCTGAAAGGACAAACATGGCAAAGGCTCTCGTTTTGTATCATTCCCAAGAATACGGTAACACGGCCGCGATGGCGGAAGCAGTCGCCGAGGGGTTGCGCGAAGCCGGGGTCGAGGTCGACCTGTTCAACACCAACAATGGGCGGTTCGACATCGCTCGGTTTCCCCAATACGACTGTGCTGCTTTTGGCTCGCCGGATTATTACAGCTATGTCGCGGGACAACTCAAGCAATTTATGGACGATCATTATATCGCCGACGTACGCAAGGGGATGCAGGGACTGAAAGGGAAACCGTATGTGCTCTTTTACTCGCATGGCGGCGGAGGGCGCGTGATCGACGCCATGAAGGGCATTTTCAAACGCGTCGGCACGATGGTGGGCCAGCCGGTCGGATCGCGTGGCCATCCGAGTCCGGAGGTTTTGGAGCAATGCAAAGCACTGGGCAAGAGGTTGGGCGAGATGGCGCGGCCCAAATAAAAGACCCCTGGATTGCTAACGGCTCTAACTCTTGAGTTGTCTAGACTCAAGATCTAGATGACATCACCTGACGTTCCATATTTTCCAGCACGCGCGAAACCTCGGCAATAGCAGCACGCTGTTTTCGGTAGAGGTCTGATTCGCTGACGGCCAAACGGTTGGCAATGTCGCTCATCCGGTAACCCTCGCGAAATTTGAGATCGAGAATGTTGTACAGCGTCCATTCGACAGCCGTCATGCTGCGGTCACCGGCAGGGCGCAAAGCATCGATCGCTTGCTGCAATGTCTGGCGAAGCGCATGTACCTTGTCTTCATTCTTCGAACCGTAGGCCAAAGTGACAATTTTTAGTTTGAGCAATGGGCTGCGAGTTAACTTGGGACCACCCCAATAGTGCGTCAACGCATCTTTGACCCAACGCGTGAAATTGGGACTATTGATCGGATTCTCGTCTATTGGCTGAGGCAACGACGTAACGTAACGCATCAAGCGCCGTTGTTTTTGGATACGCTCAATGTCAGGCATAATTTGCTGCAGCGCGACAAAGATCCCTTGCTGCAAATGCCTATCTTCCAGAGCCACCTCGGCTTGTTCGATCAAGTCGAGGATATTCTCAGCCAACAAAGCGTCTTGCAGGAACGTCAAAGCGCTCTTTTCAACCACCAACAAACCTAGAACGGCATCCTGATTTTGCGTGCACAGTGGCCTGACAATGAACCCGTCCTTTTCGACAAAGGCTGGATAAGGGTCGGTGTCTTGAGAAGTCAACTTGAGCATAGAGCGCAGATTGTCAAACTTGAGAAACAAACGCGCCACCTGTTCGCTGCCGCAATAAGCCTCAATGTAAAAGTCGTCATCACTCAGTGTGATCACAAAAGCATGCCGGACGCGCAGCAGCTCGGCGATCAAGGAAAGCACGTTTTCCAGAAACTGTTTCAGATCGCTTGGTGTGAGCAACCGTGTGTCTAGTTCTTGAAGCCAGGCAATCTCGTCAACGTCCTGGCGATAAACCAGGCGATTGAGGAAGGGATGTGCCAGGCTGATGCCCATTTGCGCCAAAATGACGGTCAAGACAGTCGCAAAAAGCGTAACCAAGTCGCTCGACAAGCCAAGAATGGTTCCGATTTTTGGAACCCCATTCAAGATGACGACGATAAATGACGCCAGAAATGGCCCGCGCAGCAAATACTCGATCAAATCGTACTTGATGACGCGATCCGGTGTAAAGGCACCAAAATAGGCCACCGTATAAGCCATCACCACAATCATGAGCGCAACGGCAATATTGCCCGCCAAAAGAATGCTTAATAAAATCATATCAGGCAATCTGGAGGGCAAAGTGGTTAGAAGCATATAGGGAAAGACGCCCAATGCCGGAGCCACAAATGCCATGGTCAAATAGCCCATTCGACGCCTGAACGTAGCCGTTAAGCACCGTTTTCGGGCATTGTTAATATTGGCTGCTCCTCCCATCACGATGGCGAAAAAATAGATGGTAAAGACCCAAAAGAGCGGCCCCGGTTGTAAACGCGGCGTAAAAGCCGCATAGATGCCGTCTCGAACAACCCAGGGCGTCAGGACGACAAACAACAACGTTACTCCACCCACAAGGTAGCTCAACCTGATACCCAGCCGCCGCCAGCGAGACACATCGTTGGTCGTATTGAGCAAGGCGTTCGAAAAGTGTAAATAGGCAGACGGCACGAAAGCGATGCCCAGCCATTGGAATCTAAGCCAGGTCAGCGCTGACTCACGTGACATCACCTCGAAAATGGCAACATCGCCGAGGTATACAACCATCACAAAGACCAATAACACGCAAAAGGCACGCCCCACTGCGCTACGAAAGTTGTGCCAAAGAATGTATATGACCAACGAGAACGCTGTTAGCAAAATCGCCGAGGAGAGGATTCTGTTAGCGACCCGAAGTATGGATAGTAAAATGAGTGCCTCCTAGAGTCTTAAAGTGAAAAAGAGAGCGATATCTCTGTTTACAAAATAGTGATCATTAAACCCACAGAACGTAAAATTGAATTTTTCACAGAAGGAAATTGCCGGATGGTTTTTGGTTTGCACAGCGATCATCAGTTTTTTGAGTTTGAGGTCGCGCCCCCAGGCAATGCTTGCCTTTAGCAATGCCGTGCCGATCCCTTGGCGCCTGAACGGACGATCGACAACGAGATGTGAGATCCAGCCTGTTCGCTGCCATAGCTGTGCGTCTAGTTGGCAGTAGCCAAACACTTTGGCAAGGTCGTGCTCGTCGATACCGTTTACCTCTAGCGCATCTGCCTGTTCGCTGACCTGCTTGTCACTGGCAACCAAGACCATCGAGTCGTCCTTCCAGCAAGATACCAGATCGTCACGTTGGCGTGGATAGGTCACATACATCACCCGAGGCAGGCGAACAGGCTGGAAACGTATAAATATACCGCCATGGGTCTCAGAACGCTGTTCCATTTGCCATACATGATCGGTCTGTGAATCGGCATTGAGCGCAAGGCAAGCATTGAGGTCGATTAAAGTAGCTGGACGAATCAACATAGGCGATCATTCCTTTGGCTAAAGATGGCGGACCTAGAAAAATTATAGCACATTTTGACACTCTGTAAAAATGACCAGAGTAAAGGAGGTGACATGATGCAAAACCCCGTAGAGCGCGTGCAAGCGGCACTAGATGCCCAAGGATTGGATATACAGGTCAAAACATTCCAAGTGTCGACCAGCACAGCACAAAACGCAGCCAAGGCCGTAGGCTGCAACCAGGGTGCAATTGTCAAATCGCTTTGTTTTATCGTCGCCGGGCAGCCTGTGTTGGTACTTGCGGCTGGGGATCGACGGGTGAACAGCAAAGCGCTGCGTCAGATCTTGGGTGCGTCCAAACGCCAGGTCAAGATCGCCGATGCCGATAGTGTGCAGCGAGTGACGGGTTTCACGGTGGGTGGCGTGTCCCCTATTGGGCACCCCGAACCACTGATGACATTGATCGACGCAAGCCTGTCACGGTTTGAGATCGTGCACGCTGCTGCTGGCAGCGCCAATTCCATTTTTTCCATTCCGTACGAGACGTTGGTCAAGATAACACACGGACATGTGCACAATCTGACCATCGATTAACAAACACGGTATAATGCTCCCCAAAAACTGGACCACATGCTAAGCGAAACCTGTGGTATCATGAACAGCATGTGGAGGACAATATCATGCCCAA
>JAFGJF010000495.1 GCA_016929205.1 Anaerolineae bacterium
ATCCAGCAGGGCAAGATGCGCCAGGTGAGCAGCCAGGGACGCCAGGTGCCGCCCGACATGATGGCCAAAGCGATCGGCGCCGGCGAGCCGGGCAAGAGCGTCCAGATCGCTCCCGGCGAAACATACACCGTCGCCGAGATCGCCGGCGCGGGCACGATCCGGCGGATCTGGATGACGGTGATGAACCTGCCCGGCGCGGCCAATTTCAACCATCACCTCGTGCTGCGCATGTACTGGGACGGCGAACAGACCCCCTCGGTCGCAGCGCCCTTTGGCGATTTTTTTGGCGTGCCCTGGGGCAAGTACACCCACTATGTCGCCGAGCCGTTGAGCTGCACCAGCGGCGGTTACAACTGCCGCTTTTTGATGCCCTTTAGCCGTGGCTGCCGGATCGCGGTCACAAACGAGGCCGACAAGCCCTGCCCGGCCCTCTTTTTCCAGGTCCAGTACAGCGAGCTGGCCGAACAGCCCTCGCCGCTGCGCTTTCACGCCCAGTGGCGGCGCGAGAACCCGACCCAATATCGCGTGCCCTACCGGGTGTTGGAGGCGCAGGGAGAGGGGCATTTTGCCGGCATGCACCTGTGGATGCAAAAGTCCGGCTGGTGGTTCAGCCCGGCGCAGATGATCCGGCGCGCCAAAGAGACGGGCAGCCTGATGAGCGCGCTCTTTCCGGAGGCGATGGGCATGGGCATGCTCGAAGGATGGGAGAGCATTTACGTCGATGGCGAAAAGACGCCGTCGATCCCCGGCACGGGCAACGAGGACTATTTTAACAGCGGCTTTTATTTCTCCAAGGGGCCGTACAGCGCCCCGCACTGGGGCTGCACGGTGCGCAGTTATGCCACCTCGCGCTGCGCGGCCTATCGTTTCCACGTTGCCGACCCGATCCCGTTCCACAAATCGATCGTCGTCGACATCGATCACGGCTACACCAACCAGGTCGAGACCGACTACAGCAGCGTGGCCTACTGGTACCAGGTCGAACCGCACGCGACCTTCCCGGCCCTGCTGCCGGTCGAACAGCGGCTGCCCACTCCCACCGGGCGCAACGCGCTGCAATGGACGCTGTTCACCAGCCCGGCCTGGCTGCCGGCGGCGCTGCTGGGGATCAAGGTTCTGAAAAAACTGTTTGGCAAGCGGGAGTGAGTTGTCCGGTATGATGTTGGTTGCACCTTTGCCAGGGGTTATTGCCGCTGTTAGCGTATGCTGACAGCGGTTTTTTTGTGTGGCTTTCCATAGTCATCACCAATGGCGCCAGGCGGGCAAATCGGCGGGCTGGTTAAATCGGGGGTTGTATGTTATCATGATCCAGGTGATGGATTGCGTATTGGATGGATTCCGATTGGTTGAGTGGTGCCACACAAGGAGGATGTGTTGTGAATCGTAAACGTGTCAAGTGCCTGTTTTGCCTGGTTTTGGTACTGATGCTGCTCGCCAGTGCCTGCAAGTCGACCCCAGAACCTACTGCGGAGCCTGCGACGGAGACACCGCAAGCGGCTTTGCCGACGGCGACCTTGATGGCAACGGCGACGCCCCAAGTGCCGACCCACACGCCGGAACCGACGGCGACGGCAACGCCGACCTCGACGCCGACCTCGACGCCGACACCCGAGCCGGTGGTGGTGGCGATCGACGTCGATGGAGGGGAGGTGGTGAGCATTGACGGGAGGGCCAAGCTGGTCTTTCCGCCCGGCGCGGTTGATGGACCGATCCAGGTCTCGATGACCGTGCGCGAGGCAACGGCCGAGGATGGTGACGTGCTGTCGCCGGTGATCGAGATCGAAACCGATCCCAAGCTGGACGGGCCGCTCAACGTGGCGGCGGTGCTCTCGCTGCCTGGCCTGCCGCCCGGCGTGGCGGCGCTGCAATTCGCCCGGTTGATGACCGTGCCGGGAGAAATGCTCGCGGTCGAGGGGGGCGAATCGCTGCAAGAGCTAACCTATTGGCGCCCGCTGTTGCTGACGCGGCTGGACGAAGAGAATGCGCCTGCGGTACCGCTGGTCCAATTTTCGACCTATGCGCCGTATTCGATGACCCTGCCCTATGGTGAGCTGGGAACGTGTCCTTTGTCGTCGCCCTCATCTGGGCACGACGGCACAGAGCCGGTGACGGCCACGGTGCCCGTGCACGTGTGTATGCCGCCGCCAGAGATGATGACGCCGCCGCCTGCGCCGGAGGGGTATGCCTACGTGGGCACGGACGTGGTGGTCGATTCTGTGTACCAATCCGACCTGTCCACGGTGCCGCTGACGCGCCCCGGATCGCCGCAGGACATGGTGTACATCGACAGCGAGACGCGGACCGGGGATGGCGCGACCCAGTGCGACATCATCGTGGCTCACGTTTTTGCCCCGCTGGCGTCCGAGACGAGCGGAGTGGCCAGGCCATGCGAGGTTAATCCGGAAGCGCTGGAGCCGCCGGATACTCCGGCCGGCTACCGTTACGTGGGGCGCAGCGTGATGGTAAACAACCAGATCGACGAAGGGTTGACGACCGTGCCGCCGGCGCGCGATTCCCAACCGACAGACCTGGTCGACATCCGTTCGAGCTCGACGGTCAGCAGCGGCGCGACCGAGTGCGACATGGTGATCACACACGTGTTCGAACCTCAACCGCCTGGGACGACGGGCACGAGTTCGGGGTGCACGCCGAGCGAGGCGATGCTCAACGAGCCGCAGCCGCCGGCATCAGAAGGCTACGTGTACCTGGGGCGCGAGGTGGTGGTGAATGGCGTCTACAGCCTCGAATACTCGACCGCGCCGCTGGGACGGCCGCATTCGCCACAGGACGTGGTCATGATCTCGTCGAGCACCAAGACGAGCGGCGGGGTGGTGGTGTGCGACGTGATCGTCGGGCACGTGTTCGCGCAGGTCGATCAGACGGGGGCGGCCCAGGACTGTGTGCCTTCGTGGGATGTGCTGGATGCGCCGCCGGCGCCGGCAGGGTACGTCTATGTGGGGCGTGACGTGGTGATCAACGGCCAGTGGAGCGAACAGTTTTCGACCGTGCCGTTGGAGCGCCCGGAATCGCCGCAAGAGATCAGCGAGGTCAGCAGCCACACGCAGGTCAAGGACGGGGTGACGATCTGCGACGTGATCGTGCGGCACCTGTACGCGCCGATCGGTCACGCGGGGTGCCCGATGCCCGAAGAAGCATACGCGATGCCGCCGGTGCCGCCATGCCACCGCTACGTGGGTTATGATGTGGTGGTCAACCACCAGTTGGTGCAGACCAGCGTGCCGCTGGATCGGCCGTTCAGCCCGAACGATGTGGTCCAGATCACGTCGTACACGACGGCGGCGGATGGCGTGACCCAGTGTGACGTGATCGTCGGTCACACGTTTGAGCCGGTGCCCTGCCCGCCGTGCAAGACGACGGTGCAGTGCGATTTTGAACCGTATGCTTACAACGCCGAGGCGTATACCGAACTATATTTCTCGCCGCAGTCGAACCTGCCGGAGGCGGATAAACAAACGCTGTTTGATCTGTCGCTCAGGACCCCGTATGAAAGCGAGAGCGGATATTTTTCGATCGTGCTGCCGCCGGGCGTAGAGGTAGTGCAGGAGGGGAATCAAACGACGATCGTGCTGCCGGATTGTGAGTAACAAAACATGTGTTGCGTTTTGCAACCATCAGGCGTATAATGGAAGCAACACGACCAAAGGAGGATCATCCTATGGCGATTTTGCACGTACGACATGTCCCTGACGAGTTGTACGCCAGGCTGCAGCGCCGCGCCGACGCCCAACGCCGCTCGTTGAGTGCCGAGGTCATCACCCTGCTCGACTGGGCGATCGAAGAAATCGAGCGCGGCTCGGCGACGACGTTGGCTACGATCCGCACCCGCCGTTTTTACGCTCCCGCAGCTGCCGGTGCACCCGACAGTGTGACCCTGCTTCGCGAGGACCGGGCGCGCTGATGGCCGAGCTTTCCGCGTTTGACTGTGTGGTCGACGCGAGTGTGGGGATCAAGTTGTTCCTGGTCGAACCACTCTCCGATCGGGTCGACGTGTTGTTCGATCATCTGGCCGACGCGCTGCCCGCTCGCTTTTATGTGCCCGATCTGTTTTTCGTCGAGTGCGCCAATATCCTCTGGAAATACGCGTGCCGTTTTGGCTATCCGCCGGACGCGGCGCGACAGGACGTGGCAGACCTGGTTCGCCTGCCGGTGCGGCCGGTTTCGATGGCCGTTTTGGCGGAACCGGCGTTGGTGCTGTCCATCGCTTGGCAGATCACGGCATACGATGCGGTCTATGTTACCCTGGCCGGCCGGCTGTCGCTGCCCCTGGTCACGGCCGATGAGGCATTGGTGCGCAAACTGGCCGGCAGCGATGTCGATGTGCGCTTTATCGGGGATTGGCCGGCTGCATAACGTTTGCTATCTTTTGATCGGGTAGGGGCAGGTCTTGTACCTGCCCAATGAGGCTCAAGATGTTGGGGAAACACGTGCGCGACACGGTCGCAAGGAGGTGAGATGCGCTGGAATAGAAAACCATTCGAATTAACCGCTGAGCACGAACAGACGTTACGGGCCTTGACCGTGGACGAAAACGGGCCGGGCACGATCGGGCGCGACTTTGAGGCGCTGCTCGCGTTCGCGCGCGGGCGCGACCTGCCGGTGAGCCAAGTGAACCAACTGCCGCCGCTCAAACTGCTGCCCCAGATCAACGCTCTCTTGAGCCGGCCGATCGAGGTGCGGCTCAAACGGCCGCAGCTCAAGTCGTTCCCGCACATTCAGGGGCTGTACCTGCTGCTGCGCGCGACCGGACTGGGCCAGGTTGGCGGCACGCCATCCAAACCGGCGTTGGTCATCGATCCAGACGTATACGCGGTCTGGCGTTCGCTCAACCCGGCCGAGCAGTATGTCACGCTGCTGGAAGCCTGGCTGCTGCACGGGCTGCCCGAGATCGTCGGCGAGCGTTCTCCTTTGTTTGTCAGCCGACTCTTTGAAGAACACGCCGCGCTGTTTGTCGAGGCGGGAGGAGACGGTCTGCCCATTGCCGACAATCCCTGGGCCGCCGGCTTCTGGTATGATATGCCGGGGCGGATGGGCATCGCCCTGATGGAGCTGTTTGGCCTGCTGTCGGTGGCGACCAGGCCGCCGCAGGAAGGCGAAGGTTGGGTGGTCGATGCGGTGCACCGCACGCCGCTGGGTGAGGCGATCTTGGCCCTGTTGGACACGGTCCTGTTCGGCGATGTGCACGAGACGATCGAACTCGACTACGCTCC
>JAFGJF010000496.1 GCA_016929205.1 Anaerolineae bacterium
ACAAACTCGGCGCCGTCGGGGTTGATGCGGGGCACGATGTAAAAGACGATCCGTTCGAGCAGGCCGGACGCCGCGTCGTCGAGCAGCAGTTGGCGGGCGGTGTACAACGCGTTCTGAGTGCCGACCAGCTCGCCGGCGTGGATGTTGCCGTGGATCAGGTAGGCCGGCTTGTCCTCCGGCGCGCCGGTGGCGAAATCGGTGATTGTGAGCAGGTGGATCTCGCGCCCCTGCCTGGACTGCCCCAACGAACCGAGCCGGCAGCGTTCGGGACAAGCCCCGGCCAGGGCGGTGACAAAAGCGGACGTTTCCTCGTAACACAAGAATCCGTCAAAGGAAAGGGGGGGAATCGGTGTTGCGGTCATTTGTGTATACCTCCTTGTATTTTCACTCCAGTTTACCATAGATGGGGCGAACACGCCAACCCGATTTCTGATTCTATTGTACAATGAGTGGCATTGTTACGTCAAGGCGAATATTTGTCCGGGCATTTTTTGAGTATTTGCAAAATGGTGTATAATCCCGGACGGTTTTTCCAAGTTTTTGGACTATTTTCGTCAGGAGAAAAAGTGATGAACTCTCGTCTGATCTACGTGTTCCTTGTGGCGGCCGGGCTGGGCCTCTTTTTGGCATTGGCCGTCACCGCTGCCCCGCAGGTGGGGAGGGAGCAGGCTGCTGCGCGCACCTTTTCGGCCGATCTCGCGCCGTATGATCCGGCGCGCGTGCGTGTCTCGCCTCAGATCACGTTTACGCCGGTGGCAACCGTTTATCTGCCGTTGGTGGCCAACAGCTATTGCCCGCCGCTGTACACGGACGATTTCAGCGATCCGGGCAGCGGCTGGCCCGTTTTCGACGATGGCACCACCCGGCACGCGTATTATGATGATCAATACCTGATCTCTATTGTGTACTCGAGCGACTGGTCGGTCGCGACGCCGGGTTTTGCGGCCTCTGATTTCGCGCTGAGTGTGGATGTGGTCAACATGGCTCAAATGGACAACGGCGACTATGGCCTGGTGTTCGGCCTCTCGGACGACGAGAGCCAGTTTTATGCGTTCAAGGTCAGCACCTCGGGCTATCGTCTCGATCGCTATGATGCCGGCGTGCCAACCACGTTAGCCTGGGATTTTGGATCCGTCAATCCCCCGACGGAAGTCAACCGGCTGCGGGTCGAGCGCAGCGGGTCGGCGATCTCTGCTTACGTGAACGATTATCTCGTCGCCACGGTTACGGATGGCACGTATACCGGCAGCCGCAAGGTGGGAGTCATTGCCGATCCAGGGCAGGGACTGTGGGTGCTGTTTGACAATTTTGTCGTCGAAAGTTTGACCTGTGGGGCGTCAGCGGCCGGGTTCGAGTAAAGGGCGATCTGATAGGCTTCCGAAACCCATCAGGTCTGATCTACAGCTCAAAATCCCGTCCTTCCTAAAAATCCCGTATCTGTTTCGGAGGAACCTATGCGCGAAAATAAAATGAAAGCCAAGATTCAATCGGGGCAGCCGGCCTACGGCGTCTCGGTCATGATTCCCTCGCCGCAGGTGGTCGAGATGATCGGCCACCTTGGATTCGACTGGGTGCTGATCGACTGCGAGCACGGCACCAACACGCTGGAAAGCGTCGAGCTGATGATCATGGCCGCCGAGGTGAGCGGGATCACACCGATCGTGCGGCCCAAGACCAAGGATCCGGACGACATTCTCAAGGTGATGGATCGGGGGGCGATGGGCGTGCAGGTGCCGCACGTCAACACGGCGGATGATGCGCGGCGCGCCGTGGAGGCGGTCAAGTATCATCCCCTGGGCAAGCGCGGCCTGGCGGCGGGCACGCGGCCGGCCAATTACGGTTTTGGCCTGTCGATGGCCGAGTTTGTGGCCCAATCCAATCGCGAGACGCTGGTCTGCGTGCAGTTGGAAGAGGCGGAGGCGCTGGATAACATCGACGCAATTTTGCAGGTCGAGGGGATCGACGTGTTTTTCATCGGCCCATCGGATCTGTCGCAGTCGATGGGCTATCCGGGGCAGATCAGCGCGCCGCCCGTGCAAGCGGCAATCGACCGTGCCTTTGAGACGATCCGCACGGCGGGCAAAGTGCCGGGATCGGCGGGCAGCGTGCCGTCGATCGTCGGTTATCTAGAGAAAGGCTGCCTGTACGTGTACACCCACGTGCCCAAGCTGCTGAACGCCGGCGCGGAAGCGTTTTTTAGGGCGGTAAAGACTCACGGATGAACCTGGATTAAAGTCTGTCTGTCGTATCTTTTCAGAGCTTGGGGATTGGTCAATGAGAAACCTGGTTTTTGTCAAAAACCAGGTTTCTTTTCGATGTCACGCGATTTGGAAAAGCCTACTCTGCCTCTTTGCGCCACGTTTTTTTCCACATATAGCCGAGGCCCCACCTGGAGAGGATCGGCCGCAGGTCGCGCCAGGCAAAGTTGGGCTGGAAGCGGCCGGGATTCTTTTTGCCAAACCGCTCACCGACATAGGCCTCGGTGATGCGCCCGATCAGCTTGCCGGCGTCAAAATCGCCGGTCTCGACGGCGATGGCCGTGCTCAGTTGGTGAGCGTATTCGTTGGGCGTTTGAACGGGCTCCATTTTGAGGCCCCACCAACTGGCCCGGCGGACCATCTTTTCGTAAAATGTATAAGCCGGACGTTCTTCGCTCAACTGCCGGCGGCCCTGCCACCAGGCCAGGAGGATGATGGCCACGCTGATCAAGACGACTCCGCCGATGCGGGTGGCGGTGCGAATCTGATTCTGCCTTCTCTGTTCGGCCATCAGCGCGTCGAACGCTTCCTGGTTAAAGACTCCACCGCCCGTCATGGCGTCTTCGGGAATGTTGTCCAAATAGTCTTCCCAGTACTGCGATCCGTTGTCGAGCGTGTCATCTCCGCCCGTATATGAACGCGGCCGCACGAGGACCGGTTCGGAGGCTGTCGGTTCGAACTCGATCCAGCCAAAGCGCGGCAGGAAGACTTCGACCCAGGCGTGCGAGTTGTGCTCGCGCACGCGAAATGCGTCCAGGTCCCGGTCGTATTCGCCACGCGCGTATCCGGCAGCGATACGGGCGGGAATGCCCACACTGCGGGCCATCACGGCCATGGCCGAGGCATAATAGTTGCAATAGCCTTGCTTCATTTCAAACAAAAAATAATCTACCCGGTCGACGTCGGCGGGCGGCATGGCGATCTTTTCATTGTACTCGTATTCGCGCAAAAAGTCTTGTATCGCCGTGGCCTTGTCAAAATCGTTGTCGTATCCGGCCGTAATCTCGGCTGCCAGGTCACGCACGCGCTGCGGCAGACTGTCGGGCAGTTGCAGGTAGCGCTCGATCCACTCGGGATAGCCGTCGCCGGCCTGCTGCATCGCGTCGACGGCGGCGGATGGGATCGTCGA
This sequence comes from Anaerolineae bacterium, assembly GCA_016929205.1. The sequence continues at coordinate 3,388 of JAFGJF010000496.1, forward strand.
GATAACCATATACGACTCGACTTCTTTGAGCTTGTAGCGGCTGGAAACCATGGCAATGGTCTCGATCTCCAGTTCGCCGCCCGGCGAGGTGACGCCGATATAGTCGGCCTTGACCGGCATGCTGAACTTTTCAGGCTGGCTCAAGGCATACAACTGCGTCGCGCCCGGCGTATAGAGGGTAAAGGTCTGGGTGATCACGCGCCGGGCCTCGTATTCGATCAGGTCACCGGGCACTGCCCCCGGATCCAGATAGGCAGCTTCGTTCACGGTGCTGATCCAGCCATCACCGGCGTAACGATCGTACACCGCGGCGCGCCAGTACCGGCCCGCCGGAGAACGCACGTCCATCACCGTGGCATTGCCCAGGCTGACGGGGCCGCCCAGGGTCAACGTACCGCCAAAGGAAGCATAGGTGGGCTGCGCCCGTTCGGACTGCAGGGTGGAAAAGATGCGGATCCATTCGCTCTTGACGCGATCCCATGGCTCGCTAAAACGCGAAACAAAGACCTCAACATCCTCGTTGGTCGCCGCGGTGGGAATGACCCAGGCCAGGACGATCGCAATCAGGGACAGGATCGTGGCGTAGCGCAAAAACGTATAAGCCATATCCGTCCCATAACGGATCCGGTTTTGCCGCCAATCACGTTCATAGAGATACAGGGTCAGGCGGGCAGTAAAGAGCAGCGCCAGCAGGGTAAAGGGAACGATGAAAAAGCCGATCCGTTCCGGCCCGTAATAGAGGTTCAGGGTGAGGGTGATGCAACTGGGCAGCAGCGTCGCCCACAGGCTGTGCACCCGGAAGGCGCACCATATAGCCAGGTAGGCCAGCAGCCAGGACAGGACCGACATCACGACGGTGAACATGAGCGGGTCGGTGCCCAACGCGCCGCCAATGACCGTATCCCGAAGCCAGTCGGCGATGCGGAAGCCCATCTCGAGAAGCTTTTCACGGGCGGTAAACGTCTCCGGCAGCCGGTAGCTGATGATAAAGGCATTCCAGGCGACGCCGTAAATCAGGCTGAACAGGTGGGCCAACGGCCCGGGAAAGTGGCTCTTGGCCAGGAACAGCCCGGCAACCAGCGCGCCCAGTGTGACCACGATCAGGCTGCTCAGCTCTGCGTCGTAGCCGGCTTCGTTGATCGCGCCGGTGACGATGATCAGGATTAACGACAAAAAGATAAACGTCGACCAACCCTCTTGCATATCCAGTTCGAATTTTACTCGCTTGCGCGCTATCGTCGTCATAAAAGCGTCTCCATCTGTCGTCTCAGTTGGATTGTCTGTTTTTGTAAAAGCAATCTTTTTTGGAAACCAGTCGTTGAATGCCCTCCAAACACGGGTGCTGGACAGCGTGTTGCCATTATACTATAGATGAGCGGGAAAATGCAAGCGGTTTTGCCGTCCTGATTTTTCCCACCAACTCGCAATTTCTTTGCCATGCCAATCAAATGGTGCTATAATCCCCCCCGCAACCAAATCAACGAAGATTTGTTACCCAGGAGGAAAGCATGGAATTCAGTTTCAACCAAGAGCAAGATATGTGGCGCAAGGCGGTGCACGACTTTGCGCAGTCCGAGATCGCACCGCGCGTGCGCGAGTACGACACCAGTGGCGAGATCCCGGCCGATATCATCAAAAAGATGGCCCAGATGGGCTTGCTGGCCCTGACCGTGCCCGAGAAATATGGCGGCATGGGGGCCGATTGGTCCATGGCCTGTATCGCCGCCGAGGAGCTGGCCCGCGCCGATATCAGCCTGGCTCTGCCGGTGCTCTATCTGGTCGAAGCGGCGTGGGGGTTCATTTTTGGCCGGTATGGCAGCGAGCAGCTCAAACAAGAGCTGCTGCCCAAGGTGTGCGCCGGAGAGGCGTTCCTGGGCATCGCCACCACCGAGCCGAGCGGCGGCTCGGATATCGTCGGCGCGACACGGTGCAAGGCCGTTCTAGAAGGCGTGGATACAAACCATCCGGGCGAGTGGGTGCTGAACGGCGAAAAGATGTACATCAGCGGCGTGCGCGAGAGCGGCAAGATGGGCGGCATTCACCTGACCCTGCTGCGCAGTGCGGACACGGGCGATCACAAGGGGTTCACGTTTATCGCCGTGCCGCTCAAGGACACGCCGGGGATCACGCCGACGATCATCGAAGATATGGGCCGGATGGGCATCTCGACCGGCGGCTTTGCCATGGAGAACGTGCGCTTGCCGGCTTATTACCAGGTGGGCGACCTGAACCGAGGGTTTTATCATGCCATGGAGGGGTTTTCGGCGGCGCGGACGATCATCGGCGCGACGTGTCTCGGTGCGGCCGAGGCGGCGCTGGACCTTGGCATGGATTGGATCAAGCAGCGCAAGTCGTTTGGGCGGCCAATCGCTTCGTACGAAGGCATCCAATTTCCGCTGGCCGACCTGTGGGCGCGGCTGGA
>JAFGJF010000497.1 GCA_016929205.1 Anaerolineae bacterium
ATGTCGCGGATATAGGCTTCGCTCACCCGGGCCGGACGGAGGACATTGTCGACAAACATGTCATACTGTTCCTCGTACGTCGGCGTTGATGTGGCCGTAGGCGCCGGCGTAGCGCCCTCTGCCGTGGGTGTGGCCTCCGGTGTGGCTGTTGCTTGCGGATCGACGGTAGGGGAGGGGGTAGGCGTCGGTGGGTCACGATAGTACTGGAAATAGTTCTCTTCTACGGCGATCTCGATCTCCTCTTCGGTTGCCGTGATGTTGCGCTTGGCGGCTTCCTGGCGGACGAGTGCCTCGTCGATCAACAAATCGACGATCTGTTGGTGGGTTTCGGTAGAGGGGTTGCCCTGTTCATCCTCGAACAGATCGGGACCCAAAGAGTAATAGTAGAACCGGACCCGCTTTTCGTACTCGGTCGCTTTGATCCGCTCGCCGTTGACGATGGCTACGGTGCGCGTGAGCTGGGACACCACGCCGATGCCGATGATGATCAGGACAATTACCGCGACCGCGGCCACTGAGACCCAGACCCAGAGCAGCTGCTGTTCTTCACGCCGGCGGCGGGAAAGCTGTTTTTTGGTCAAGTTCTTGACCGGCTTGTTGGTTTTGGCCATCTAGGACTCCTCACAGACAAGGCCGAATAAAATGCGGGCACGAGTAGGTACTCTATGCCCGCAGGTGGATCATCTGCTGTCTTGCTCGGTAGAGCGCCGGCGCCAGGTGAATCGATGGCGCTGGCATACAGAAACGACAACTATCTGCGACGCTCTGAAGACCCTACTTCTGACGAAAAACGGTGATCCGATGTGTAGGGCAAAAGCGCCATGTAGCGGGCACGCTTGATCTCTCGGGTCAACACCCGCTGGTGCTTGGCACAGTTTCCGGTTTGGCGCCGGGGGCGGATCTTGCCCCTCTCGGTCACATAGCGGCCCAACAGATCGAGCTGCTTGTAGCTGATCTTTTTGGCCTGCCGGCCGACACAGCGGGAACTGCATCCCGACATCTTTTTGAACCGGCCTCTACCACCCCGGAACCCTCCCTCCGAGCGCCGTCTCTGCGGGCGTTCGGATCGGCCTCCGCTTTCCTCTAGATCGTCTAGTTCGTAATCGTTATCACGTTGTGACAACTTGGCCTCCTGAATTCAATTGTCTGGCGGTGGCTGGAAAAGAGGGACTAGACCTCTTTTTCTGGCAAGGGGATGACACCATGGGCGACCACCTCGGCGCACGAACACGTCACTTGGTTTGCGTCTACCCAACTCCGGCTCTTCATCCGCCCTTCGACATAAATCAACTGGCCCTTGTCCAGTGAGCGCCGGCATTCTTCTGCCAGCTCTCCCCAGGCGACGACGTTGAACCAATCTGTATCCTCGTGACACTTGCCGTCTGATGACAGCCAGGTGTAGGTGGTAATCACACTAAACGAGGTGACCGGTTTGCCGGTAGGGGTGTAACGCATCTCGGGTGTACGTCCCAGGCGGCCGATCAGCGTAGCCCGGTTCAGCCCTTGTACCACTGCCCTATCCTTCTTGTAATTTACAGATCTGGACGAATGACCATGTGCCGCAAAACACCTTCCGACAACTTGATTGTGCGGTCGATTTCGGGCAGCACGGTGGTTGAAAAACGTCCCTGAATAAAGTAATAGTAGCCTTCGGTTACTTTATTGATCGGATACGCCAGGCGGCGGCGGCCCCAGGACTCGACGTTCTCAACCTGACCACCTTCGGCGGACAGGATCTGAGAAAGCCGCTCGATCAGCTCTTTTTGAGCGTCTTCCTCGACTTCGGGACGTACAATCAATGCAACTTCGTAGCTGTTCATGCTGTTCATTCTCGCGGTTGCCTCCTTTCTATGGGATTGCTCCGGGTCAGCGTATTGCCTGGAGCAGAAAGAACGAGGGTACCGGACCTAAATCTCGACCGATCCAGTGTCCTCGTTCCGCGACCCATTATTTATACCACAAAGTCCGATTTTTTGCAAACAATGATTTGCCTTCTGCCCTGGAGTATGTTAAGATTGCGCCTGTGGGCCTGATAGAGAATGGAGGGCCAAAGCGATGGACTGTCCCAAATGCGGCACCTGGAACCCCGATGACAAGATCCGCTGTTGGCGGTGCGGCGTCGAGCTGCCCAAGATCGAGGAACCGAAAAAAACACGCCCGATCCCCCCACAAGTATGGCTGTGGGGCGTGGCGATCCTGATGGTGCTGCTCACCTTGCTTTCCCAGTGTGGCGTCCTGCGCATTGGTGACCCCGGAGACAGTGTGGGGCTGTTGGCCGATTTGCTGTGTGGATGGGCTCTTTTGTAATCCGGCGTGGCTGTCTGTTCTGTACCCCTGCAGCGGGCGAGCCAGGTACCTATGGCGGCAAACACCTTTGCGCGTTTTGACGAGCTATAGTAAAATGGTAACACTTGCCTCGCGGCGGGCAGCCGCAGCACGTTGGTTTCCAATGACGGTATGGTCTAAAACCAGCCGCTGTGCAGGACCGGCTGAGGGTCTTTATTGGTGGCCACATGGGTGGCGGCGAGCAGATATACCCAAATGAAGGAGAGAAGCATGTCCAACATGATCGAGCAGATTCTCACGCGGGCGATACGGTTTGAAGAACAGGCTTACGAGTTTTACATGGGCGCGGTGGATATGGTCAAGCAGCCCCATATCCAGGACGCGCTGCGCGACATGGCCGGTGAGGAGGTCAAGCACAAGGAGCGGCTGGAAAAACTGCTCCAAGGGGACACAGAAGCCTTGATCGCCGTCCAGAAGCGCGGCCAGGTGCAGGATCTCAAGCTGGCCGAATACCTGGTCGCGCAGCCGTTGGAAGCGAACGCCACTTTCCAGGATGTGTTGGTGGTCGCGATGCAGCGTGAAAAATCCTCGTACGAGTTTTACCAGACGATGGCCCAGGTCATCGACGAGGAGACGGCCCGGGAACTGTTTGAATTTCTTGCCCAGGAAGAACTGGCGCACAAGAACAAGATCGAGACGCTTTATGACGAGGTCATTTATCAGGAAAACTAGGGTTTTTTGAGGAGGTGCGCGATGCAAAAGTGGGAATGCTTGGCCTGTGGGTATGTCTATGATCCTGAAGTGGGTGACCCGGACGGGGGGATTGAGCCCGGAACGGTGTTTGAGGATTTGCCCGACGATTGGGTGTGCCCCGAATGCGGCGTAGGCAAGGATATGTTTGAGCCGGTGGCTTGAGTTGTTAGTCCAACGGGCGATGGGCTGTGTGGGACAGCGGCGCCCG
>JAFGJF010000498.1 GCA_016929205.1 Anaerolineae bacterium
AAACGTTTTGGAGAATTGGTCAATCGCTACGCTTCGTGGATGCAGCAATACTATGACGCACTCGCGGAAACAGATGTACCGGTAGTGATGGTACACGATGATATGGTTTGGTCATCCGGCGCCATTTTCCATCCCTCGTGGTATCACGAATACGTTTTCCCCAACTATAAAAACTACTTGGCACCGATGGTAGAGAACGGCAAAAAAGTTATGTTTTGCTCTGACGGGGACTTTACCGAGTTTGTCGACGATATTGCCGCTTGTGGCGTGCACGGATTTGTGTTCGAACCTATGACGAGCTTGGAATACGTGGTCGAAAAATACGGACAGACGCACGTTATCGTCGGCAACGCAGATACACGCATCTTGTTGGGCGGCAGCAAAGAGACGATCAGAGCCGAGGTAGCGCGTTGTATGTCGCTAGGCCGCAACTGCCCGGGCTTCTTTATGGCCGTTGGCAACCACATCCCGCCCAACACACCGGTCGAAAATGCCCTCTATTACAACCAGGTGTACAACGAGCTGCGTCAACGGTAAGGCAATCTTGCCAAAAACGCAAATACCACTATAATGGGTCGGTCTATTTCAAAAGACCAACTCGCAACGCTATGGTTCACGATGGCGTTGTAGCCCACCAAATGAAAGAAACGCTGAATGGAACACGTCCTATGCAACCTGTGCCAGGCCGACGACACCACCGTCCGCTTTGAAAGCACAATGCCCATCAAAGATGTTAATGGGCATCCCGCCAATCCCGAGCACTTTTATTGCACCACACTGAGCTACGGGCAGCACTATCGCATTGTTCAATGCAGACAATGTGGCCTGATCTACACCGATCCTCGCCGTCGCCCGGCAGATATGATGAATGACTATGAAGCCGTCGTCGACACGCGCTACCTTGAGGAACGGGAAGGGCGTATTCTGACCTTTAGTCGCAACATCCGCTCCCTGGAGGAAATGGTCCCGTCTCGCAACGGACATCGCCTGCTCGACGTCGGTACGCACGTGGGCGTCTTTGTCGAAGTCGCCCAATCACGCGGATGGGATGCATGGGGACTCGAGCCTTCCAAGTGGGCCGTTGACATAGGTCGCAAAAATGGGCTGAATATGATCCAGGGCACGCTACACGACGCCGAACTGGATCCGGCAACTTTTGACGTGGTAACGATGTGGGATGTAGTCGAACACCTGGCCGATCCGATGGCTGACATTCAGGAAGTGACGCGCATCCTCAAACCTGGCGGTATCTTTTGCGTGCATACCATGAACGTCGACAGCTTCTTTGCCCGTCTGATGGGCAAACGATGGCCATGGTTGGTCGAAATGCACCTTTACTTCTTTTCGCCCAAGACCCTGAGAGCAATGGTAGAAAAAGCAGGCCTCAAGGTCGAATCGTGGCAGGTACAGGGACGCTATTTGCACTTGGGTTATCTGCTTTCCCGCCTCTCTGGGTGGATCCCGGCGTTAGGACGACTTGCCGAAAGGCTGACCCAGATCCTGCACATTGATCGCTGGGTCGTGCCCGTCAATTTTGGCGATCTGTTTACCCTCTATGCACGCAAGCCGAAACCATAGACCGTGTTTCCAATCGTTCATCCCGCCGCCTCGTCGACCATGGACAGGTAATTCTCCACCGGAATGTAACTCGGAATCGAATTTCCCGATCCAATAGCATACCGTCCCCGACCGCCACACGCCTCGATCAAAAAACGTGTTTTTTCACGCACCGCTTGCGGCGACGCCGCCCCAAGAATATTCAGATCAAGCCCACCCAGCACAGCAATCCGGTCTCCATATGTGGCCTGAAAATCCTGGGCAGGCATAATTGCATCCTCGAACGAGTGTTTGCCGTCCAGGCCGACATCCTCGATCAAGTCCTCCATAATCGCCACAATATTGCCACAAGAATGGAGGAAATAGGGCACGCCGCGCGCGTGAGCCATTTTGGCAAAACGCTTGTGCCACGGCAAAACGTACTTTCTCAGCACCACTGGAGAGACCAGCGTACTCGTTCGGAACCCCATGTCATCTCCCTGGAACAGAGCGATCACGCGATCGAGGTCGCACAAGTGGCCATAGAAAGCCGTCATCAATTCGCCGATCTTGTCCGACACGGCCCGGACCAAATCAGGAGCATCATACAAGGCCAGACCCAACCCCTCAAACGACATAATGTGTGAAAGGTGCTCGAACGGCCCCCCACCGTGACAGGTCATTAACCCCATCCCCTCGGGCAAATGGGCATTGATGTATTCAAAAGCAAAAAAATCCATCTCTTGAACGCGAGGCCAGGGATAGCGCTCGAAATCCGCCCAGCTTTGGATCGTACCATGGTGCTGATCAACCCAGCCGCGCTGCTTTGTCGAGCCTGGTACCGGATCGGGGGCAAAAAGCTGGTTCTCAACAAAATCCAATCCCTGCTCAAAACGCACGAAATCATAGCCCATCCGGTACCAGAAGTTAATGAAATTATCCAGATGCGCTTTGAGTGTCTCACGGTTGCTGCCCCAACCCACCCACTCTCGTCCCAACAGGTCGGATACAATTGGACGCATCACCAAGTCATCGACAAGATATTCGACCAGCGGCGGCCGTCCCCGGACGCGTCCCATCAGAATATCAATAAATCTTTGTGCATCCGGACGTGGATCGGTGATAGGTAAATGATGTAATGTGACGGACATATGACAATCCTTTCTCAAGTCCTTATCCAAAAGTGGCAGCTGGCCTGGGCAACACGCGCTCAATCTCGCTTGAGCGGTACCCAAAACCCGAACCATCGATAGTCGATAAATCAACCACACCCTGCCTTCGCCTGTACAATCCCGGATGTACCTTTTCTTCTGCCCGCGAAGCATCGGGGTAAAATTGCATAGCGTTGGTTTCTACACCCATAATTGTGCCCGCATGCGCGGCCAATAGCACGTGTGGGATCTGGGCCAGCATGGGATTGGTCAGGTCTTGCACCATCAACGTCATGCCGTGTGCTTTGGCCCAGCATAAACTGAGCAACGCACCGGTTTGAGTTTTACACGTCTTGAGCGCCACACCCGTCCACCCCAGCTCACGCCCCAGCCTGACCAATTCCCAGTCGTGTGCGCTTTCGTCCATGAACAACGGCTTGCGCGCCGATACACTGTGCACATCGATGCGGTGCTGCTCCAAATCATAAGGGAATGGCTGCTCGACGTACAAGATCATGCCATAGATGCGTGGGTGCTCGACCACCAGCCGATCCAAAATCACAGTCACATAGCGTGGATCGTTTACCGTACAGTTAAAGTCGCTGGTCAGCCAGTTCACTCCGCCAGCAATGGCGATCTGACCGACGTGCACCAACCGTTCATAATCCCAGGCCGGGTCGTTACCGCACAGCTTGACCTTCAAACAAGTCAACCCATCCCGTTCGATCCAATCCGGCAACACGACAGGATAGCCGTCGTCAGGTTCTCCGTCCGTCAACTCGGACGAGTTGAGCAGATCCAGCCCACCAACCAGATGCCAGGCAGGCAGACGTTGAGGCCGTGGAAAATCCAGAAAATCTTGCGGATACAGCCCTGAAAACGCCACCTCGGTTCCTGCCGCCGGCGTTAGAAAATGGGCCAGATCGTCATTCATAAAATCAGAGCCATAGCACAGATACACTGGCGTCTGGTGCAGCATCCCAAAAGCGTCATGCAAAGCAATATCGAACGCCGAACAACAGACCAATGCGGCCAGCCAGGGCATAGGCTCGACATCCGAACCACGCTTCTGATTCATTTCTGCCAACAAACCCGGCAAAACATGCTTTTGAAAGGCGTGCCCAACCTCAATCGGATGCCCTACCCGGTCAAAACTGGCCCACGCTTCGGCCAGTACCAGGCAAAACTGCTTTAGCACCATATGCCGTTCTGAATAGGACAATGCACTTGGCCACACCCACTGCACACTGAGCGGCGTCTCCCCCCATCCCTCTGCACTGTGACCTTGCGCATCTTGCACCCGCATTCGTACGCGTGCACAAGTCACCGAGGTCAACGTCTCTGGCCCAAACTTGAGCGGCACGCGTGTCTCAACGGGCAAAAAATACAAAGAAACGGCGGCCGGACAAATATCGGTTATTTTCACTGCGCCCTACCTCCCCTACTTAGAACCGCTTTCTTATACTCGGATATGGTTGAAACGGCGTTCTCGGCTCGGTACTCACCCAACCGCCGTCTACATCCAAGCGCGATAACGAGCGTAGCAGATCGTAGGTCACCCAACGCGATGCTTGGGGCCTTGCAGCGTATTCCCACAACCCATATTCACCCTGCAAACCACGCACAAACGCGACCAGGTCTGCCACCCGTTCATCCTGCAGTGTTGCGCCGACGCGCCAGCACAGATCGAGCACCAGTGCCAGGTCAAAGCGGGCGAAAAAGGTAAAAAAGCCGCGTACCGGCTCTGCGCCGATCAGCCGCGCCACCTCGAAACCGATGTTTTGAACCTCCCGAGTCTCGCGTCCCAAAAGCAGATCAAGGGCACGGCGTGCCTCCGCATCGTGTCGTCGCTCTGGATGTAGCGCCAGACAAATCAGACTGCCTGTTGTGTTGGATCGACATCCCCACCGCGAGTGTGCCAGGCGGCGATAGCCTGCTACGTAACCAAACACACCTGATGCGATCCCTGTCGGCCAGGCGCCGTCTTCCAGGCGCTGTGCCAACAGCCACTCATAAGCACGCTCAGCTCGCGGGTCTGTCGCATAGCCGCACGCCGCCAATGCACGCAATGGAATCGCCGTTTGCAGCGGCACCATCGAGTAACCCTCGTGCTCGCCGCCCTCAGTGCCGCCGTGCGGTATCTCCCACGATCCATCATCCTGCTGCAAGGAAAAGAGACATTCCGCACCGCGCCGCACGGCTGGATGTTGGCGACCACGATCACCACCAAAGCCAAGGTGCCCCAGACGCATCAACGCCAGCGACGTCGCCCGCTGCGCACCGCCTTGCCACATACGACCGTCAGCCTGCCACGAACCATCTTGCTGCTGATGTTTCAACAGATCAACCACCAGCGGATCCCGTTCGCGCAGTCCGATCAATTCCTGCACTTCAGGATCTTTATCCGCTCGCCCCAATAGCTCGCGCAGGACCAAAAGCCGCAAACATGGCGACGGGTCAGCCAGCAACAACGATACGAAACTCATCAAACGCTACCTCTTTTGTCAATATGGCATCGAGCTATCTTTTTTTCAGACCAACCAATCCAATCCAGCTTGTTCCACAATTTCGCTGTCGATCTGTAGATCATCCGCACCAAAGTAGCCGAGAAAATGCTCAAAACAGCACCGCAGTGCGGACCGCATCTCTGGTGACACGTTTATACCCGGCTCCCACCACCAATTCTTGATCACCACTGCGCCATTCTCTTTATCCCGTCCCGGCTCAAAACGAGCCACAAACCGATTGCCGTAAAGAATCGGCAGCACGTAATATCCATACTGCCGCTCTGCAGCCGGTTTGTAGACCTCCCACACGTAATAAAAATCGAACAAGGCTTCGACAAGGCGACGATCCCACATCAAGTTATCCAGCGGGGCCAGGATAACAGCTCGCGGTGTCGGGTCATCGCCGCCCAGCATCCGGTCCAGCGCAGGTCGATCCACGCTACGCATATAGAGCGGGCGGTCGATTCCTTCCACGTCCACCTGGACCACTTGATCCCGTTCAAGCAGCCGTGCCAACGCAGCCTTGCGTTCCCTGCTCTGGATCCCCAACATCCCCAACCATACATCGCCAGCCTTATCCCACAGCAACCCGACGGCTCCGATGCGCCTGTGAACGTACCAGTCGTGAAACTGTTCCTCCGTCTCGTTGGGATCAGGAGCGGATAGCAGTTCCTCTGGAATATGTCGGCGGGCCAGGTCATACACCTTGCGGGTATTGACTTTGTGATGGATCACCAACTCGCCCCAAAAGTACATACTCTCCAGCGCCGCGCGCGACAACCGAGTCGATGACCAAGACCAGTCTACGTGCTGATCGAAATCCAGATCGATCGAAGACAGGGGACCTCGTTCCTCGATCTCTTGGCGAACCTGGGGTAAAATCGTCGTGGCCGGTCGCGAGCTGTTTCCATAGTAACGTTTGGCACCCTCCCTGCGACGGCTAAAACAAGGCCAGTCCTCGACACAATAGATGGACATCATCTTGTCCAACCCATCCACCAATTTTCGGTCCTGATACAATAGTGCGTCCAACATAGAAGGCTGGAAATCCGACACCCTGGCCTGGAGTACCAACTCGGGATTACGGCCAACGATGTTCAATGGATCGAACTGGACGCAGTTCACACGCTGAATATGTGCCAATATACCGGCTTTGCCCCGCAACGCGTACGGCGGCCACAAACCCTGATGAGCCAGGAGAAATTGCCGCGCTTCAAGTTTGGAAAGCCCTATGCGTGTTCCCATCGAACCGCCTCTCTCAAAACCTCCTTTATGTACGGTGCCGTAGGCGTCATACCTGCTGCCACCATTTCTGGCGTACCGGTTGCGATCACGCTCCCCCCGTCCGGCCCACCGCCGGGACCGAGTTCTACCAGCCAGTCACACGCTGCCAACAGGTGCGGATGATGTTCGACGACAAGAACAGTATGCCCATCATCGACCAGCCGGTGCAGTACTCCGATCAGCCGGGCCACATCTTCGAGATGCTGGCCCACGGTCGGCTCATCCAGGATGTACAGCGTGCCGCCATTGTCTGCACCCTTCCGACACAATTCCTGGGCGATCTTGAGCCGCTGTGCCTCCCCCCCGGACAGCGCGTATCCCGGCTGACGCAGCACAAGATATCCCAAACCCACCTCACGTGCCGCAGCCAATGGACGCGCCAACCTGTCTTCATCTCCAAGCAAATCGTACACCTGGTCAATGGTCATCGAGAACAACTTGGGTAAGGCCACACTGTGCAGTCGTACCTCCCACGCCTCAGATCGATATCCTGTGCTCTGGCACGCTTCACATGGTGCATATACATCCGGCAAAAACCCCATCTCGATCCGCGTCACTCCCCCGCCACCACACACCGTACAGCGCTGTCCCAACGCTTTCTCATCTAGACCTAGCGCTTGGGCATCCTCGCTTTGTGCGTACAATGCGTGAATGGGATCGTTCAAAGCGAGAAACGTGGCGGGACTGTGCACGCCACGTTTGCTCTGATCGACCAGGATCACGCGTGATGGCGCGCCCTCAATGGCGTCGTGTGCACCGGGATCGACATCCTCATAGGCCACCGACGTGGTTTGCTTGACCGGTGCCAACGCTCGCGCCAGTGTATCAACCAGCAACGTGCTCTTGCCTGAACCCGACACGCCGCACAGCCCAACCAGTGTACCCAGTGGGAAGCGCACATCGATGTCACGCAAATTGTTCGCCCTTGCCCCGCAGATCGTCATCCAACCATGGGGATGTCTCGTTGGTCGGGTTCTAGCTCGTCGCTCGCCACGCAGCCAGCGTGCGGTCACCGTATCCGTCAGGGCAACCTGCTCTGGCGTCCCTTGAGCCACCACGTTCCCTCCAGCCGCTCCCGCGCCTGGCCCCATATCGATCAAATAATCTGCCGCTCGGATGGCCTCCAGATCGTGCTCAACCACGATCACAGTATTGCCTGTGTCACGTAACTCGATCAGCGCATTCAGCAGTGCATGAACCTCGGAAGGATGCAGTCCTCGCGTTGGCTCGTCAAGCAACACCGTGAGCGAGGTCAAGCCACTGCCGAGCAGCCCGGCCAGCGTAATACGCTGGGCCTCGCCGGCGGAAAAGCTCAACGCCGATCGATCCAGGTGAACGTATCCCAATCCTACCTGGAGCAGGAAACGCAGACGACGAATCGCCGTGCGCAAGCTAGGCTCGACCATCTGCAGTGATACACGACTTTCACAAGTCGTCTCACTTGCCATAGACCAATCCTGCTTTATACCCTGAACAAGCTCGTACAACTCTGACAGTGGCATTGTACTCAGTTGATGCAGACTGTGCCCACTTAACGTCACAGCAGCATATTCAGGACGCAGCTTGCTGCCACCACAGCTAGGGCAAACTTGGGTGTCGGTGTAGGTTCCACCGACATCCCAGTCGCCAATCCAACGATAGAAACCGGGAAAGGGCCTCTTGTAGGTGTTCGAGCGTCCCTTCCTGCTTTCATAATGCACCTCTATCGGTTCTGGATCGCCGAATAAGAATGCCTGTCGAGCTGCAGCGGACATCTCGTTCCAGGGTGTTGTCGCCGGGTCGAACCCGTACTTGCTAGCCAGCCCCTGCACCTCGTAATAGCCACCATTGAATGGTTTGCACAGATAGCCCTTTGGGAAAAATCCCGGCGAGTACATTGCCCCACCACACAACGGTTTCTCGGGATGGATGATCAGCTTGCTCGGGTTAGGCCCGCGCAAAGTGCCAACGCCGTTGCACTCCTTGCAAGCGGCTGCATAATTAGTCGGGTTGAAATGTCGCGGCTGGGCGATTGATGCCGTCTCCCCACACGACGGACACAGCCAGCGCGCTTGCTGCCACTCCATCGCCGCCCCACACGACAGACACTGCCGATTGCCCAGCCACGCCATCAAGTTTGCCAGGTGATAAGCGATCTCGGTCACCGACCCCACACTGGCACGACGGGCATGCATACCACGTCCTGGGGAAACCGTAACGGCCACACCCAATCCACTCACCGACTCGACAGGCGCTTCCGGACCTTCGTGCGTGCCCTGTCGCTCATACATAGAAAGGCTTTCCAGGAAACGCCGCCTCGCCTCCACTTCCAGCACGTCGCCGACCAAGCTTGATTTACCCGACCCAGACACTCCCGTAACGACGGTCAGTTCGCCCTTGGGAAAATCGACGCTCACACCATCCAGGTTATTGGCCCGTGCATTGCGAATCGAAATGACCGGTCGGGCATCAAGATTTGCAGGTTGCGATTTGAGAGTTGCAACCTGCCCACCCGGTTGGAGCTGATTCTCTTCACGCAGCGCCCGGCCCGTGATCGATTTCTCTTCGGCGAGTAACCCTTCAGGCGACCCGGCATAGATGAGTTGTCCCCCCTTGGGTCCAGCGCCGGGTCCCAGATCGATCACCCAATCGGCGGCGCGGATGATGTCGGTGTTGTGCTCGACGACAACCACCGTCGATCCGGCCCGGACCAATCGATCGAGCACGATCAATAAACCGGACACATCTTGCGGGTGCAAACCGGTCGAGGGCTCATCCAGGATAAGCAAATTGTCAGCAAGAGAACGTTTGCCTAAGAACTTGGCCAGCTTGACACGTTGTGCTTCGCCACCGGATAGCGTCGGCGAAGGCTGGCCGAGATGCAAATACCCCAGGCCAATGTTACATAATGCCGTCAAGATTCGACTTGCCGCCCGCGAATGTTTAGCGGCGAGACGATTGTCCCCAACCAGCAAAGATGCAATCTTGGAGATGCTCAGCTCGTAGAAATCGGCAATCGACAGGTAGCGCAGCCCATCCAGACGATCCCCAAAATCAACCTTGGCCGCCAGCACCTCTTCGGAAAAACGCTGCCCGCCGCAGTCAGCGCACGGGATCCATGTCGACGGCAAGTAGCGCATCCGGACCTCGAGTGCGCCAATACCTTTGCATGTTGGGCACGCACCTTCGGGCCGGTTGAAAGAAAAATGTGAGGCCGATAACCCCTGCCCCGTCGTATCGGCAAAGAAATCACGAATGATATCAGACAACTTGGTATAGGTAGCGGGATTAGAACGAGGATTGCGGCCGATAGGAGATTGATCGACCATCACTACATTGGGCAGTCTTGCACCCTCCATATTTTGCACCGATCGACATCCCACCGGCTTTTTCTTGGCCAGCGAAGCTGCCAACACCCCTTCGACAAAACTGCTTTTGCCCGATCCCGAAACGCCGGTTATGACGTTCAATCGCCCCAGCGCAATCGGGATGTCAACATCTTGCAGATTGTGCAGATTTGCTCTACTTATAGCCAAGAACCTGTCTGGCTTGGGGCGCAACTTGGGAATCTGGACGCGCTCTCGCAAGCTGAAATAGCGCCCCGTCGGCGTATCTGCCCGCCACAGTTCGGCAGGCGTGCCGCTAAAGACGATCTGCCCACCACCATCACCGGCCCCTGGCCCAATGTCGATCGCGCGATCGGCGGCAGCAGCGGCCACACGGTCATGTTCGACATACACCACCGGCCCAAGCAGATCACGAAAGGCGGGCAATAGCCGGGCCACGTCGGCCGGGTGTTGACCGATAGTCGGCTCATCGAGCACGTGCAACATGTCTTCCAGCCGGCTGGTCAGCGCGACGGCCAGGCGCACGCGCTGCGACTCGCCGCGAGACAGCGTCGGGGAGGAGCGATCCAGCGAAATATAGCCCAAACCCACGCGATACAGTGCATCGAGGCGACGGACGATTTCTGCATGGAGCCGTTCTGCTGTTGAGGGCAAATCTGCCCGGGCAAACAGCTCCCGCACCTGCTCTACCGAAAGCGCCAGCAGATCGGGAAACCCTAGATCGTGCCAACGCGTGGCTGCAGCCTCGGGATGCAGCCCGGTCTCGCCGCAACGCTTACAGCCTTTTCCCTCACAAAACGGGCACGGCGTGTGGAAATGCATCGGTTCAAGGTCGCCAAACCAGGTTCCACACTGTGCGCACACTGGTGCACGGGAAAGCGTCTCAGCCGAATGTGCTGTTTCAAAAACGACCGCATTCACCCCCAGGGACCAGGCCGCCTGCACGGTTTGGCGTGCATCACCGACAGAAAGCGGGACACCAAACACGCCAAGGTGGATCTGCACATCATGCGGTACATCGGGAACCAGTGGCTGCCCATCCCAAGGCTTCCCATCAACAACCAGCGCCTCAAAGCCAATCTCTTGGGTTAAGAGCCGTAGCAATGTACGATGGCTGCCACGCACACTCTGCAACAGCGGCGCCAGGAGGGTCACCGAGCCCAATCTGCTCAAACCAATCAGCCGCTCGACGATCTCATCTTCGCTCAACATCGACAGCCCGGCCCCACACCGCGCACAATGTCGCTTACCAAAACGCGCGTAAAGCAGCCGCAGAAAAGGATGAAGCCCGCAAGCCGTCGCCAACGTGGAGCCGGGGTTGCGGTTCAGCAAGTTCTGTCCAACGGCGACAGCGGGGCCGACGCCGGTGATCGATTCGACTCGTGCCGGAGAGAGTCGCAAGCTGCCACCCACGTTAAAGATCTCTAGAAAACGGCGTCGTGCCTCGTGATACAAGGTATCGAAAATCAGTGAGGTCTTGCCAGAGCCGGATACGCCGGTGACCACAGTCAACCCATCGCCGATTTCGACGTTGACATCCTGCAAGTTGTGTTCGCGTGCCCCCTTGATCTGAATGTTCACCACAACCACCCCATACAACCCCGCTAATCCGGGTTATACCATCTGGATTGTTTTCTGTCTCCCTGACACTGGCAGTATATCATTGATAGTTGACACAATGCGTCATATTTTTGCCAGAACCTGTCAAGAACTAGAAAACCCGTTCTACCGGTTAGTCTATTCTCCCGAGAGGGTACATCGGCTACCCGGCAGTCGGAAGTGTAAACCAAAAAGTGCTTCCCTGGCCCACTTGGCTCTCAACGCCAACTTTGCCACCCAGTTTCTCAACAATGCGCTGCACAATTGATAGCCCCAACCCCTGCCCCTTGGTTTCAACCTGACTCAATTGTGTAAAAGGAATGAATAGCCGGGACAATTCTTCGGTAGGAATGCCGGGGCCGTTGTCGCGCACCCAAAAGCGGATTTGAGCTTTATCAATTCTCTTTTTTTCTTTTTCTTCATTCGGAAAAGTTGTGGGAAGAGGACCAGCACCTAGCGTGATAAAAGGTGGACGTCCTCCATACACCAAAGCATTGCTCAGGTAATTGGCCCACACTTCCTCGACCCAAGGTCCGTATCCAGAAGCAACCGGCCAATCATCAGGCAGCACGATCTTTGCTCCATAAGCTTGAATCATATGATCGAGACGCCGCAACACACAATCGACGACAGGAACCATATCGATCGGCTGCAGACGTACTTGAGTTTTTCGTACACCGGAGAGCAAGAGCAGTTCATCGATAATGTTCGACATCGTATGTGCATCTTTTGATATAGCCAGCAAGTGGTTTTTGGTTTCATCCCAACTCAATGTATCGCAGAGTTCAAAGACAAGATCTGCGTTGCCCTTTATACCAGCCAATGGATTTTTCAGATCGTGTGCGACTGTATGCGCAAAAGCATCAAGTTCCTCATTATGTGCCTGTAGCTGTATTGCACGTTGACGTAATACATCCTCATTTTTCTTCAAGTCTCGAAGCAAGAGTCTATAAGGACTGATCAAGCCCGTCTCAATGATCGCTTTGTAGATCAAGAAAAACGAGATAATTTTAAGAAAATGCCCGAGCAAATTGAACAAACCATATACATCCACATAGAACGTAAATGCCAGCTCGGCCGCGATGGTCACGCCGGCAGATGCAATCAACATCTGAAACACGCGCCCGTCAAACTGACTGCGATGGCGCACTATTGCAACGATAGCAGCAACTAGAATCAGCGCAATCACATACTCGCTTATCCTCTTAAACCAGGTCAACCCAATACCATCAACATAACAAGTTGGAAAGATGTCGCTCCAGATAGTCATCCAAAGCGTCCCGGTGACCAAGCTATAGGCGACAAACATCCAACGAGATTTGAGTCTGTGTCCAAGGAACCATGGCGCGATCAAGAGTGACAGGCTCTCAAGGTATCGCGCGGCGATCCAGAGCTGCGTGGGCAAATCAGCATCCTGCTCTGGCCATACCCCCATTCCCATATAGGCCAATGCGTGCAACAGATCCGTACCGCCAACAAACAGATAAGCAATGCCCACGAACAAGAAATAGTGGTTCGTGTGAAACCGCCTTGAATTCCAGGCAATCACAAAGATGCTCCAGGCCACCAAAACGCTAAATATTTCGGCGAGACAATGAAACAACAAATAGTTGTAGAGGCTTAGCAGGTAAAGGCCCGCCAAAATCAAAACGCCGAGGAAAAAATACCTGGATTTGTAAAAAATCAGCTCGAGTTTTGGCACCTGTGTCTCCCTGTTGTTCCGACCGATCATGCTACAGCATCTTTGCTGTCACACGCGCCATCTCATCTTCCAAATACAAAATCTTGGGTGTCACAGACCACAACACAGCAATGACCAAACAAGCGATGCCACTCACCACAAACAGATTTTGCACGCCAATCGCGTCTGCCACTGGCCCGCTAATCCCCATACCTATCGGAGCCATCAACGAGACCACGCTGATCAGCACCGTAAACACGCGCCCCTGTATCTCTGGTGGCACGTAGACCTGAAAGATGGCGAACACCGAACCACGCAACAACGGAACCATCATTGCACGGACAAACATCATCACCAGGGCCATCCCAAACGCATCTCCCGGCACCAGTCCAAAGATCAGGTTACCAACTCCCATACCGATCAAGCCCAGCAACCCTGTGAACGTCTTGCGCTGAAATCCGCCCCACACACTCAAGATAAAGCCGCCTGCCACAAAGCCAAACCCATGCGACGAATTGAGCCACCCCAATTCCAGCGCTTCGCCGCCAAAGTGCCGGGTGACGACCAAAGGCAGCATCGAGTACGATGGAACCATAAAAAAGCGCATCACCGACAGCACAATTAGCATAAAGAACAGTCCTTGCCGTTGCCACAGATAACGGAACCCTTGAATGACGTCTTGCACGATCGAGACCTGTTTACGGCCGACATCTCGATCTGATTCCGGTGTCTCGGGCTGAGGAATGTGAATGAAAAGAAGCGGTGCAACAGCCAGAACAGCAGTGACGACGTCGATGGCCAGGGTGCCTTGCATATCCAGGATTGTAAGCAACAGCGCTCCAAGAGGCGGCGACACGATGTTCACCACGCCTTGAAGCGTCTCGTTCATTCCCCCCACGCGCGTCAACTGTGATTTTGGTACCATCAGCGATGTCGAGACGCGCATCGCCGGATCTTGAAATGTACCCCCGAAAACGCCTGTCCGATCCAGACGGTGAAAAAAGGGACTTGCCATTTTGTCGAGTTCATCACGTCTCTTTTCCAACTTGAACGACCAACATGGTCATATCGTCGAACTGCTCCGCGTTACCCTGATACGCAAACACACTTGCAAAAACCGTATCACACAACGCTGATGGTGTTGTCGCGGTGCAGCTTTGTAATAGCTCACACAGGCGATCTAGCCCCAGCAACTCGCCGTCGGCGGCACTTGCATCCGTTAACCCATCGGTATAAAGCACGAGCCGGTCTCCGGGAAAAAGATCGATCTGTTCTTCGGTCAAGCCCAACTCAGCTTGCTCCAAGAAGCCAAGAAATGCCCCACGCCCTCTCAACCTCTGCATTGTGCCGTCTCGCAGCAGTAACGGACAATCGTGACCGGCACGACAAAAAGTGAGTCGCTGCGTATGAGTGTCAACCACACCATAAAAGACGGTTACAAACATCTCAGCTCTGCCCAACTCGAGCAATAAGCGATTGACGTTGGACAACACGGCGCGCGGCGAGCGCTCGCGCTGCGCTTCAGCCAAAATCAGGCTGCGCGTTAATGCCATATACAGTGCGGCCGGCATGCCTTTGTCAGACACGTCAGCAATAACCACCCCAAAATCACCTTGATCAAGACGCACCACATCGTAAAAATCGCCACCAACTCGACGGGCAGGACTGTTACGCGCCGAAAATGTGTACCCTGGCACCACAGGGAAGACGCGTGGCAGCACACTTTGTTGCACTTCGCGGGCCAGCTCCAGTTCGCGCTCCATCCGCTCCTTTTGCGCCAACCCGGCTTGTGCCGCTTCCAATTGCTCAATTTTCTCGTACAACTGCTCAAACAGCCTGGCACGCTGTATGGCAAGCGCGGCCTGGTTGGCAAAGGTCTGGAGCAGGGAGACCGCTCCTGGTGTAAAGCCCTCCTTTTGCATCGCGTGGACAATCATCGCCCCCACCCGCTCTCCTTGGGCCACAAGAGGCACGCACAGCCCGGCACGGGGAGCATCCCGCCTTTTTTCGTCAACCTGCACTCCAGGAGGGAAACGGGCGAATGGTGCCAGGTGCGCATCTCCCTCCACGTGGCCAAACACATAGGCGGCCTCGACCTCTTGCCCAACGAGTGCTGGATCCCAGCCGCTTACAGCCAGGATCTCGGCCTGGTGTTCTCCAGGCAGCGTCAAATACAAAACCGCCCGGTCGGCACCGCACAAGTCGCACGCGTGTCGACAAACCCGGCGTGCGAGGCTTGGTAAGTCTGTTGAGGCGATCAAGGCCTGCCCGATATCCCGTACAGAGATCAGCGCCTCGGTCTGGCGCTCGAGTACGCGATTTGATGCCTCCAGCTCGGTCACTTTGCGCAGCAGCGCTGCATTGGATGCCGACAATGCAGCCTCGCTGGCCGTCAACATATTGTACGTGCGGCGCAGGATGTCGGCGTCCAGATGCATCACATCGCCAAACGATAAATACCCCAACGCCGCCAGATGCAAAGCATACGCTTGCATTGAAAGCACACTTGGTTGATCGAACAGATTTGACCCAGTCTGATCGACTCTAAACACGTCAAACACGGCAACGTCGCCATGACGGCCCGTACCGTTACAGCGAGTACAGCCTACTGAACGATAAAAGACAGGCCGCTGTTCCAAGTCGCCTTCGACTGCGGCCCACCCACTCATCGCTGGATACTGGCAGGACAATGCTGCCAATTGAGCCGGATCATAGTCAAGCGGCGACCTGCAATGTGGGCAAAGCGCTGCCATCCGCAGCACCGTGACGATCCAGCTCAACCCAACCATTTCTTCCCTGGGCACACCCGAATCGAGAAAATGATGGGCCAAATCTGCGCCACGAAAGACGGTATCGATCTGAGTCACCACGCGCAACCCGCCTCGTGCCGCTTCCAGCGCTGCCGAAAGCGCATCTGCCTCCAGGCGATCAATCGCCAACAAATCAGGCTTTTGACGCGCTGCAGCAGCGATCCGCCCCGCATACGAGTAAGGAGGCTGAACCGACCAAAACCGAACCTGCCGGGAGAATTGCCGTGGAACGCGCAGCGTGCCCTTGTCCCGAGCAACGACGATTGCCTTAGCAGATTGGCAATTCTCCAACATCTCGTAAAACAATGCGCGGAAAATCGCGCCGCGCCCGCTGGGCAAAAACCGATCGTCGGTGACAACACCCGCGGAATGAACATCCAATCCGGCAACCATAACCAGCCCTGGTCCACCGACAACCAGTTGTTCGATCAAGGGTTCGAGTTGAGCAAGGTAGAAAAAATCCTGCAGCTTGAGCATGAAACAGTCTTTGAGCGGTGCTTAGGGCGCGACCACCAGCGTCGTCATCGCTGTACCAAGCTGGCCCTGCCTGGTAGACGCGAACGCCGTTAGCCGCCACGTAGTCGCAAAATCAGGCAACGAGATCTCGATTTCCAGCCGCCCCGCATCATCAGTAAGGATCTCTGGCATCCAATAGATCGTTTCTGGCCTAAACTGACCCAACAAAGGCGGCGGCAGCAGTTCGCCGGCTGCGGTGGCAGTCGGCTGCACAGTTGGCTGTCTCGTAGGAAGAGGCTGGGCAGTTGCCGTCGCAGGAAGACGCGTTGCCGGCCTAGATGGCGTCGGCTGTGGAAACGGCGTTGCCGTCGGAACTGCAGTGGGAGATGGCGACGCCGTCACCTGGACCTCTTTTTCGACGACCTTGGTTACCTCTTTTTCCACTTCCTTTTCGACAACCACCGTCTCTTTGACAACCTGGGTAGCCTCTATCGCTTCCGGCGCTCGAGTAGGTAGCTCTGTCTTGCTGCAAGCCACGAGCCATCCCACCGGCCCCGAGTAAAGTCTGGGATCGCCTATTGTGCATGCCAAAAGAGAGTCCGCTCCATAAACCAGACCCAGCAATATGGCGATGACCACGGACAACAACACCAATGCAAAAACCGCCCCTGCTATACCGAGCCGCTTTTCCAGCCAAAGCATCGCACACCAAACCAACAATGCAACCAACATCACAAGGAACATAGCGACGATGCCTAAACGCCAGTATATCCCAGGATCGCCAGCTTGTCCAATGATGTTACAGAGTAATGCCGACAATGTACCATAGGCCAAGATAAGCAGCACCATATGCTGCGATCCTGCATCTTGTTGCCGCCAGCTGTAAATACCTACCGCAATCGCTATGGCAAACCAGGTGATAATCAGAAACCACAATGCGATCTTGGCCAATGTGACCCCAACCAGAGCAAACAGGCCGCCGATCGCGCCGCCTGCCGCTGGCGCAAGCAGGAAAAAGACCACCAATACGATCCCTAAACGGCGAACCAGCAAACGCGTCACATCGATACGCCGGCACTGCAAAATCACGATGCCCCACTGGGCAAGGGGGATCAGACACAATGCCGCGGACAGACCCCACATCAGGACAACTACCCACTTGTTGGCCGGCGCTGGAGCACTCGTACTGCGTTCCACGCCGGGTTCACTGGTCGGCAAATCAACCCACGCAGCACGTGCAGCGACATTCTGCGCTGCACGCACCTCACCCACGTCAGGTGGATCGAGCAAAGCGAGCAGTGACGTGCCCTGTATCTGAGCCTCCGACGCCAGGAGTGAGGCTTCGAGCAGGAAAAACAGCTTGGCAAAACCCGGAACACGATCCTCCAGGGCAAACACCGATTCATCGACCACGGCAATCCCGACAGCACTTTGCACAGGTGTGCCATCGCGCGCAGTATCAACGCGCACTTGCGCTACATCCCCCGGCGCGTAGGTGGCCCGGTCAGCTGCAAGGGAAACCCGCACCGGAAAGGCCGAATCTACCACTGCCAGGCGTGTATCACGAACCAATGCCCCATCGGCCAGGACCTGGTAAGCATGAAGTTCGAGCGTGCCAACCATATCCGGTGAGACATCCAATGCAAATTCGGCCCGCCCTCCCTCTAGTTCGAGCACGTGTGTGCTGATTGTTTGCCCTTCGCGCACCACATCCAGGTAGATAACGTGCTCCTGGTCGGCAAACGCCTCAACCCTTATCGCGTCACCCACTTCATATGCCGCACGATCGAGACGGACAAGAAGCTGAGCCGGCCCTTTATCTGCCGACAGCAAAACGGTCTTGCTTACCTCTCGCCCACCCAAGTCGCGCGCGACGATGTGCACTGGGATATCACGATCAATCGGCACAAAACGTACCTCGCCCAAGCCATAGCGATCAGTGGTCAGATGAATCGTTTGCCCCGCAATGTCCAGGGCCACTACCATAGACGCAGGCGCGCCGTCAGGCATTGTTCCGAGCACATACAACACGTTTTCGACGCCTGGGCGCAGTTTTCCGCCCTCAGCCACCACATTGACGTTCAGTGGTTCGATAGCGACAGGAATCACCTGCCCGCCCCACTCTACGTGTCCCTCATCATCCACAACGGAGGCTTCCAAAACCAGCACTGTCTGTTCTGTACTCGGCTCGTCAGGCATACCAAAACGAAGCGAAGAGACGCCCTGCCCGTCGGTGCGTCCCTGCAGGGTAGCCACCAACCGGGATATGCCCGAGGCATCACGAAGGAAGGCGCGCAACGTCACCTGCGCCCCGGACAGCGGCGCGCCATCCAACGACCGTGCAGCCACCGTACCAACAACAACATTGCCGGGTGCATAATAACTCTGGTCCGAAGCAACCTCGACTCGAAAACGGGGCGTCTCATATTGCCCAACCGACACCGTCCGCTCTGAAACGGTGTTGCCCAGCGTGGCAGTCAGCCTATACTCTCCATACACAGCATCGGCAGGCAGCATATAATCGGTGGCGGCAATGCCGTATTCAGAAGCACGCACCGTTTTTGTAACCAGCCGGGCGCCATCTGGATCGTGAATCGCCAACACTATTTCGTGACCCGCCGCAGGTAAAATGGTGCCCGATTCAAGCGTCAGCGTACGCATATAGACCCGCTGTCCCGGCCGGTAAATCGGTTTATCGGTATTGAGGTAGAGGCGGAAACGACGCTCCAGGATGACCGCCTGCCTGACTCGATCCTGCCCCAATCTGGACGCCGTGTTTACAATCAAATCTGCTGCCAAATAGTCACTGCCATAGTCCGGCACGCGAAAATGCACGTCGGCAGTGCCCTGGCTGCCGGTGTGGCCGGTATAAAGCAATATTTCCTGCTCGTTCTCTGGCTGCAAGCGAACCGTTACCTCCGCATCGGAAAGCGGCTCAGCTGTCATCGCATCGCGGACGATAACCCGTACTGCGGCATCGGTACCAGGAGAAAACGCCGCCGGTGTGACGATCACCGTCTCCTGGGCACTGACCGGCGTTGCAAGAGGGCCAATCAGGACGGCAAAAAGCACAAAAAAGACGACGACAATGGGAACAACAGCCCGAACCCATCCCAGCCGGAAGTGCCGTTTTCTGAACAGCACACCGAACAAACTGTGGCGTTCCCGTTCTCGACGTAACTGTGCACGAATGCGATCCGATGCGCTCTGGGACAACCGCAACTGGGCCATCCCGGCTGGGATGGCGTCAAACAGGCTGGCACGCAAGGTGCGCAGTCGTTCCAGTTCAGTCACGCAATCCGGACAAACGACAAGATGTGCTTTGATCTGCGCGCGTTCCGCATCGCTCACTTGATCGTCGAGAAAAGCCAGTAGATTTTGCCGCGTCTGTTCACAGTTCATCGCACTGTCGCATATTTGATTTGCCAGGGTGTTCCCGTCTTGAGCACACCCCAAAAAGCGGACCAAGTCCGCACACACAAGAGCACCAGAAGGCTTGAATGCTGCCTTTGCCGCCTGCCAGCCTGGTCGTAAAATGTGTCATCACCTGCCATCATATCCTGCAACTGACCGTGAGCGGCATTGAGGCGAGACTTGACCGTACCTATGCTGACCTCGCATGCCTCAGCGATCTCTTGATAGGAAAATCCTTGCCCATAGCGCAAAACGATTACCTCACGATAGATGTCTTTGAGCCGTCCGACAGCTAGCCAGAGCGCGCGGCGCATTTCAGCCTGTTGTGCAGCCTGTTCAGGATCATCTTTGTGATGCCCATTCGGCAGATTACCCAACTGCTCGCCCACCTCGTCCCAATCGGCGGTGGGGAGCTGCTTACGCCGGAATCGCATCTTGCACCGGTTAGACGTTACCCGGTAAAGCCAGGTCTCAAAACGCGCCGCGCCGTCCACGTCATAACGCGACAACGCCTTGAGTACATCCAGAAACGTCTCCTGCACAACCTCCTCCGACTCGGCAGCGTGTTTGGTCAGACTATAGGCAACCCGATAGACGTAATCCTTGTACCGATCAAAAATCGCTTCAAAGAGATCGGTCTGGCCTGCCTGGTAGCGGGAAATCAACTCTTTTGTGGAAACAACCATCGCCGCCTCTTGAACGAGTTCCTACTCTGTTTCATGCGCTTACACGCCCAAAAGTTCGCTTTCCTTTGAGAACGATACACCTATCTGGATCAACTACACAGACCAGGAAAACGGGTCGTTCATCCTGCGCCTAAAGTAATCACGTCCATATGCTCTATGTCCGTCGCCACGAACCGGCACGTTGTCGCCGCCAATGACCAGCGCACATTCATCCCTGTACACCTGACTTGGAGCATCAAAGAGTGCCCACTGGCCAAGCGCATCCCGCAGTTCGGCTATCTCAGCCTGATATGCTGGGTCATCAAAGCGGTTGTGCAATTCAAATGGATCGCGTTCCAGATCAAAGAACTGCGATTGTATGCCTTTGTGGCAAAGCAGCAAGTGGAACGAGTGCTCCACCCGAGATGCTGATGGACGTAAAGGCCGGAAAGAAATGAATAACGAGAAGGCGTACAAACGGGAAAAGGACAAAAGCTGTTGTGATACAACACGCCGTCAGCGGCCAAAGCATCCATGTTTGGGGTGCGAATATCGGGGTTGCCATATGCACCCAGGCAATCACACCGGTATCGATCGGCGTGGATGATGAGTACGTTCCCCATTTTCTCTTTGAGCAACGTTCAAAAACCGCTGTTCCGCCACTTGGTCGTATGCTCAAAAATCTCGCACACTTCTACCCACCCTACGGTGCCCAGGTCGAGCAGCAGATCCGACAGAACGGTAACCGCACCCCAGTGGCGATTGAGCAACCTGAGACCTCGTTCCCACAAAGACAGGATCAAGATATCTCTGGCTTGAGCACTTGCGCTTTCGTCGACCAGGAACAGCAGTTCAGTCACATCTTGCGCTACAGGCGCATAATCCTTTGCTAGCATTTGAAGAACGGCGCTGTCGTGGCTGGTGTGAAACGCTACGGCGATGGCCCCGGACAATCCGACCAACACCTTCTCTTCAAGCCACTTTTGATGCGTCTGTGGATCCGCGCGCTCCTCAACTGGAAGTGGATCGAGATCGACGGATCGCAACTGTCCGTCTTGCGGATCAAGACCAAGAGTCACTTGGCTGAAACGCCGCCCCAACACACATGCGGTGATCGCACGCCCAGCCTCGTGAATGGCAACCAATTCTCGGCTCTTTTCGGTCATCGACATCATCCTGCCTTTCGTCTTTACAGGCCATAAAAACGTTAGGATTCTATCGACAGCATAACACACTGAAGCCAAGTTGTCAATAAGCACAAACTGGGGAAATTTGAGGCAATAAAATCGGAGCAGAAACCCTAATCGGACGAGCCAAACAAACCGGCCTCTCGCTCTAGTTTTGCCAACGCTTCCTTTTCGTGCATCTTGAGCGCCTTCAAGTCGAGTTCGCAGCGCTGTTCATCGGTAGCGCATAATGAAAATGTCAGTGAAACGTCTTTGTACGTTCGCTGAAAGAGAAACTGTGCTCGACCGGCATGGTAATCCGAGGTAACGACAATGACGTTCCGCACATCATACTTGAACACAATTGGATATGAGAGCGTAGCATCCTCGAGCGTGTTCCGGCTTGGCGCAAACTCGAGGATGTCACTTTCCGGCACGCCTAGTGCCACGAGGTATTGCTTGAGGTAAAAAGCGTGTGGTTTATCAGTTCGGTTAAAATGGTCGCCAAAACCACCTGTAGGTAGAATCTTGAAACCCGGATGCCGCCGGTATTCCTGCAGCGCCCGCTCGCACCGCGTTTTGGCAACGCTGTACAACTCACCCTGATCGCTGTTGGGAGATCCCAGCAGCACAACAATCCCCTGAAGCGTTTCCATTATGCTTCTGGCTCGTCGAATCCCTGTTTCCGGCTGATCACATACAACGGCCTCCCACGAACCTCATCATAGATGCGGGCAATGTATTCCCCGATCAATCCCAGGGTGATCAACTGGATGCCTCCCAAGAACAAAACCGTCACCAACGTCGTCGCCTGTCCGAAAAAAGCCTGAGAGGCCAAAAACAAACGAGCATAAACGACCAACAATGCACAGATGGCGCTCAAACCAGCGATCAAGAATCCCACGTACGTTGCAATCTGCAGCGGGACGTAACTGAATCCGGTAATCGCATTCAAAGCGAGCTTGAGCATCTTTTTCAAAGGATAGTGCGTTTCGCCGGCAAAGCGTTCTTCACGCACATACTCGACACCGGTCTGCTTGAACCCAATCCAGCTCGTCATCCCGCGAATAAAACGCGCCTGCTCGCGCATCGTCTTTAGTGTATCGACAACTTTGCGGTCAACCAATCTAAAATCGCCCGTATCCAGTGGGATATCGACATCGGTAATGCGGTAGATAAGCCGATAAAAGAGCTTGGCCGTCGCCTTTTTGAACCAAGTCTCTCCTTTGCGCTCGCTACGCACGCCATAGACCACTTCGTATCCCTTTTTCCACTCTTCTATCATTTGTAAAATGACCGAGGGCGGATCCTGCAGATCTGCATCGATAACGATTGTTGCCTCTCCGCTGACGTAATCCAATCCGGCCGTCACCGCGATCTGGTGGCCAAAATTCCTGGCAAAACACAACGTTTTGATCCGAGGATCTTGCTCGTGAAATGATGCCATAATCTCGGCCGAACGATCGCGACTGCCATCGTTGACCAATACCATTTCCCAGGGTTCGCCGGTCGAGTCCATCGTTCTCTTGATCTCTTGGTATAATCTGTCCAGATTTCCCTCTTCATTGTACACAGGGGCAATAATCGAGTATTTGGGTTTCATGTTCAGATCCATGATCCTTTCGCTACACTGCTATTACAGTAACAATCCGGCTGCTGCCCAGGGCTCAAAATAGCCGGGGCAGGCACAGCGCCTACCTACAGGGATGCACAAACGCCCAAACCATTACAACAGTATAACCCAAAATCGAATGGAGGCCAAACCAGAGCACACTCTTCCACGACCAAGTCCGGCAGTCCTAACCAACACATATCCCACACAGGAACTCTGGTTCAAGCTGAAACCTCAACCGGAAAACGGATCGTTGCCTGCGTGCCCCGCCCATGCGCGTCCTTGACCTCGAGACTGCCACCAACCGCCGCCAGCATCGTGCTGTGAAACCGCAAACCGTTGCGCCCGCCAACCGTTGCCGCCGAGGCCATACTCAACCCCACGCCATCATCCTCGATCACTAACCTTAACCCACCATCGAGATCGAGATCAATCCGAAGGTGCAAAAGTCGTTCGCGATCATCCCCGCGTCCATGTCGCGCCGCGTTACGAACCAGCTCCTGCACGGCAAAATAGACGACCTCGTTGACATAAAGAGGCAAACGTTCCGCCGTCTGAACGACGTCCGGCGCGACCTGCCACGAAACCTGGTCAAACACATCCTTGAAATCGCCTTCAACCAATACACGCAACGCAGCAATCAAGCCTTTCCGGCTGAGCAACTGCGGCGCTGTCGAAGCTGTATCGCGCATCAGCGTTGAAATCTGGCGATGCGCCGAGGTCAATGCAGCCACAGCCTGTTGAGCCGCCGGCTCACTTTCCAGTTCGCTCAGATGCAGAATGGCTGTATGTAGCTGTGGCAAAATCTGATCGTGCAGCACACGGCGGCCCTGCCCCTCCATCACTTTGACCTGGGCGATACGTTGGCGCAACAACGCCATCAGCCGTCCGGACACCTGGGCGGTAGCCTGGGTATCGATCAATCTCTCACCGCTGGCACGAGCGATTTCGATCTCTTCTTGTGTATACAGCCCGCCATCCTGCTTTTCGCCCAACAGCAGCGCGCCAACCAGCCCTCGCTCGCTCCACAACGGTACGGCCCAAACCAACTGCTCGTACCGATCTGGATCGAGCGGCACACACATAGCCCTCGGGGAATCGAATCTATCCGCCACCGAACGTAACAGATGCCCTGATACCGCTGTCTTGGCAGGAAAACTCAATATGGAGCCGATCAACGGCGCGAGCGGCCCAAGGGCCACCAGGTGAGCGCGCCGCACCGCTAACACGTCTCGGCACAATGCCTGAAACAATGCCGACACGTCGACGTCTAGATCCTGAGCCAGCAAGGACTCGTATAGCCGCTGGCTGGAAACAAACGGTCTCAGGTGCGAGATATAACGCTCGCGCTCCACAAAGGAACGCCATCCAAAAAGCGCGTAAAACGTCACGATCAACACAGTCGTCAATAACAGCATATAAAGAGGGCGCAGTTGTATGATCAGGCTTCCCCCCGCGACTGCGCTGTAACCGGCAGCAAGAATCATTGCATTGCGCCAATGCCGGAAAAAACCGCGCCTGGGCAGTGTCTCACCAGTAAAAATCTCATAGGCGACGATAGCTTGCCCCAGCAGAATCACTGCTACAGCAATGAGCGATGCGATGATCAGGTCGAACCAACCCAGCGTGACCGCCATCGAGCTGTAAATGCCTGCAGTCGCTCGCTGCTGCGCATTGACCACGATCCACACCATCACCCAGGCCACCAATAGGCTAACGATCAGCAGCAGGACCGTAGATGCCACCAGCCAGGGGCGTGCACGACGACGCGCCATATCCTTCAGCACTTCCTGTAAGGATGATGCGTGGCGCAAAACGTCGAGCGACAGGACAATGCACAGCAAAATGTAGAACGGATAGGCCAAAAGCAAGATCGGTACGCCCATCACCGAAGGCACCGCCGAGAGATCCAGTACCGTGACTTGCCAGAACGAGGGCAAGGGACAGACAAAAAGCAGCATCACTACCAGCGCGACTGCCAGCAACAACGCCAGAGGGAACCAAAATCGCCGATGTCTACGCAAGCTGGATCGCGTCTCGTTCCAAAACCCCGTATACCACAACATAACCACGTACCAGGCAAAAGGAGAGATGATGACCGGTCCCCAGCCTACATACCACCAAAAGTCCATCCCCAGGCTGGCCGTATGCAGACCGCGGCCCAGAATAGCAGAGTGGCTGATAAAAAATAGGCCACCCAGCAACAATCCCCCACCGGCCAACCAGACGCCCCAATTTCTGCGCTCTGCATTCAAAAGGACAGTCAGTCCCAACCAGAGAAGAATGACTGTATTGAACAACGATACGGCCATGATGGCCCAGTCCAAAAGAAAAAGACCTGTCATCCCACCCACTCGATCCACTCGCCACGCTTGTCGAGCACACTCGCCACGCCGTTTTCATCCCATACGATCAGCCGTCCTTCCCGGACTATGATCGCCGCCCGCGTGCGCGCCACTTTTTCGTCAGTCGCCGTATCTGCAAGCCCCCAGGCGGCGTATACCTGTCCATTGGTGCGGCTAACTGCGCGCTTGTCGCGAAACCCTTGTCGTGCCGCAATTTGAGAATTGGTCAACCCCTGGGCCAGCAGTTGCGCCACGATGCGCTCATTCGGTTCCAACAACGCCAGAGGATCATTTTCATCTTTATGACGCACCTCTTGCACTCGAGCCTCAATCTCGGGGTCAATGAAACTGCGTCCAGAGACGGCATCGCGCAGCAGTGGCACAATGCTGGATGGCAGCAGATGATTACTTTTGCGCACATAGGCGTAGTGACTGAGAATGCCGGAGCGCAAGAAATCGCGGTAATAGGTATCATCGTCCTGGATCGAATAAAACACAACGGGCAGGCGCGGATACTCGCGGCGGACGGCAATCGCTGCCTCGATACCGTTCATCTCGCCGGCCAACTGTACATCCATCAGGATCACGTCCGGTGCTGATGCCAGGCACGACGCCAACGCCCCTTCGCCACTGCTCTCCGCGCTCACTACCTGCACAGCATGCGTAGCCTCCAGGCCTGCCCTGAGCGCCCCACGAAGCGCATCATTGTCCTCAACCAAGATACAAGATAGCATCACCTCTCCCTACCCCAGGCAAAACGGACTAGAAAAGCAAGGGAATAGCCAGTAACAGAAACACGGCCCATACGGCATAGGCGGTCATCCCCCAAGCGTACACCGCTTGCAAAGAGCGAATCCACAGCTCGGCCTCACATTGAAACTGCCTGTAAACCAACAACACCAACAAGCTAATGTTGATACTGTTCCAGCCAACAACGGCCAGGCGGTTAACCGTAAACCCGCCCAACACGGTGCGATATACCGTCGCCGACAGCGCATAAAGACTGACCACCACCGCAAGGATAGCTACAACCACGATACCCGCCCGCAGAATGCGGTGATGCCTTTGTTCCAGGTCCGTCTCCTTGACCGGCGTCGCCCCGATCAACAGCCCCATCACGGCAAAGAGCATCACATTGTACACGATCAGCACGTCACGATTGCGAAACGGTTCCATAAAGTTGAAAGGAATAACACCGAGGTAAACAACCAGCACCAAAAGCGTCAACGGCAGCATCAAACGCATCAAGGTCGATATGATCTTGGACAAACCCTGGCGGAACGTCTGTGCAATCGGAGTAATTCGTGGATCGTAGACGCTGGCAATAGCCAGCACCGGGATCAATCCAAAACCACCGGCAAAGAGCAGTCGCATCACGACGTCGGGCAGCGAGATCCCCAATGCCTCAAACATGCCAATCGTGATCCCGGCAAAGGCACCGCCCGCGCCCACGTACAATCCGCCAGAAATAAATACCTCGATTGATTTGATGACAAAGGCAAAACGATCCCGAGATGCCGAGCTCCACCCCAAGACATAGATTCCACAACCAATCCAGGCCAAAAGCGGCAAATGGAGGATCATCAACAGCGGATAATGCTCACGGCGTCGCAGCGCTACGAAGAAAGTCACGTAAAGAAGCGCAACCACCAAGCACATTCCCAAGGCGACGGCGCGCCTGGTGTGCCTGCCTGACGTGATGGTCAGAAAAGCAATGACAAAGCAAGTGGCGATCGGCGCCCAGGCCATGGCAAGATAAGGCGTATGGTCGGGCAATTCAAAACGGTCGCCGGACAAAACCCAGAAAATCACCCCCAGCACGACACTCAACGGCGCGGCAAGCTTCCAATTGACAGCACGGCCTCGTTCTTGATCGCTGTCTTGCAGACGATAGGTCCACGCTGCGTAAAGCACATTGTCGGGAGACCGTTCGTAGCATGCCAGGATCGTATCTCTAAACTGCGCCTCTTCTTTGGCCCGGCAAGCGCTTCTATACAACGTCTCCAGCGCTTCCGGATTTCCCGCAGCAACTTGAATCTCTTCCAGATACATGATATCAAGACCTCCTATCCGGATCATTCAGAATATGGTCTACCATTATCGAACTACGAAACTGCTTCCAGTCTACCAGGCACTGCCTCCGCTGTCAAGCACACGGGTGCAAAAAACAAGACGTTCAAACCATAGACGCACCATATCGGAGCGTGATAGAATGAACACACGATTGTACTAACACAAAAACAAGGAGCTCAGCCATGAAAGTCAAACTGATTTTGCCCGCGCTGACCGAAGCAACCAGCCCTTATTGGCGGCCGATCAAATACTCGCTCTTTCCACCACTTGGTCTGGCGACGTTGGCCGGTTATCTGGATGAGAAAGACGAAATTGACATCCAGGACGAACACGTTGAAACGCTCGACCTAGACGACGAACCAAACCTGGTAGTCATCCAGGTCTACGTCACCTCTGCCTACCGCGCTTACGAGATTGCCGATCACTATCGTGCCAAAGGCGCATACGTCGCTCTCGGCGGGCTGCACGTAACTGCACTGCCGCTGGAGGCAGCTCGCCATGCGGACACGATATGCCTCGGACCGGGTGAAGATACCTGGCCGATCTTCCTGACCGATTTCCGCGCCGGGCATCCTGCTCAAGTGTATCGCTCGCGCACCCGCACCTTGCTTGATATGCCACGCCCTCGCCGAGACCTGATCAAGCGTCACCTCTACCTGGTGCCCAACTCGATTGTCGTCTCGCGCGGCTGTCCCCACCACTGCGACTTTTGCTACAAAGACAACTTTTTCCAGGGTGGCAAGTCTTTTTATACTCAAACTGTCGACACTGCCTTAGCCGAGATTGCTCGCATGCCGGGCCGCCACCTCTATTTTCTTGACGATCATCTCTTTGGCAATCCGCGTTTTGCCGGGGCACTGTTTGATGGTATGAAAGGAATGGGGCGACTGTGGCAGGCTGCGGGCACCGTGCAGTCTGTGCTCAAGCCGGGACTGCTGGAAAAGGCCGTGGACTGTGGGCTGCGCAGCCTGTTCATCGGTTTCGAAACGCTCGATCCCAAAAATCTGAGTGCACAGCACAAGATGCACAACCTCAACCGGGACTATACGGCCGCCATCCGCCGCCTGCATGATCTGGGCGTGATGGTCAATGCCAGCTTTGTCTTTGGTATGGACGAGGACGACGAATCCGTGTTCGAGCGCACCGTCGCCTGGGCCATCGAACAGGGTGTCGAAACCGCCACCTTTCACATTCTCACCCCCTATCCTGGCACCCGGCTCTACGAACGGATGAACAAGCAGGGGCGTATCACCACCACCAACTGGGATCTGTACGACACTCGCCACGCCGTCTTTCGCCCGGCCAGGATGTCGGCGCAAGCCTTGGAAAGTGGCTACTGGAACGCCTACCGCGCGTTCTATCGTTGGGAATCGATTTTTGCCGCGGCCAATACAAAAGCAGCATGGCCGGGCAAACTGAGGCATCTGGCCTATGCCGGCGGCTGGAAGAAATTCGAACCGCTGTGGGGCCTGATCGTCAAAGCTCAATGGATAGCCAAAACGCGGCCCTTGTTAGAAACCATTCTCGCTGGCGTCCAGCAGCGTTTTTCCCTACAAACAACAGCACGCAATGCACGCAGGACACACGCAGACGCTCAAGCCGGCCGCACCCCGGCAAACCATACACTTGGGTACTAGAGGTTTATCCATGAATTGGGATCTGTATCTGCTCGAACTCGTCAATCAAAGGCTGGCTCATCCCATCCTGGACGCGCTCATAACCCTGATCACCCTTACCGCTATGTTCAGTGTCCCGATCGTGCCATCACTGCTATGGCGCAAAAGCAAACGCCAGGGAATGACAATGTGGATCGCCATCCTGGTGTCCACTCTTCTGTCCGTAGGCATCCAGTTCACGCTCGGTCGCTCGCGCCCCACCGGTATGCGCCTGGTGATGCCGGCATTATCCTTTTCCTCTTTTCCCAGCGGCTATGCCGCCGCCCTCTTTGCTTGCACAACATTGTCGGCCTTGTTCTGGCCGCGAACACGGGTCCGGGCATGCCTCGCTGCCGGGCTGGCCTCCCTGTCGCAGATCTACCTGGGACAGCACTATCCCAGTGACATCGTGGGCGGGATCATTCTCGGCACCGCTACGTCGCTCGTTGTCTACGGCGTCTTTTACCTGCCAGAGCAAGATACGCGCCCGCGCTGGGCCTGGCTGTTGTGGGGACAGGTGGCTGTGGCGCTGTTAGCCACGCTGGGCGCGTACCTCGACTTGCTTCATCTCGCCTTTCTCACCCTGTCCGGCATGGACAAACTCTTTCACTTTTTATTGCCCGGGATGCTATCGTTCTTTTCTGTGGGCTGGTGGGCCCAGCGATCTACAAAGGTGGTGCTGGGCACGCTCGCTATCCTGGCCATTGCTGAAGAAGCATCTCAATCGCTCTCAGCCGTTCGCAGCTTCGACCTCCTTGACCTGGCCGCGACGCTTTCAGGCATACTCTTGTTTGGACTCGTTTCAGCCAGGGTAGGCTGCCAGCGTCCGTCCGAACTCTCCAGCCAAGAAACCACGACTTGAGGCAATGCTCCGCTCACGTTGGTTGCTATGGCGGCGATGCCATAATTTCTGGCTCATCTCCAAGCGTGAATGCGAGGGATCGTAGGCCCGGAAAGCCATCTCTACCATGTTCAGCAGTCCCTCCGACACGTTGCCACCCTTGATCATACCCTTGGCTGCCTTTTCCACGCGCATTGCGAAATGTTTCGCTCCGCCGCCGTAGCCTGAAGACCAACTCGCGCAGCAGCTTTGCCGTGGTATCAATGGCGTCGACGACCCAGCATCACCCCGACCTGGCCTACGACGCGGTGAACGACGTGTACCTGGCGGTGTGGCGGGACGACCGCGGCAGCAGCGCGGACATCTATGGC
>JAFGJF010000499.1 GCA_016929205.1 Anaerolineae bacterium
AAGTACTCGAAAGTCGATGTGAATACCAGGCGCACCTGCTTTCTGCAGTTCCACCGTCGCCCGGTGTCCTCCCAGGCGGTAGCCTTGTAAGATCTCTAATGGATGCATAAACCCTCCTACATTGTGCCGATGCTGCAAGCACCAAGCTCCAGAGATTATCTGTGGAAGCGCCCAGTCTCACAGACTCTAGCGAGGCAATCAACATAGACAGAATACTTGATAATCGCGTATGAAACCCAAGTGCTAGATGAACCAAGGCGTGCTCTCCAAGACTGAGTGCAACTTGAACGAGCCAGTTTGCCTTAGCCTGTTTTCGACACTTTAACAATCCAATAGACGCATCATACCCTCGGCAGCGTCGCATCGTTTTTTAGCGTTACGCTCCGCAAAATATCTTTTTTAGATTCAAGCTGAGGCCGCGTCCCGGGACGCTCAATGATGAAGAGCCAGGAGACACAACTCCTGTGCACACAAAGCACTTGCATCATCTTGCGGCAGAACGCACACAACCAGGCCGGTCTGCGTGAAGAGAAACCAACAGAGAATCTTCAACCCGATGTGGTGCGTCGCACGGCGACGCAGAACAGCAGTGACTTCATTGGCACACAGGCCAGACCCGACGGGACTCAGCCATTCGGCGGCAGGATAGTCAGGTAGCTCTCTACCGGGGGAAAGTGCAGGCCATCCAATACCGCTTGCTGGAAGGATGACATGTCGCCAATCTGACATAACCGGCTGTCATCGACAAAGGTCAGGTCGGAGACAGATAAAGGAGCGAACTCATCCAAGATCCGCTGGCCAGAATAACGCAATTCGGCACGTTGGCACCGCAACTCCAGGATCGACCACAGCAACAAGGTCACCATGGTGAAGAAGACCAGCCCAGCAATACGTTGGTCATTTTGCAGGTAAACGGGGCGCACCTGCAGCGTGCCTTTGAGCAAACGATTGCGCTTCTCGATGCCATCTTGACCTTTGAAGTAAGTCAGAGCCTGTGTGGCGGTCAGGTGTGGATGATTGGTGCCCAGTAGATATCTGCCGTCCAGGGCTGTCACCTCAGCCAGTTTGGTGCGGTTAATGGCAAAGTGCAGGCTCAGAGCGCGATCTTGGCCACGCAACTCGACATCGACCAACGGTCTGGCGGGATTGCCACGTTGCGCCAACTTGATCTGGTGGTCAGCATAGGCGTGTCGAATGTAGCGTTCCTGGTTCAGGTGCTGTTGGATCTCACGCAGCCGGTTGAGCAAGGCTTTGAGATGATGCTTGCGTTTCTGCTCATCCAAACGCTGCTTGTTGGCACTCCACACCACCAGGCCATGGTCGGTAAACTGGTGTTCCTCGTAGGTGACCGTAAACGGCCTCCATACGGCCTGGTCGGGTACCCAGTCTGCTGCTTTGGCCTGGCGCTTGGGACGATACGGCAGGGGATGCCTGACCAGTTCTTCGGCACTGACCTCACCCAACGTCTTGCGTACCGCGTCGCTGGCTTCCCACGGTCCAAGGTAGAACATCTCTCGCTGGTGTGCAGCCGCGACCAGCGCAGGGGTCACCATTTTGCCGTCACTGACGATGAGCGGACACACCACCGCCGGATCCAGGTCGGCCTGGAAGAGGAAACGCCAGATCCGTTCCAGGTTCTCCACCGGCAGCGTGATATCAGCCGCATTGCCATTCAACAGACGATAGACGAAAGGCAGGTGCGCCAGATGCGTGACGTCATAGCCAATCTTGGCCCGTTTGCACTCGCTCTTGCCATCGCTGCTGTGCCCGTACCGCGCCAAGTCGCTTTGCGCGTATGCACCCTCAAAGTAGAACGTCGTGGTGTCCCGGTGGATGATGCTCAAGTCGACCTGTTCTTGTCTGACGGCACGAACCGTCACTTGCGTCCATAGCGCTTCCAAATCGGGAAACAACGCATCCAGAGCGCGACCAAGACGGCTGTCATAGAGCTGGGAACCGCGCACACCGAACATCTGACCGACGATGGTTTGTTCTACCCAGCGTCCCACGTGACACAACGGTTGTGGTGCCAGAAGGCGGTTCAGGGTCAGGATTTCGGCGATACGACCCAGGTCTATGCTTGTTCGTCGGTGACATTTGGCATTGACCAACTCGCGTATACCCAGTGCTTTGAGGATGGGGTAAAAGACCGGTATGGCGCCCACCTGCCGGGTGCGAACCTGACGGGTGGCGGCCGACACTTGCTTTGCCCAGGTTTGTGCTTGTGACATCTTGCGCCTCCTTGTGTAAAATCCAGGCGATTGTTGTCACAACAAGCA
Organism: Anaerolineae bacterium; assembly: GCA_016929205.1. The sequence continues at coordinate 2,280 of JAFGJF010000499.1, forward strand.
TACACCCGATGCGTCAATTGGTAAAGTGCTGGTGAACGCGTCGTCATTTTGTGTCGATTTTGTCACTTTGTGTGCAAGTGACACTTGGTGCGTGCGCGATCACCTTTGGAAAAAGTGAATGAAAAAGCTGTTTAGAATTCGTCGTTATGACTATAATTTGTTTACATAATAGTGTCGAAAACAGGCTGAGTGGGTGTGAATGCACGTCTGCACGCCGTATTTGCGAGACAACTCTTGAAATCCCGCTAGGTGAGCGCGGATTGCCTCCACTTCCTGCCAGTAAGCGCGTTCCGGCGACCAGTGCCAATAGCCCAACTTGACGTGGCGTACGCCCGCCTCGCCGCAGGCGGCATAGAGACGCTCGGCATAGTCGACGTCCGGTCTGGTGAAATCGGTCGGCGTCGTGATCAGTGGAATGTCAAGCCCGTTGTCGGCAAACTGCCTGGCCGCTGCCGGCAGCGCCGTCTGCACGTTCTCCGGGGTCACCGGGTACCCGGGTCGTACGCACAGATCCGCGCCCTCGACGCCGACGGACTGCAGCGCATCGATGATCCCCGGTATATCGAGCTCTTGCAAATGCTTGGTAAACATGATGAATTTCACTGCCCACGCCTCCTCTATCCTGTGATAAATGACTGCTTGCGATTCCTGATTGGTCTTGCGGAACGCGGGCAACTGGTCCCGTGGTGATGAGGGATCCTGCCCGCCATCAGAATACACAAATTGTATTCAAGACCGGCCAACAAGGCAAACGCCTCGACTGTTTTTGCTCCTGCTGCAGATCCATTGGCTCAGGCACGATGACCAGTGGATCAACGCGTACGCTCTGGAACCAAGTGCCCCATTCGCGAACTTGTGCTAAACGAGTTCCGTATAGTTGATATGTTATGATCCATCCATCCTAACCATTATTAAAGGGAGAATCGTGATGCAAGAACGAAACAAAATCAGCCGGCGTCGTTTTCTGGCCTGGGCCGGCGCTGCTGTTGGGGCCGGGATTCTGTCCTGCGGCGGGACGGGCTTGTTGGTTACGCGCCAGCCCAAGATCGAACTCGTTGAATCAAACTGCGGCCAGGATACACAGGATCGGATCCTGGTGACCTATGCCAGCCAAACTGGAACAACCGGCGAGGTTGCCCAGGCGATCGGCCAAACGCTGTGCGGGTTGGGCGTCGCAGCGGACGTTCTGCCGGTAAACCAGGTCAGCAGCCTGGACGCCTACGCGGCTGTCGTCGTCGGCGGGGCGATCTATATGGGGCGGTGGTTGTCGGGAGCGACAAAATTCGTGCAAACGCATCGCGAGACGTTGAGCCGGATGCCGTCCGCCTATTTCCTCGTCTGTGGGACGCTTCAGGAGGATACAGAAGAAAATCGCCGCACCGCAGCCGTCTACCTGGATCCGCTGCGCAAGAGCGTTCCCGAGATCAAGCCGGTGGACGTGGGCCTCTTTGCCGGACGGATCGATTACACCCGCATATCCCCTCTCTACCGGATGATCATGAAAGGTATGGACGCCCAAGAGGGTGATTTCCGCGATTGGGACGCGATCCACGTCTGGGCGGCTCGCGTACAGCCGGACCTGACTGCCGCATAATCGCCGTCGACCAGCCAACTCGTTGGGGTGGGCCTCGTGCTCGCCCCCAACGACACGCGCATGACATCACAAGCGGTGCCCCGATCTGCTTCAGCCATACGCTTGCCAGGAGGATCACGAACCCCTTGTCGCCCGGCAGCGCTGCCTGGGGCAGGCCAAGGCCGACAAGGCGCTATGGCCATCCAAACCGCCAAGACATAATTGAAAATTTGCCGAGGGTACAAATTCATAGTATCATCCATCGAATGAACGTTCAATTGCTTCCAAGGAATCGCATTACATGAATCCAGTTGGCGACAAACGTACCGCCATTTTAGAGGCAACGCTCAAGCTGATCTCGAAACACGCCTTTCACGGAACTGCGATGTCCAGGGTGGCCGAGGAAGTGGGCGTCAGTGCCGGGATCATTTATCACTACTTTACAGGAGAACAACAACGATGCAATACCGCAAAATGGGCTCTCTCGATTGGCAAGTCTCGGCATTAGGTTTTGGCTGTATGCGTTTGCCATCACGAAGGTTCAACCCCATACGTGCCGATACAGACGAATCGCTGCGCATCATCCGCCACGGCATTGACCTGGGGATCAACTATATTGACACTGCCTGGCCCTATCACATGGGAGACAGCGAAAAGATTCTTGGACACGCGTTACAGGATGGCTATCGCGAGCGGGTTCACCTGGTCACCAAGTTGTTTATGCCCCTGGTAAGGAAAACAGCGGACTTTGACCGGTTCTTGAACACGCAACTGGAAAGGCTGCAAACGGATGTTCTGGACATCTATCTTTTCCACTCGATGAATGCCGGGGAGCTTGAAAAGATCAAGCGGCTGGGACTGATCGAAAAAATGGAGGAGGCAAAACGCCAGGGTCGCATTCGCCACATCGGGTTCTCGTTCCACGACACGCTGCCCGTTTTTAAAGAGATTGTTGACTATTACGATTGGGATATGGCCCAGATCCAGTACAACTATATGGATACCGGCATACAGGCAACCACGGAGGGCCTGGTTTATGCCCACAGCAAGGGCATCGCGGTCGTGATCATGGAGCCGGTCAAAGGCGGGACGTTGGCCAACCCGCCGGCAGAAGCGCTCAAGATCATGAAATCGTCGGGATACGACCGCACCCCGGTGGATTGGGCTTTGCAGTTTCTCTGGAACCGCCCAGAAGTCTCGGTTGTCCTGAGCGGCATGGGCTCGCAGCAGATGGTCGACGAAAACTGTGCCAGCGCCGACCGTTCGGGCGTCGGCTCGTTGAACGAAAAAGAAGAGCAGGTCATCGACAGGCTGGCCGAAATTTATCGCAGCAAAACGCTGGTGCCTTGTACGGCCTGCAAGTATTGTATGCCCTGTCCCAGCGGCGTCAACATCCCCCAGAACTTTGCCATCTTGAACAACATGTCCATGGAGCAAAATGGGCTCAGGCGCTGGATGTTGCAAAGAGGATACAAAAAGCTGGCGGGCTCTCAAGATAAACTCGACAAAGAGAATCCGAATGGCAATGCATCCATGTGCATCAAGTGCGGCAAATGCCTGCCCAAGTGCCCGCAGCAAATCAACATTCCCGATGAACTGGGAAAAGCGCACGCGATCCTGGGAAAACGCGCCAAGATCAGCGATCATTATTCCTGATCGCCCTTACTGGAATTGGAAAGCGTATACATCAGTGTCCTTGAGTTTCAGCAGCTTGTCTCCAAAGGACTGTTCTTTGCCGGGATAGTCCGATCCGTCGTGCGCTCGCGCGCATCAACCATCCGCATGAGACTTGCGCACCGGAAAGTAAACGGCATATCGCTCATCGATGACCTCGTACAGTGGGATAAAACGCAGGCCGCGCGGTTGGCCACGCGTCCGATAGCTGGACAGCCATGCGCTCCATTCGCGCTCGTTGTCCGCCGTCAACATCGTGCCTGGATCCTGTTTGTCGCCGTCCAAAGTTTGTTCCGCGTCACACAGGCCAGCCAGGACGACCGGCCCATCCATAAAGGCGACCATATCCGGTTCATCGGGCAGCGGGCAGCACATCAACGATTTAGGCAGTTCGACCCGAACGCGGTCCTCGTTCCACGTCCGGCGAATGCCATGGAAACTGGACGGTGCGCAAGTCGCATCCTGGCGTTCGCCATTGACATCAATCTTGGGCTCGCCACTTAGCCACCAGGGCAAACGAACCTTGAGCGTAAAATCGACGGGACGCGTACAACGGATATCCAGGTCAAAGGACATGGAGTCCGGACGGTGCACGCACGCCACCTGTGGGTCGATTGTCTGCGTCACCTGCACTTGAACGTCGTTATGGGACCAATCGACAACGGTTGGCACATATTGGCAGAGCACCAGTCCCTCCGTGTCCTGGAAATAGACGTTGCTGCCGGGGCTGGCATGCGCCTGCACCAGCGATCCGTGGCAGCACCAGAAATCATCGGTCGGCGTGCCCCAACCGCCGTGCCCTTTTGTCTTGGTGCTGCCTGCCTGCAGCGACAAAAAGTAGGCCACCATCCCCGTCTCAGGATGCTGCTGCGCCAGGATGCCGTTATACAGATTGCGTTCCCAATAGTCCGCGAAAGCCACGTCGCCTGTCCAACGCAGCAGATACTCGGCCAGGCGCATCATGTTGTAGACCGTGCAATGCTCCTGATTTCGCGTACCCAACCGGGCGGCAAAGGCATATGGCGGCGTCCACACTTCGCCGCAGGTTTGCCCGCCGGTGCAAAAAGTGCCTCGCTCGGTTACCGCCCAGCGCCAGTAAGCATCGACGATCTCTCGCCAGCGGTGCTCCCCGGTCACTTCCCACGCCCGCGCAGCGCCGTGCGCTTCGGGGATCGTCGTATTGGCGTGCCGATTGGTCAGCACATCCTCCCCAGCCAACAGGCGATCGAAAAGGCGTGGACGATCGTATCGATACACCAGATCAAGGTGTTCTTGCTGCCCTGTTAGGCCATAGAGATTGGCCCACACCTCCAGCATACCGCCGGTCTCGACATCGAGAATGTCGTCCATCTCGTCGCGTGAGAACTGGCCTGTCCAACGATGGAACCAGCGTGCCCAGTTGATCAAGATGGTCAGTGCCTGTTCATTGCCAGCCAGGGCAGCCATCTCGTACAGTCCCATCAGGGTTTTGTGAAGCGTATAATGCGGTGCCCAGACACCTTTGCCTCGCGCGATCCAATCCAGGTATTTAGGCGGGATCGATCCGGCCCACTCGCCGCCATTCTCGCGCTGGCAGCGCCCCAGCTCGGTGACGACACGGTCGGCTCGAACCTTGATCTCCGCGTCGCCCGTTGAGGCATAGATACGTGCCGCAGCGGACAGCCAATGTCCCAGGAAATGCCCCCGCAGTTCACAGGTTGGTGATTCCCAACCCCAGTGAATACCCTTTGGCTGTGCTGCCGTGCGCCATAGCCCGGCTTCCAGGTAGAAACTCTGCAAGAGGTTCTCGTCTCGCAGATTCAACAGATAACGGCGGTTGAGGTTAAACCGCTGCTGTAACAGGCCGGGTTGTAAGCTCACTTGGCCCGGCGCAATCGCTGTGAATGCCTCATTCATATTGTTTTCCTTTCTGCCTCAAATAAATAGTCGGTTTATCCTATCCACTTTTTAACCCGCAACCAGGACCACGAAATAATGATCTTGATCGGCGATGTCGGCGCTCAGATCCCGCCATGCATAAAAACCATCCAACTGCCAGCCCTCCATCACCTGCGCCAAAAGGGCTAGTTCCCAGGGGCTGTAAAGGCGAATGACCCAGTCGTCCCTCGTCTCGTAAACCTGGTCGCCCGAACAAATGCGGCAATGCAAAACCATGTGATTTGTGGCCTGCACCCAGTCACCGGGCAGATCCTCACACCACGTCTCTATGCTGCCGTCCGGCAGAGACACTGTTTTTCTTCCCCATTCGCCCGGTTCCGTCCGCACCCCGTGCTTGCCCGCATCGACGTCGATGACATAGATCCCGCCCTGTTTCATATGCCGGCGCACGGCGCCAAAATGGCTGGCAATGTCGTCGTACTCGGTGATCAGTGGAAACGTCTCGAACATAAAAATCGCTGCGTCGAAATCTGAAACGCCCAGATCGAAATCTGTGACGTTGCCCACAGTCGTGACGATCTCGACCTCCGCTATCTGTGCCCGGTGTTGAGCCTCGGCCAGCATCGCCGGAGAGCGGTCAAGTCCGACCACCTCGTTTCCTGCTTGTGCCAACGGGATGCCATGCGCGCACGCGCCGCAAGCCAGTTCGAGAATCTTGGTCTTGCCAATGCCGTGCCGTGCCAGCAGCGCCAGGACGGATTGCACTTCGCTCTCAACAACGTGAGCAGGCCGGTTCATCACGATGTCATAGATCTTTGGCAAGTCGTACAGGCTTTTCATCTATCCTCTCCCTATCAACGCGTGTCGGGCCAGTTGCCGCGAATTTGGTTGCCTACAAGTATACATCGAGTATACGCTAAAAGAAAAAAACGCATCAACAAAGCGGATGATCCGGCTGGGACAAACGGCTGATCTGCAACACTGTGATCAAAACACTTGACAAATTCTTCTTTTTAGTTTATAATGATTACAAGTTGGTTATGAATTTAAATAAGGCTTAGTTGTGCATACGGTTGAGACGCTTGTCGACTTGTTTCGCCAGAACGGGCTCAAGATCACGCCGCAGCGGCGCGCGATCCTGGAACAGCTGGCGAGAGATGATAGCCACCCGACGACAGAGGAGATTTATCAGCGCGTCTTGTCGGTCATGCCGGACGTCTCTCGGACGACCGTCTATAACACGCTGCGAGAGCTCGTTGCTTTGAACGAGTTGGTTGAGGTTCACGAGTTGAGTGAAGGTGGTGTACGCTATGACACCGACACAGATATCCATCATCACCTGTTTTGCACCTGTTGCCACGCCCTGGTCGACATCCAACGTGATTTTTCAGACCTGGCGCTCTCACCGCAAGAGGCGCGTGGTTACCGGATATCGAGTCGTCAAGTCACCTTTTACGGCATCTGTCCCGACTGCCAGTCTCGCCAAATATAGGGTTGTCAAGGGATAGCCTTCTTTTTTTGGATCCAGGCCCACAGCACTCCGTTTTGCACCAATCAGCCACAAGAGGGGGATCAGGTATGTCCGTCGGCCAGGCGCTGCATCAGCAATTGCTGGTCTACCAACGCAACGAGATTACCGAACACCATATCTACAAGCAGTTGGCAAAAACAATCAAATCGCCCGAGAACCGCCGCATCCTCGAAAGAATCGCTGACGACGAGTTGGGACACTATGATCGTTGGAAGACGTATACCGTGCAGGATGTCAATCCGGACCACCTCCAGGTTTGGAAATTCTATCTAATCGGTCGCCTTTTTGGTGTTACGTTTGCAATCAAGCTGATGGAGCGCGGAGAGCAGAGCGCGCAAGAGAACTATGGCGAATTGAGTTCACATATCCCAGAGGCCAAAGCCATTGCCCAAGATGAAAACGCACACGAAGATGCCTTGATCGATCTGCTCGATGAAGAACAATTGCGCTACGCGGGTTCTATGGTTCTGGGCTTGAACGATGCACTGGTCGAGTTGACAGGTACATTGGCCGGGCTGACGCTGGCCTTCCAGAACACACGCCTGATCGCTTTGAGTGGCTCGATCACCGGCGTTGCTGCCGCCCTGTCGATGGCCGCCTCAGAATACCTGTCCACCAAATCCGAAGAGACAGACAAGAACCCGCTCAAGGCCTCGCTTTACACCGGCGTGGCCTATATTGTCACGGTTTTGCTCTTGATTATGCCTTACCTGTTGTTGGACAACTATTACCTTTGTCTGGCGGTCACACTAGTCGGCGCGGTCGTGATCATTGCCTTGTTCAACTATTACATCTCGGTCGCCAAAGACGAGCCGTTCAAGCAGCGGTTTTTCGAGATGACGGGCTTGAGCCTCGGCGTGGCTGGGCTGAGTTTCGTCGTCGGACTGCTGATCCGCGAATTCTTGGGGGTCGAGATTTGAAAGAAACGTCGTTTCGCAAATGGCTTTTGATCGTTGCTGGCATTGTTGCGCTCGGATTGGGCGTGACCGGCGTGTTTATCCCTCTGCTGCCGACGACGCCGTTTTTGCTGCTCGCCGCGGCATGTTTTTTCCGCAGCTCGGGCCGCCTGTACGCTTGGCTGATCCACCACAAATGGTTTGGCGCGTACATCCGGCACTATCGCGAGTATAAAGCGGTCACGCTGCGCGCCAAGATCGTGACGTTGCTGCTTCTGTGGAGTGTGATTGGTTACACGGCTTTCGGGATTGTGACCGCCTGGTGGGTGCGGGCCCTGCTGGGCGTCATCGCCGTAGGCGTGACCATGCACATCTTGCATCTGAAAACACTGACTCGGGAGATGTTGGTACAGTTGCAATCAGCACCCGAAACTGAGTGACAAGCACAAGGAGGTTGGTCTATCGACCAAAGACCCTGATCCTGAAAACACAAATGTGGACGTTTTGACAGAGAAAGGAGTATATGCGAGAGCAACGGAGGCTTTCGTTGATTATTGGCCAGGGGCCAATGGCCCCAAGTTGACTATACAAGGAGAACATAAATGGATAAAGAAACCAAGTGCCCGGTAACGGGCAAATCTGCCGAACCCGCTGTCGGCAAAGGCACGTCGAACCGGGATTGGTGGCCAAACCAGCTAAACCTCAAGATTCTTCATCAGCACTCTGCCAAGAGCAACCCGATGGGCGAGGCGTTCAACTATGCCGAGGAATTCAAGAAACTGGACCTGGACGCTGTCAAGAAGGACCTCTATGCGCTGATGACCGACTCGCAGGACTGGTG
>JAFGJF010000068.1 GCA_016929205.1 Anaerolineae bacterium
CAGGCCTACTATACCTGCGCGCGCGAAGCAGTCAGGCTCGCGCAGCGCCCGCAGAATCTGCCGTTGGTGCGCGACGTGGTGCAGCCCGACGCTTATTTCATCGACACGACCTATGCCGTCGGCCCGCAAGAGTGTCACGATCCGCGCCACCCGCTGACGCGGCAGGACGACATCCACTGGAAACAAGTGTTGTCGGATGCCGCGCGCGATCTGTTCGGGCTGTTTGGCTCCGAGTGCGGGCGCGAGTGGGCGGTGCCGCACGCCGACTTTTTCGAGGGATTGGCCTCGGTCAGCGGGCGCACCTATCACCAGATCGATCCTGGCGAACTGGGCGGCACGGTGGTGCCCTTTTTCGACATGGTCTTTCACGACTGTATCGTCATCCACGGCAAGTACGGTTACAAGCCGCAAGAGATGGCCGAACAGGTGATCCATCATGTGGCCATGGGACGTACGCTCTATTACCATTCGCTGGGCAAGCACTTGTACTGGGAAATCGATGCGCGCGATGAACTGCCTCTGCCCGATGGCCCGTTCGACCCGGCTGCATTCACCCGTGCGCACAACGGCTGGGCCGAGGGGATGTGCCTGTGGGACCGGTTCATCAAGAACACGCATGAGGTCCTGGGCCCGCTCAACCGGTTGACATCGGAAACGTGGATCGACCGCTACGATTTCCTCGACGAGCAGCGCCTGGTGCGCAAGACGGCGTCCGGCAATGGGATCACGGCGATCGTCAACGGCAGTTCAGCGATCTATGAAGCTTCGTCGGCTCTGGGGGGGACGGTGCGCCTGCCGTCGTACGGATTCCTGGTGGAAGCGGAGACGTTTGTCGCCTTTCACACCCTCTCCTGGGGCGGAGTACCCTATGACGCGCCGGTGCTGTTTACGCTGACCAGTCTCGACGGCCAACCACTGGCCGAATCGGCACAGGTGCGGGCTTTCCACGGCTTTGGCGATGCGCGGCTGGATTGGCGCGGCGATGCGGTGGGGGTGAAACGGGAGCGGGTGATAGAGGGAATGTAAGCGTCGGGAATAACGTAGACGGTGTCCTGGGTGCCCAAGATTGTATCGGCCCGGTAGCAGGTATCGTGGTGCGCCGCCCGGCGGATGAAGCAACGCGGCGTAGTCGAGCACAAAGCACCCTGCGGGTATGCCGTCCTCGTCGGGCACGCCGAGAGAGAGGGTGTGCTGGCGCATGGTTTCGGGCTCGTTGGAGTCAGCGACCCAAATTGTCGTACTGCTTGAGTTTGGTCCTACGGATTGATATGAACGGATCTACGAGTTAACGACCGGAAACATTACCCAATCAAACGATCGTATTCATCGTGATCGCCGATCCACACCCATATGAAATCGGAGCCATCTTGGACAGCCAAAGCACGATGATTCAGCCCGATTCGCACTGACCAAAACCGTCCCACCTTTTTGAAGCGCAGTGAGGGATATCCAGGATTTTGCTTGAGCAACTCAAAATTCCGACGAGCTAGGCGTTGAACGGATTCAGGCAGTTTCTCAAAGTGTTCCCAGAACTGGGGTGTTGTGCGGTGCATCTAGAGTTCTCGCAGCTTTCCTTGAGCTTTTGCTGTCGATGCCTCTTCGAGCAGAAAGTCTAGTTTGCCTGCTGCCACATCGGACTCGATCTGGCTGTCCCACAGCTCCCAATCTTTTTCTGCAAACCATCGTCGCAGGCGCGAAAAATCCTCTTCTGGAAGCGCCTCAATCTCCATTTGGAGTTGTTCAACCTTGGTCATATGCCATTCCTTATCACGATCTCGGATGCAAACGAATCAACTGCATAAACAATCATACACCCGCAATCGCTTTCTTGTCAAGGTCAAAAAGGTCGCCAAGATTCTGGGGTTGAGAGTCGGCTGTTGATGGTTTCTACGCACAACCTGCCGGCCCAGGTCACCTCCTTTGTGGGGTGCGAGGCGCTGTTGGCCGAGATTGGCGAGCGCCTGGCCGACGCGACCTGCCGGCTGCTGACCCTGGTTGGACCTGGAGGCGACGGCCAAGGAACTGCTGGCCGAACTGAAGGCTATGCCGCAGGACGAGAGCTGAACTGTGTTTGATATCCTATCATCAGCCGGCAAGGGTTCCTGGCGGTCATCAGACCTCTGCTTGCTTGGGGTCGCGGATAAAGAAGGCGATCAGGAGCACGGCGATGCCCGTGGCGATCGTTGACATGAACCAGGGAGAGGCGGGGCGCCAGGTATAGAGGTAGCCGCCGGCCAATGAGGCGATCATCAAGGGAACAATGGTCACAAAACCGATGCCGGGGCCACCGACCCCGCCGGTCATCCCGATCAGGATCCCACCTTGCCCCAACGCCCCCATCACCCGCCCCCGAATATCCCGGGGTACAATGTCCGCCATCAATGCCGAACACGCTGGGATACCAACGGCGAACGCCACGGCGAGGGCGACGCGGATGATCAGGACTGCAGCGAGGCCCGATGCGTAAACAAAGAGAGGGATCGATATGAGGGAGATCAGCAACGCCACTGCCAGCGACGCCGCCCGTCCCCAGCGATCCACCAACATACCTGCCGGAACAGACAACACGCTCTTGAGGATCGTCTCCACCAACAAGACCATTCCCCACGCGGACGCGGAAAGCCCAATGTGATCCGCCGCATACAGGACCCAAAAAGGCGATGCGATAGCAGTCGCGACAAAGCTCAGTACGATAACGCCGGCCAGCGCTTTGAGAGAGCGAGGCAGTTGACGCAGCATCGAGGGAAGGCCACTATAGGCATCTCGCAGTACGCCGCCGAGCTCGGATAAAGCGATCCGGTTCTCACTTTTGGAACGCACCGCCGTCTCTCTGAGGAAACGAATCTGTACCGGGGCCGAGAGGGCATAGAACGCCATCATAACCCAAAAGAGCCCCCGCAGCCCACCCGCTGGACCATACCTGTCGACGACCACGCCGCCAATGTAGGGCGCAAAGACAGCCAGTCCCCAGGAAATGGCGTTCTGCACGGCAATACCCCGGCCTCGGTCCCCTGGAAGCAGCGAGTCGGCGATGAGCGCTGACCTGGCCGGAAACGGAAAGACGGCAACTCCCTGAAGCAGCGCCGCCAAGGCAACCATCTGCCAGCTTGGTGCCAATATATATATGAGGACGAGCGCAGCAGAGAAAACACTCCCGAGGGCGACCAGTTTGACACGGCTGGCATGGTCAGCGATGTAGCCGCCGATGGGGAACATGATCAGGCCGGCGAGGGGCGAGATCGAGCTCACAAGGCCGATCTGGGTCGTGTCCCCGCCCAGCGCCAGGATGTACAACGACATATAGGGCAAGACCAGGCCGCGGGCAAAGTTGCCCAGCAGATCGGTCATCGCAAAGATCAGATTGTTGCCCTGGACGAACCGAAGCGCACCGGTGGCCATTTGGTTCTTTGACATAGTTCATCTCTCCAGCAAGATAGCTGATCGCCTCAGACAATCGGTTCCTTGTCCCCGAGCACCGGCGTGGGATGCAAAAAGTTCAGGTCCAACCATGCCCGCGACACTGCTGCCACCTCACGCACCCACCAGAAGCGAGCCAAGTAATACTCTCTGCGGTCGGCCGCCACGCCGACGACATCGATCCCCAGTTTGTCACATGTGTACAGCGCCCGATCGAGGTGAAACCATTGAGTGACGAGTATGGTGTTTTGGACGCCAAAGATATACTCTGCGCGATAACAGGTGTCGTAGGTGCGCCGCCCGCCATCGTCGAGCACAAAGCACCCTGCGGGTATGCCGTCCTCGTCGGGCACCCCTTGCTCGATCGCATACTGGCGCATCGCCTCGGGTTCGTTGTCAATGACCCAAATTGACGTATTGCCTTGTACTCGATTTGGTGAAGAAATCGTAAGCGAGGTTTGAGCGAGAGAGTTCTCGAAAATGTCGAAATGATGGGGCAATCTTTTCCATTTGGGCTCTAACAACCAGGACAAGCGCTATCTAGCAGCCTGTCGGAGTAATCGATTGTAGGCGCGATTTCCAATCGCGTATCTATGTCGCGCATCATAGAATGCCAAATCGCGATTC
>JAFGJF010000069.1 GCA_016929205.1 Anaerolineae bacterium
AAAGGGCAATGGCTTGATCTTGCTCGACCGGCAGTTGGCGCAGCGCGAATAGACGACATCAAATGGGGATGTACGTTTTTTCTCCTTTCAAAAGCACGTGAACGAGCGAGGAGCTCCGGGCAACCGGGGCTCCTTTGCGTCTGCATGGGGAGGAGGCGCGCTGTCCATCTTGCAATGACTATCAAAGGCGTTTTCTTGGATTTTGGTTTTGTGATTGGTTATCCAACAGCCGGTATTGACCGGAAATATTTCTATCTGGATTGGGACGGCATTGATACTGTTATCAAAGATCGGGAAATGACGCAGCATTTACGGCCAGGTGTTGGGCGAGCAGAGTTGGAAGCATTACGAGGTCGTATTTGTGGGAGATAGCTACCAACAAGATATTGTTGGAGCAAAACGGGTGGGATTGAAGACAGTTTGGTTGAATAATCGGCACGAGCCGCGCGCGATGGCTGTGGACAACCCACCTGATTATGAAATAGAGACACTGGCTGAGATGAGAGATCTGTCATTCTAGGCTTCCTTGTCGGTCAGGCAGGTAAAGCCGACGACGCCGGGTCCCAGATGCGCGCCGAGGACAGGGGTGACGTCGACGGCGATCGGCGAAGGAATGTGGGGCACGAGGTGCTCGACTCGCTGCCACAGCGTTTGCAGCCTGGCCGGCGCATTGGTATGGATCAATACAACCTGCTCCAACGCGCCGAGGCCGACAAAGAATTTGACGAGCCAGTCCATAGCGCGTTTCTGGGTACGGACTTTGTCCATGTTGATCTCGTTGTGGTTCATCGACAGGAGCGGCTTGAGGTCTAGCAGTGACCCCAGGATGGCCTGAAAGTTGGATAGCCGGCCGCTGCGCCGTAAGTAGGTCAGCGTGTCGAGCGCGGCAAAGGTGTACAGGCGCGGTCTTGTGTCCTGTATTGCGGCGACAATGTCCGAGACGGTTTTCCCCTCATCGGCAAGGCGGGCTGCCTCCAAAACCTGCAAGCCCGTGCCAACGGTCAGTTGGTGGGAGTCGATGACGGTGATTGCGACGTCGTCCATTGCCTCAGCAGCCAGCCGGGCGATATTGACGGTGTTGCTCAGCTTGGCAGCGATGTGGATGGAAACGATCTGGTCAGCACCGTTGGCGATCAGGGCCTGGTAGGCCTCCATAAAAGCGCCGATCCCGGGCACGGACGTCGTCGGTTGGACGGGAGACTCGGGCAGTTTTTCATAGAATTGCTGGCGCGAGAGGTCGACGCCGTCGCGGTAGCTCTTGTCTGCAAAGTTGATATAGAGCGGAACGACAGTGATGTCGTATTGTTGGATGAGTGATGGGGGCAGGTCGCAGGTGCTATCGGTCACGATCTTGATGCTCATCAGTTTGCCTTTCATATGATCACACTTTTTTTTTCCGAGCGGGGCAAATCTCCAGCTCGGCGATTTTGTGATTGTGTCAAGCGTCTCGCTGCAAAATTGCCCTATGCCGGTTTCGGGATAAAGGTGCCGTCACGCAGCTCTTGGAGCGTTTGCTGAATTTCCTCCCGGGTGTTCATCACAAACGGGCCATAGCGGGCGATGGGCTCGCCAATTGGCTTGCCGGAGACGAGCAGGAAACGAGCTGGATGGTCTGCCGTGCGCACCTCGATGCGATCGCCGTCAGACAAGATGGCCAAAGTTGGGCTGACAATGGGCGTGCCATCTTTAGCCCCCACGATGCCAAATAGCCCCTGACCTTGAAAAACATAGGCAAAGGCCGTATGTCCACGCGGGATCGGCTGGGCAAATCTACTGTTGGCAGGCATCGACACATCCAGGTAGGTTGGATCGGCGACGATATCGGTCACCGGGCCCTGCACGCCATCGACGGTGCCGGCGATGACCCGGATGGTGACGTTGTGGCGGGTGATTTCGGGAATCCGGGCGGCGATGATGTCCTGGTAGCGCGGGGGCATCATCTTGTCTCTGGCCGGCAAGTTGACCCACAACTGGTAGCCGTGCAATAGCCCATCGCGCTGGGCGGGCATTTCTTCGTGCATAATCGCGCGCCCGGCGGTCATCCACTGCACGTCGCCGGGGCCGATGGTGCCCGAGTTGCCCAGGGTGTCGCGATGGTTTACCTCACCGGCGATCATATAAGTCACGGTTTCGATGCCACGATGAGGGTGCATGGGAAAGCCGGCGATGTAATCGTCGGGATCGTCGGAGCGAAATTCGTCGAGCAGCAAAAACGGGTCGAGGTAGTCGAGCCGGGCGGAAGCGATGCTGCGGCGCAAGCGAACGCCGGCACCATCGGAGGTGAGCTGCGGCTCAACGAGGCGCTGTATGGTTCTCGGTTTTGTGGTCATTGTTATTTCCTTTGTTAGCGGGTGAGCTCCTTCGTTTCCTCGGACAGACTGCATCCGCCGGGACACGCGCCCGCGTTATGGGTTATCTTGTTGTTTGCCCAGGGTACGGCAGAGACAGCCCAGAGTTTCTTGTTCCTCGGGGGTCAGGATGCTCAGTTCTTCAACCAGGTCGGCAACGTGCCCGGGCAAAAGGTCTTCGATCGCCTTTCGGCCGGCCTCGGTCAAGGAGACAACGACGACGCGCCGGTCGTTTTCGTCCCGGTCGCGCTGGACGAGGCCGCGCTTTTGCAGGTTGTCGACGACGAGGGTGATGTTGCCGCCGCTTTTGAGCTGCTTGGCACAGATCTCGCCGGGACGCATTGGCCCCAGGTGGTAGAGGACGTCAAGGACGCCAAATTGGCTGGCTGTCAGGTCGCCCCACGTCTTACGTTGGGCGAGCCGCGCGAGCAGCGAGTCCGTGGCCCGGGTGAGCTTGATGAAGGTGTCCAGGGCGTGTTTTTCCTCGAGCGTCCCTTTGTAATGTGTGGGCATCTGTTTTCCAAGTTGGTATTAGTTTGATGTTAAAATATTTTATATTAAAATAATATCACGGAAAAGGTAATTTGTCAAGACGGGGTGTTCTGGGGTGGGCGGCACGGGTTGCTCTATGCAGCGGGGGCAAGCACCGGTGGGGGTACGGTTTGAAGGGTGGCGGCGGATGCAAACTGGGTGCGGTAGAGGCTGTTGTAAATGTCGCAGCGAGCCAGCAACTCGCGATGTGTACCGGTGGCCAGGACAGTTCCCTGTTGGAGGACAACGATCTTGCTGGCGTTTTCGATGGTGGACAGACGGTGGGCGATAATGATCGTGGTGCGGCCTCGCATCAGTTTGTCCAGTGCGTCCTGCACCCTGCGTTCGGAATGTGTATCGAGGGCAGAGGTGGCCTCATCGAGGATCAGGATGCGCGGGTCTTTGAGAAAGGCACGAGCAATGGCAATGCGCTGCCGCTGCCCACCGGACAGCCGCGCGCCGCGCTCACCGATCTGGGTGTGGTAGCCGTTGGGCTGTTCGAGGATGAATTCGTGGGCGTTGGCGAGTTGGGCAGCGCGGACGATCTCGTCCTCCGTGGCATCCGGCCGGCCGCAGGCGATGTTTTCGTAGATACTCATCCCGAACAGATAGGTATCCTGAGGGACAATGGCGATCTGGCTGCGCAGAAATTCGACATTCAGATCTTGACTGTCGAGGCCGTCAAACAGGATGTGCCCGGCGGTGGGATCGTAAAAGCGCGGAATCAGCTTGACCAGGGTTGATTTGCCAACGCCGCTGGGTCCGACCAGGGCAATGGTCTCACCCGGCGCTGCGATCAGGTTTATATCGTGAAGGACATTGTTATGGCCGTCGTAGGAAAAGGCGACGTCCTGGAAAACAAGGTTACCCGATACCGGCTGCGTTGGGCCCGGTAAGGGAAGCGTGCTTTCGCTGCGGATAACGTTTGGCGTATCCAGGATGTCGTTGATGCGGCCAAAGGCAGCCAGGGCTTTGTTGATCTCGATATAGAGGCCGGCGAGCATGGCCACCGGCCCGACGACCATCTCGGCATAGAGGATAAAGGCGATCAGATCGGGTGGAGTGAGGACACCACGTGCCACGCGGTAGCCTCCAAGTCCGATGACGATCAGGGTAAAGAGCGAGTTGAGCAGGCCAATGATCAGCCGCGCGTTGGCCGTGACCCGGATGCTGCGCAGCGATTTGGACAGGATCTGGTTGTTTTGGCCGCGAAAGAGATCCTTCGCATTGTGTTCGAGCACAAAGGCCTTGATGATGTCGATGCCGGCAACGCTTTCGCTGATAATGTTGGTCAGGTGGGCAAGGCGCTCCTGGGTGCTGGTGGCGATGGATCTGATCTTGTCGCCCATCGTTTTCGAGATGAGGATAACGATCGGAATCGTGGCAAAGATGGTCAGGGTCAGGGCCCAATCCATTCGCACGAGCAGAACGGTCACGCCGACCAGGGTCAGGACCTGCTGGAGAATATAGGCCAGACCTGAAGCGAGCCCACCTTGCACGAGGTTGATGTCGTTGGTCATGCTGGAGGTGATCTCGCCTGAACTCTTGTTGTCGTAATAGTCGAGTGACAGCTCGAGCAGCTTGTGATAGAGGCGGTCGCGCAGATCGCGGATGACGTTTTGGCCTACCGAATCGAGGGTCACGGTTTTGGCATAATTGGCGACCTCACGCAGGGCAAATACGCCGGCTAACAGGCCGACGGCGGTGAGCAGCACCGACATATTGCCAGCGACAAAGAGGGTGTCAAAGACCCGGCGGACGGCCCACGGAAAGGCCAAGCCGGCCGCCGTGCCGACCAGCATGGCGATCTGGCCGATGAGAAAGGGTTTTTTGTAGGGCTTGAGATAGGATAACATTTTGAGAAACATCTTTTGATCTCCTATAGGTTGGAGCGGGCGGGACGCCACGATCCGATGTACCCGTCCGGCAGGCCCGTTTCGACGCCGCGCACGCATTTCATTCAGGTCATTGTACGACGTCAGGTAGGATTCGCATAGTCTGGTCCGGCGATGCCTTCAAAGATCATATTTATGATCCGTTCCACCGATGTGCTGCCATCAGAGGTGGCCTGGCTGTGTGCAATATAGTCATAAATGACAGCGAGATAGGTTCCGGTGATGGCGCGTACGACCTCAGCAGGGGGGAGGTCGGCGCGGATCTCGCCCTGAGCCTGGGCTTTTTGCACCAGTTTGCCGAGAATGCTGCCCAGGCGGATGTGGAAGGCGGTTTCATCGGATGGGTACAGCATAGCCCCAAGGAAAACGTAGCGGGTGACGCGCAGATAGGGTAGGGTATCGGCAACCAGGGCGTGCATCACGCGGCGGATGGTGGCAACGGGAGAAGCCTTCGGGCCGTTTTCGGCAAGGTGTTGCAGGTGTTCGAGTTCCCGGACCGCAATCTCGCACAGGATGCTTTCTTTGTTTGCAAAGTAGTTAAAGCAGGTGCCTCGGGAGATGCCGGCCCGGTCAGCGATCTCGTCGACCGATGTCTGGTCAAATCCCTGGTTCTGAAAGAGATCAACAGCAACGTCGAGAATGCGCTGCCTGGTTTCTTGTTTTTTTCTTTCGCGTAGCGATAAAACTTGTTCAGACATACTTTTTTTACCATGTCCTCCTGAATAACTGTTTGATAAAATTATACCACAGTATAATTTTAGTGTCAAGTATAAAATTATACCATGGTATAATTTTTGTGAAACGTGCTGACTTGCATTTACGTCATTTTTTGGTACACTAGGAACAAGAGAGAACAGGCGGGATCCCTCGTTTTTTCAGGACAAGTGCCCGGCGGAGCAGGTGTCCGCGATCCGAAGGGGAATGACGATGGACGGTGAGAGTCGGTCAGGCAGCGGCCGCGCGAGCCGCGCGGTCACACGGATTGTGGTCGGGGAGATCGTTTTGTCCGTTGGCGCAGCCGTCGGCGCACGGGTGGAGGAAGCTGCGTGGGACGACCACGAGCGTCTGCCCTCCCTGGATGTGGCCGTGCTGTCACAGGCGGCGGCTGGCAAAATCGATCCCGAGCTCGATGCGATTGAGGCCAGTGTGGCGGCTCAAAAGTGGGCTGCGGTGGTAGAGCAGGGGTGGGCTATTGAGTCCGGGCTGATCTTGGATGGCCGTTGGACGGCGTGGCTGCAACTGCTCGACTGGATGTACGTGGCGGCACGCAAGGTGCACCATCATACCGCAGAGGCGTGGGTACTTCACCAGCGGGGAATTCGCGCCCTGTGTCTGGGAAACATCCCGGCGGCGCGGGCGGACCTGGCACGCGCTTTTCGCATCCGGCAGATGGTTGGCGATGAGCCCGGCGCGCTGGCTACCTGTGATGCTCTGGACCTCGTCCTTGGGCCGCCAGACTCGGAGGAGGCTGCCGCGCCACCGGGTAGTGGTACGCCACTGGTTGGTGATGCATCATCTGCTGGTGGCACGCCACAGACCGAAGTTGGGCCAGCGTCTACATCACCACGTGGCCAAGTGCGATCATCCGAGGCAGCCAACGACCGGCAGCGGAGTTTGCTGGTGGGGCTGATTGTGTTGTTCGCCATTTTAGCGGTGGCCACGGCCACGTGGAGCTTTCGTAACTTGGCGGAGTTGCTCAAGCCTGTAGCAATGCTATCGGAGACATCCACAACGACACCCGCAGCGACGTGGTCTGTGTCGATCACTCCAACGACTCTAACACCCAGTATGCCATCACTGACGCCGATGCCTTCACCTACGCCCCTGCCTACGTCGACATTAACGCCTTTGCCCACGCCTTCCTCCACACCGACGGTAACACCCACACCTGACACGGCTCCCCCGCCTGCACCGGCGCTGGTAGGCCCATTGGCCAATGCCTCTTTTTCTTGTAAACCGGACCAAAGCCAACAGGCGGTGACATTAAAATGGAAAGCGGTGAGTGACACGTCGGGGATTGATGGCTATGGTTTGCATCTGCGGATGAATGGGGGGGATGCATGGACGCATTCGTACACCTATTTACAGACGTCGTCAGCAAGCCTGTCTTTGTCCTGTAACGAGGCATATTTCTGGCGCGTGCAAGCCACAGATGGCGCCGGGAACGCGGGCGCCTGGTCCAAGGAACGCATGTTTTCGCTGTTGGATGTGACAGCTCCTTCTGCGCCCGCGTTGCGCGCGCCAAAGAAGGACGCTCAGGTTGACTGCCCAAGTGGAGAACCCGTCGACGTGAGTCTCAAGTGGAAAGCGGTCGAGGATCCGTCCGGTATCGCCCGGTATGAGGTCGAGGTGCAGCCAGCCGCCGGCCAAGTGGCAGCGTCCAACATTCCTATCGAGCAGGTCGGTGGGGACCGATCCAGATTCTCATTTAGCAGTGTATGCGGCAAAGACTATGCGTGGCGTGTTCGAGCCATCGATAACGCAGGAAACCAGGGGGAGTGGTCGTCGTCGAGGCGGTTCACTGTTTTGCCCGCGCCTCCTGACCTGGTTGTGTCGGCCCTGGAGATCGTTGGACAGCCGATCGTTGACGTGAAGGGGCAGGTCATCGTTCCGTTCCGCGTCACGGTCAAGAATCTCGGCGAGGTTGCGGCGGAGGCGTTCGAGATCGGCCTGGCATACACGAGTGGAGCGCGAAAGGCGGTCGACGTCACACCCACTGGTTTGAATACGAGCGCACCCCTTGCGCCCGGTGGGGCGGTCACGGTTGACGGCAAAGCGGTGCTGCCGGCGTCTCTGCAAGGCTCGCGCGTGTCACTTCAGGCAGTGGCCGATGCAGCCGATTCCGTTCAAGAGATCAGTAAAGAGAACAATCACTCGACACCAGCCGATCTCACCTTGCCCAGGTTGGTGACGCTCACCTTACGTCCTGTAGCGGACGCCTGCGTGGATAGCAGAGCGCCAGCGACGCCGTTTGGCGAGGCCGAGATGCTGATGGTCGGCCGCAGTGGCACGGTTGGGAATCAGCTCAGAGAGGCGCGTTCGCTGCTGCGGTTTGACCTGACAGCGATCCCGGTGGGGGCAGACGTCTGGCAAGCGACTCTGTTTGCCACGCTGGACAAGCAGTGGTCGGAGGTGAGTGCGGCGTTTCGTGTCGACGTGATAGAGGTGCTGTCGGCGTGGCAAGAGAGCGATGTGCGCTGGGATAGCCAGCCCGAGTATGCACTGTTTGACGAATCGTCCACCATGTTTGCCATGATCGAACCAGGACAGGATGGGGGAGAATGGGATATCCTCGAATTGGTGCAGGCGTGGGCCAACACTGACAAGCAGTTTGGCCTGGCGCTGATGCCGGCTGCAAGGGCGGCTGGCGAGTGGCTAACGTTTTTCAGCCGGGAATCCGACGATCCAACGCGACTGGTGGTGCAGTACGTGGTGCGGTATGGCGAGCAGGGAACCGGTGATGGTGGGCGCGGTAGTTGGGCAGGAAAGTAGACGTGCGCGGTATTTGTCACATAGGCAAAACAGTAGTACACTTGATATTTGTGCCAAGGATGCACAAGTCGACGACACCATAACCAAGAATGCTGGTGAGACAGCAGTGTGAGAAAGGACAAATTCCAATGACGGACAAGATTAGAGTGACGGTGTGGAACGAGTATCGCCACGAAAAGCGCAGCAAAGAGATCGCGGCCATTTATCCCAAGGGTATTCATGGCGCGATCGCCGAATTTCTGAGCGCCCAGCCGGGCATCGAAACGGCTACGGCTACGCTCGACGAGCCGGAGCACGGTTTGACCGACGAGGTGCTGGCCAATACCGACGTGTTGATCTGGTGGGGACATATGGCTCACCACGACGTCAAGGACGAAATCGTCGACAAGGTGCAGCAGCGCATTCTGAACGGGATGGGACTAATCGTCCTGCATTCGGGGCATTTTTCCAAGATCTTTAGGCGGATGATGGGCACAGCCTGTTCGCTCAAGTGGCGCGAGATTGGCGAAAAGAACCGCCTGTGGGTCACCTCGCCCGGCCATCCGATCGTCGAGGGCCTGGGACCGCAGTTCGTGATCCCGCACACAGAAATGTACGGCGAGTTCTTTGATATCCCACAGCCCGACGAACTGGTGTTCATTAGCTGGTTCCCGGGGGGCGAGGTCTTTCGCAGCGGGTGTTGTTTCTACCGGGGCAGGGGCAAGGTCTTTTACTTTCAGCCGGGACACGAGACGTTTCCGATCTATTACCAAAAAGAGGTGCAGCAGGTGATCTCCAACGCCGTGCGCTGGTGCGCGCCAGTCAAGGTGGTGGGGTTCCGCGAGATGATGCAAGCGCCGCACGTTCCAGAGCCGATGGAACCGGTGGTTATTGAGGAATAGGCTGCCTGCGGGCGGAGGGAAGGGTATATTTATGTCAGAGCAAGACAAGAAACCACCTGTGGGGTATGACGACACGCCGATGATCCCCGGCTCCAAGTGGCGAGTGCACGATGGAAGACGCCCGCAGCCGAGGGTGATCGATCCGGGAACGCCCAGCACGTTGGACAAGCCAGGACGCCCACCATCGGATGCAATCGTGCTTTTTGACGGGCAGGACGCGTCCAAGTGGGTTGGGCGAGACGGTGGACCAATCGGCTGGAAGATCGAAAACGGCGAGATGGAGGTCGTTCCCCGGACGGGCAGCATTACCAGCACGGAGCAGTTTGGGGACTGCCACTTGCACATCGAGTGGGCGGCACCAATCGAGGTCAAAGGCAGCAGCCAGGGGCGCGGCAACAGCGGTGTGTTCCTGATGGGCCTGTACGAGATTCAAGTGCTGGACAGCTATGACAACGTGACCTATGCAGACGGGCATACTGGGGCGATCTATGGACAGTATCCGCCGCTGGTGAATGCCTCGCGGGGGCCCGGCGAGTGGCAGATGTACGACATCTTTTTCGTCGCGCCACGGTTCGACGGTGACAAGCTGGTCAGCCCGGCATACATCACTGTGATCCACAACGGGATCCTGATTCACCATCACCAAGAGGTGCAGGGTCCAACCGGGCACAAGGTGGTCGCATCGTACGATACGCCGCATGGCCCTACCGGTCCAATTATGCTTCAGGACCACGGGGATCTGGTCCGTTTTCGCAATATCTGGGTGCGCCCGATCGAAGCGTATGATGCGGCCTAATGGGTACTGAAACAGTTTGATTGAGGCGTCAATCTGCAAACGGCCGGTATTAATTTTGTTTTGCCGGTGTGTAGATAGTGGAGGATAAGGGTTTAGACAATGGATATGATTCGTGTAGGTGTGATCGGCCTGGGGATGGGGCGGCATCACATTCGCGGGTATCGCACACATCCCAATGCCGAGGTGGTGGCGATCTGCGATCTCGACGAGGCTCGCCTGGCACAGATCGGTGACGAATACGGCGTGGACAAGCGGTACACCAGCTTTGACGAGATGTTGGAAAAAGAAAAGCTGGACATTGTCAGTGTGGCGACACCGAACAAGTTTCACATGCCGCTGACCGTGCAGGCACTGGAGGCAGGCTGTCACGTGTTGTGTGAAAAGCCGATGGCGATGAACGCGCAGGAAGCGCAGCACATGCTCGACGTGGCTGATGAGATGGGCAAGCGGATCTGTATCAATTTTTCGTACCGGTTCAACGAGCAGAGCCAGGCGCTCAAGGCGCAGGTGGATGCAGGTGTGCTGGGCGAGGTCTATTACGCGCGCACGCTGTGGCACCGGCGGCGGGGAATTCCCAAGTTTGGCGGCTGGTTCGGGCAAAAGGCGCTGGCCGGCGGCGGGCCGCTGATCGACCTGGGCGTGCACCGCCTGGACCTGGCGTTGTGGCTGATGGGCTACCCCAAGCCGGTGTGGGTGATGGGTGGCGCTTATAATCCAATTGCCACAGCATTGGCCAAAGCACAGGGGGTCGAGTACGACGTCGAAGACCTGGCCGTGGGTATGATCAAGTTTGACAACGGGGCAACGCTGAGCATCGAGGCCTCGTGGGCGGCAAACGTGCAAGAAAATGAATGGATGGAGACACGGCTCTTTGGCACCAAGGGCGGGATGGTGCAGCACAATATCGAGCAGACCTACAAGTTTGAAGCCGAGATGTTCCTTGAGCAGCACGGGGCTCATTTTGACGTCAAGCTGCATTCGACGACGCAACAGGCATTCCCATCGATGTATCATCTTGTGGAAGCGATCCTCACCGGCACACCGCACCCGGCGACGGGGTACGAGGGACTGCTGGTGATGCAGATCCTGGACGCGATTTACAAGAGCGCAGAAACGGGCGAACCGGTGCACATTACATAGGTAGCCTGCAGTCCGGGCTTTCGGTCGCAGTGACCGTTTTTGAGGCACGGCAAGACTGTTTGGAAGCTGTTTTGTTGTCACGACAAAAGACCGCCACAAGCTGGCTAGAAAAGCTTGTGGCGGTCTTTCTACCAGGTCGATTGCCCCAAACCCTAAATGGCAGTACAATGATCGTATTCGATTCGATTCAACCTGTACGAGGTAGACGATGGCTTTCCCCAGCAAAGCCAAAACTAAACTTACCATTGGCATTCGTTCTTGGGATCCGCCTTATGTGTACGACGATCCGGAAAATCCAGGGGCGCTGATCAAGCTGTTGCAGGTCATGGCACATCATCTCGATCTGGATATTCAATTCAAGCGTTACCCCTGGAACGAGCGTTTACAGATGGTGGCAAACAACCAGCTAGATGGCACGACCCATGCCAGTTTCTCTGAAGATCGTTTAAGGATCGGGGCCTTTCCGATGCAAAATGGCCGTATAGACCCTGCCCGGTGTGCCATGATCCGTGGCTACTATTTTTACAAGCTCAAAGGGTCACGCTTTGGGTGGGACGGAGAAGACCTTGTTCACGTCAACGGTTCTATCTGTACCCACAAAGGGGCCATCATCGCAGATGTCTTGAAAGCGCAAGGTGTCCAGGTGCAGGAATTTGACAGCCCTTCAGAGTGTCTGATGGCATTGCTTGAGAAACGGGTTGTTGCGTACGCCGAGCTGGGAAGCTGGGCTGATGTGGAGCTGTCCGCTGACCCTGAAGGCTATCGAGAGGTCGTAAGAATACCCTCTCCGATCAGAGAGACACCCTATTATTTGATGTTGTCGCACCAATTTGTAAGCGAGCATCCGCAGCTTGCTGAACGGATTTGGGATGAAATTGGCAAGCTGAGAGAGGGTAAAGCAAAGATTTTTGAGGATGTCTTTACCACTATGTTCCAGGAGCTTCAAGCTAGCCAAAGATCGCTACAACAAGCGTATGACGACCTGGAAATGAGAGTAAAAGAACGAACGGCCGAGCTGGCCCAGGCCAAAGAAGCTGCCTTGGAAGCGCAATACGCGGCCGAAGCGGCCAACCAGGCCAAGAGCCGGTTTTTGGCCAACATGAGTCACGAATTGCGCACGCCACTCAACGCCATCCTCGGCTTTGCCGAATTGATGATGCACGATGACATGCTGACCGACCGGCAGCGTGAGAATCTAGAGATTATTGGTCGCAGCGGCGAGCATCTGCTGGTCCTGATCAACGACGTGCTCGATTTGTCCAAGATCGAGGCCGGAAAAGTCGAACTCGATCCAGAGACGTTTGATTTGCACGAGATGCTCTTGGGACTGGGCGAGATGTTTAGCCTGCGTGCCAAGCAAAAGGGCTTGACGGTCGTGTTCGATTTGACAACGGGCGTGCCGCAGCATATCCGCTCCGACGCAGGCAAGCTGAGCCAAGTGTTGATCAACTTGCTGGGCAATGCAGTCAAGTTTACAGAACAGGGAAGCGTCACGCTGACTGCAAAACGTGTACCTCCGGAGAGCGAAACATACACTCGTCTGATGTTTGAGGTTCGGGACACGGGGGTTGGCATCGCATCCGACGAGCTGAGCACCATTTTTGATGCTTTTGTCCAAACTGAGAGCGGGCGGCGGGCCAGCCAGGGAACGGGGCTGGGACTGGCGATCAGCCGCGAGTATGTGCGCCTGATGGGCGGCGAACTGACCGTGCAGAGCCGGATAGGTGAAGGCACAACCTTTTGCTTTGACCTGCCGATCGAGGTGATGGATGAGGGGCAGCCTGATGGTGTGCCTTCAAAGTGGGCCGTAGGATTGGCCGCAGGACAGCAAGCTCCCGACGGCGGTCCTTATCGCCTGCTGGTGGTCGATGATGATCAGGCAAACCGACGCTTGCTGATCGAACTGCTCACGCCGCTGGGATTCGCACTGCAAGAGGCGCGCGATGGACGCGAAGCGGTGGCGATCTGGCGGGCGTGGCAGCCGCATCTGATCTGGATGGATGCCAATATGCCGGTTCTGGATGGTCTGAGTGCCGCTCAACAGATCAAAAGCGAGCAAGACGGCGCTCAAGTGGTTATCGTGTTGGTCACAGCGAGCGCTTTTGAGGAAGAACGGCAGCGTGTTCTGGAACTGGGCGGCGATGATTTCATCCGCAAGCCATTCCGCGAAAGACAAATTTGCGACGCCTTGACGCGCCACCTCGGTGTGCACTTTGTCTATGAAAATGGTGCGGCTCAAAAACCACGGTCCCTCGATCCGCTCTGGCTGCGCGACCTGTCCACCGAGTGGGTCTCGGCCATGCACCAAGCGTTGATCATCGGCGACGTGGCCAAGATGGAAGCGTTGGTCGAGCAACTGCCAGGGCCACCGCAACTGCTTGATGAATTGAGAAAAAGGGTGGATCAATTTGAACACGAGACGATTCTCAAGTGGATCGAGGGGGAAAAAATGAGCAGATCGACTCGTTTTGAGACATCACGTTTTCGCATAGTCTAATTCTTATTACATACGGAGCAGCAACTATGTCGACTGCAGCCAAAGTATTGATTGGCATTGCCGGGTCTGTACTCGTGGTCCTGGTCGCGGCACAATTGGGCGCATTCAACGGCAAACGACCCGGTGACCTTGGTGTGCGCGACGGCAAGTTGAAGGCCTGTCCAGATTCGCCCAACTGCGTAT
>JAFGJF010000500.1 GCA_016929205.1 Anaerolineae bacterium
AATGGTCGAGACGCAGCGGGCACTCGAAGAAGCCCTGTCGCGCACGCTGGCGCCGGATGATCCGCGCTTTGTGATCTGCCACCGGGGGACACTCGATCCGCTGGCCTACTGGTTGGATCGGGGCTGGACCGAGGAGGCATTTTTCACCTTTACCGGGACAACGCGGGAGGCGCACTATCAACGGTATGCGGCGGTCATTCACCTGGTCACGGCAGCAGATGGCGCACTGCCGTATTACAAAAGATGGCCAGATGCACACCGGCCCGAGACGCCAGAACAGGCGATCCATCTCGACCGGCTGCTCGAACAGATTTGGGGTGAACATCACGCCCATTTTCGCATTGACAATCGAAGACGAGATTGGGAAGCCAAGTCAGCGGAAGCAAAGCACATCTTGAGCGCACTCTTGGTTCAATCGTGTGCCTGAACCTGCTGTACGGAGGGAAAGGAGAACAGATTATGTCGTTCCTAAAAGGGCTGTTTGGCCCAAGCATCAAAGGACTGAAAGACAAGGATTGGCACGTGCGCCAGGCCACAGCAAAAACGCTGGGCAAGGCCGGCTATTCGCGGGCGGTGGACCCGCTCATTGCCGCGCTGCACGACGACATTCCGCGCGTGCGCGAAGCCGTCACCGAAGCATTGGGGCAGATCGGGACCCCCGCAGTCAAGCCACTCATCACCGCACTTGAAGATAGGAATGAACACGTGCGCTATGCCGCGATCAAGGCCTTGGGCCAGATTGGCGATAAAAGCGCGGTGATGCCGATCACTGCAGCCCTAAAGGATAAAGATAGAAATGTCGCCCTGGTCGCTGCCCGCACGCTCGGGCAGATGAAAGACACAAGCGCCATTGGAGCGCTTGCCGCCGCACTCAAAAAAGAGCACGAATACATACGCATAAATGCGGCGCAAGCGTTGGGTCAGATCGGCGATAAGAGTGCGGTAGAATCATTGATCGCCGCACTCGAGGACAAACACATCAGTACCAACTATCAGAACTCTGTACGTGCACACGCCGCCAGGGCGCTGGATAAACTGGGTTGGCAGCCGGACGAGGATGCGGTCGGAGCGGCTTATTGGATCGCAAAAGGCGAGTGGGGTAAATGCGCCGAGCTTGGCACACCTGCCATAGCGCCGCTCACGGCGATGCTGGGGATCAGCACCGCCAACCTGGGCGAGTCTGCCGCCCAGGCATTGAGCCAGATTGGCGTGCCCGCTATTGACGCTCTGATTTCATCCCTCAAAGCCACAGGCTTTGCCACACCGCGCGACGCGACCAAGGCTTTGGTGGGGATCGGAGAGGCAGCCGTAGACAAGCTCATTGCTGCACTTTTGGACGGAGACGAGAGCGTCATCGCTCCGCTAGGACGAATCGGCAAATCGGCCGTGAAACCACTCGCTGCCGCCCTTGAAAACAAGACTGGCGATCGCGGAGACATTATCAAGGCACTAAACGAGATCGGCGCGCCTGCCGTCGATGCACTGCTCGCCATTGTCAATGACGAGAACAATGAACCGCAGCTACGTAAACATGCCATCGAATCGCTGATCAACCTGTACAAGCGCAGCAAGCTGGATCAGGCAACCCGTACGCAAATCCTGGAACTGGCATGTATCAAGCAGACAGCCAAACATACTGACGACCATTCCAGCCATACTGACCGGCCGGCCGGATGCTTTCACGATGACTATCCCGCGAGCCACTCGGATATGACGTGGACAGACATCGTCACGGATTTTCCTCTCTGACTTTTTGGGGAGAATTGGTTTGGTAACAGACATGATCCTTCATCGAACGGGAAAACAGCAAACGATGCGAACATGGAAAATTCACCCGCTTCTTGTCATGCTCGGTTTTCTGTTATGCACGGCGGCACTCCTGGCGACCATGCTCCATCTGCGCCGCCCCCCCCGCCCGGCCTACCAGACCGAGCTGTTCCAGGGCGTATCCTACACGCGTCAGGTCCGCGACACACCCCGCCCGTTGGTCATTCACCTCGTCGAGATCGATCTGCAGGCCCCGGGCATCGACTTTTTGGTCACGCCCGGTGATGCCAGCAGCGGCCTGGAACTGCCAGCGCGGACGACGTCGCACTTTGCACAAGAATTTGGCGTGCAAGTTGCGATCAATGGCAGCTTTTTCAGGCCCTTTCGCGTTGGCTATTTCCTGTTCGATTTCTATCCACACACCGGCGATCCGGTCAACGTCATCGGCCTGGCCATCGCCAACGGAGAAGCGTATTCCGTCCCGGATCAGGACGCAGCCGTCCTCTGCATCGGCGCCGGCAAGGCCGAGATCCGCCGCATTGACTGCCCGCCGGACACCACACAGGCGCTGGCCGGGGATCGGATCCTCGTCGACAATGGGCAGGCAGTCTCACGGGATAACGGTGCCTTGCACCCCCGCACCGTCGTCGCCGTGGACGAGGCGGGCACCACATTGTGGCTGATCGTCGTTGATGGCCGGCAGCCCGGCTACAGCGAAGGCGTCACCCGGGCCGAACTGGCCGAGACGATCGTGAGCGAAACCGGCGCGTGGCGTGCACTCAATCTCGACGGCGGAGGATCGAGCGCGCTGGTCATCGCCCAGGGCAAGCGTGCCCACCCGCTGAACGTGCCGATCCACAAACGTATGCCTATGTGGCAGCGGCCGGTCGCCAACCACCTTGGGGTATACGCGCGGAGCAAATGACAAAAGGAAAGAAAGATGGTGATGAGACGCCAAGACAAGGAAATCCAAGACAGGCAGTTGATCGATCGGATTATCTCCCAAGCCCTGGTGTGTAGATTGGGCCTGTGCAAGGACGGGCAGCCGTACGTCGTCCCTGTGAATTTTGGCTACGATGGACAGCGATTGTACTTTCACACCGCACAGGAAGGAATGAAAATCGACTACCTCGCCGCAAACAACAAGGTCTGTTTCGAGATCGAGCACGAGGTCGGCATTATCCCCCACCCGGACAGCGCCTGCCAGTGGGGCGCGTCGTTCTACAGCGTGATCGGGTTCGGTACGGCCCGCGAACTGCTCGAACAGGACAAGATCGCCGCGCTGGAACAGATCATGGCCCATTATTCCGACAAGACATGGCAATTTGGCGAGCACGCAGTCGATCAAGTACGTGTGTGGGCAGTCGAGATCGACCAGATCACGGGCAAACGATCCAAAGACAAGATAACGGACCGGTGAGATGGGTATGGGCAGATTGGAGCACAAGGTATGTTGAGTGGGACGCATTGGGCCGTCCTGGTCGAACGCGGCACAAACCCGACCGAGTTCAACTATGCGCGGCTGCGCCTGCGGGAGGCCGAGGCGCGGGTCACCGTCGTCGGCACGGATCGACTCGAGTACGAATTGGAGGACCATTCGCTCGGCTACGCCGATATCACTGCCGATCAGTTGGCGGGCACCGCATTCGACGGCGTCGTGATCCCGGGCGGACTCGGCCCGGAGAAACTGCGCCTGGATAAGCGGATCGTCGACCTGGTCAACGAGTGTCACGAACGGGGCACGATCTGTGCTGCTATCTGCCACGGGCAGCAAGTCTTGATCTCGGCCGGTCTGATGCAAGGTGTGCGCGCTACGGCGGCGTGGAGCATGCTCGACGACCTGCGTGCCGTGGGGGCCATCGTCCCAGACGGCGCGCGTGCCGTGCGCGATGGGCAGATCGTCACCGCCATGTTTCCCCAAGACCTGCCGGCGTTTTTCAGACTAATTTTCGAGGCTGCCGCAGAGTTGGAGGGGCGGCAACTACCAGCCGGATATCCCCATCGCCTCTCCGGGCAATACTGGGGGATCGTCGTCGACGACGCCAGCGATGCCACTCAGGTGCAGCACCTCAAGCTGAGGATCGAGGAGGAAAACGGGCAAGCGATCCTGCTGGGGCGGCAGGCTGGGCAGGCGGTCAAATTGAGCAGCCCGGCCTGGGAATGGGGCGAACTGGGCTGGCAGACCAGCGTCGAGCGCAGCCTGCCCGATCCGGGCGTCATCTCGTCGTGCGACGGCGAGGCCGAGTCCAACCGCCGGGCGATCACGGCAGGTGAACTGGACGGGATCCTGCTGCCGGGCGGGCTGGCGACGTGGATGATTCGCGGGCATCCCGGTCTCAGAATATTGCTTGAGACGATGAATGTGAAAGGCAAACCGAT
>JAFGJF010000501.1 GCA_016929205.1 Anaerolineae bacterium
GAAAGCCTCGATTGTGGTCCGGCCTCCGGTTGGCCGCGCGTGTCGCCGATGGCGAGATAGGAAATGTACCAGTCGGTGATAAATTCGCGCAGCGCAGCCACGCGGGGATGCTCGGCGAATTGTCCCAGCGTGTTGACGGCGATGAGGTCGGGTGTGCGCAAGGGGATTTCGACGCGACGGTCGGCGTCGTCGGGCATCTCGCCGCTGATCGCCCGCCCCTGCCCTTCGTGATATTCCAGAAAACGAAAGGGCTTACCTCGCGACCCACGCCGCCACTGCAGCCACTCTTCGACTACCAACGGACCTTTTGCCCCCTCATCGATCGCCAGGTGATAGGTGATGATCGGCAAATCGGCCCGCTCGCGGTATTTGAGTTCGAAGACAAGGGGGCCACGTGCGCCACGGGTGCGCAACTCTCTGGCGCGTCCGCGCCGGTCCCATGCGTGGCGCAGACCATATTGGAAACACTCGGCAAGAAAGCTGAACACATCAAAGAAAGTAGATTTGCCGCTGCCGTTCGGGCCGAGCAGGACGGTGAGCGGGGTCAGGTCTTTGAGTTCGATGGCTTTCAGCGCCCGGTAATTCTCAACTCTCAGGTATTCGATACGTGCGGGAGTGACGTTCTTGGGCATAGCGTTCCTCCTCATCGGGTATGCACACAACACACACAGTGCGTCGCACTCGAACGCACCTACAGCATATCCTTTAGCAGCGCCGCGATCCGCGCCTGGCTGGCCTGGATATCGGCCTCGATCGCTGCCAGCGGGCGGGGCGGCGTGTAGGTGTAGAAATAGCGGTTGAAATTGATCTCGAAACCGACCTTGCCCGGTTGGCCGTCCTGGTCGTCGCAGTAGCGCTTTTCGGCGCTGACCCAGGCATCGGGCACGTGCGGCTGCACCTCGCGGGCGAAATAGGTTTCAACCGCTTCGCTCAGCGGCACGCGCTCGCTGTCGCGCAGGGCGGTGTCCGGCTCGGGCTGGCCCTTGCCGTCCAGGCAGACCGCGGCCTCGGGGTCGCGCTCGCCCAGGGCGTCGACGATCGCGCCGCGCAAGGATTTGGTTAGCTTGAGATCGGCCGCTTTGGCCGCCCTGTTCAGGGCACGAAGGAAGGGCTTGCGATCGGTAAAGAGCGTGTCGGGCAGCGTGCCCACCATCGCCCGGATCGCCTCCTGTTGGGCGCGCCCGGCAGCCTCTTCGGCTTCCTTTTCGACGCGCTTGCGCTTGCGGCTCTGAGCCAGCGACTGGAAGGCCCGCTGCTCGTCGAGGCGGGCCAGGCGCTCGGGGCTGGCCTGGAAATTGAGGCGCAGCGGGCGCTCGACGGTGATCTTGCGAAAACCAAAGTCGGCGTTGTTAAAGAGCTTGACCCTCACCCCCGGCTCCTCCCCTCTCCCGGCAGTGCTCCCCAACTGCATGGGAGAGGGGCCGGGGGTGAGGGCCGCTGAACCATCGAGGTAGGCGTCGACGATCTGGGCGCGCTGGAGGTCCGAGATCTCGCGGCGCTTGTCGCCCAGCGACTTGCGCAGCGGCTGCCACAGCGCGGTGGCGTCGATCAACTGCACCTTGCCCTGGCGGCGATCGGGCTTGTCGTTGCTCAAGATCCAGATATAGGTGGCGATGCCGGTGTTGTAAAACAACTGCTCCGGCAGGGCGATGATCGCCTCCAGCCAGTCGTGTTCGATCACCCAGCGGCGGATCTCGCTCTCCCCGCTGCCCGCGTCGCCGGTAAAAAGCGGCGAGCCGTTCATAATGATCGCCACCCGGCTGTGATCCTGGCCCGGATCGAAGCGGTGGGCCAGCATGTGCTGCAAAAAAAGCAGTTGCCCGTCGCTGGTGCGCGGCAGCCCGGCCCCAAAGCGCCCGCCAAAGCCCAGCCTGGCCTCGGCGCGGACCGCTTTTTCGTCGATCCGCCAGTCCTTGCCGTAAGGGGGATTGGTGATCTGGTAGTGGAACGATTCGCCCCGGTGCTGGTCGTCCGACAGCGTGCTGCCTTGTTTGATCTCCTCTGCGTCGCGGCCGTCGGCGCTCTTCATGTACAGGTCGGACTTGCACACCGCATAGGTTTCGGGGTTGACCTCCTGTCCGTACAGGTAGACCTGGACGGCCGGGTTGATCGCCTCGATCCGCTCTTTGCCGATCGTCAGCATCCCGCCGGTGCCCGCGCAGGGATCGCTGAGCTTGATGATCCGGCCCGGCGTGTTGATAAAGTCGTCGTCGCCCGCCAGCAGCAGATCGACCATCAGGCGCACGACATCGCGCGGCGTAAAGTGCTCGCCGGGGTTCTCGTTCGAGGCCTCGTTAAAGCGGCGGATCAGCTCTTCGAAAATCGTGCCCATCTGGTGATTGGAGATCAGGTCGGGGTGCAGGTCGACCTGGGCAAAGGACTGCACGACCAGGTACAGCAGTCCGGCCTCGTGCAAGTCCTCGATCGTATTGCGCAGTTTGAAATGGCCGATCACCTCGCGCATGTTGTCGCTGAACCCGTTGAGGTAATCGATCACATTGGCGTAAATGGCGTCCTGGTCTTGCAGCAGCCGCTGAAAATCGTACCGCGAAGTGTTGTAAAAGACAAAACCCGAGGCGATCTGGAGCTGCTTGGCCAGGGCTTCAGCCGAAATTTGATCCTTAAAACGCGTATACTTGGCATAGACCTGCTCCTTGCTCGGTGCCAGCACACAGTCGATGCGGCGCAGGACGGTAAAGGGCAGGATAACGTCCGGATACTTGGACCGTTTATAGTGGTCGCGGATCAGGTTGGCAATATTCCAGAGGAAACCGACAATTTGGTTGTGATCCATGAGCTTCCCTTGTTGTTTGCTAAACGGACAAAAAACCCATTGCCCTGGGCCAACGGCGGGCGGGCCACTGAGGGATACGATAGACACCGCGAGCGTCGTCTCGTCCCCTCCATTCTCAGGACAATGCTCCGGTCAAACCTCGGGGTCGACAACAGCCCGCAAGATATTTTGTCAGGTTGTTTACGGGATTAAGCATAGCACAGGGTGTGAATTTTGTCCAATGGAGAAAGAGTTGCAAGGCGTTCGCGGATTGACTTCATCCGAGGCGGCTTTGCGGTGGAATCGTTTTCCACTCAACGCTTCTCCAGCTCTTTCAGCGCCATCGCAGCCTCCTCGCGCACAAACCCTTCCGCATCATCCCGAGCCGCGCGCAGCGGCCCCATCGCGCGCCGGTCGCCCAGCTCACCCAGTGCAATCGCCGCCGAACCGCGCACCAGCTCGTCTGGATCCCTTTGCAGCGCCGCGATCAACTGTCCCACCCGATCCCCGTGATCCGGGTCTGATCCCACATTCATATCCACCTCCGGGTTGGTGTGCGAGGTCGAGGGGGCAGGCCCAACGCACCCGGCCGTTCCCTACGCTTGACAAAAAACGGCTTTGGTTACATAATCGTAGGCCAACCTGCTTTCAGCAGGTTTCGCAATACCAGGCTGTCTGTCAGGAACGCGGCACCGAATCCATATACCGTAGAAACCAGGGCAGATAGGCCGAACAAACTCGGTCTGCTCGGTAGTTGGTCGGCTAGAGAGATGTTTTGAATGAAACTCAAAAGATTCTTTGTTGGGCTGGGAGTGGTCCTGCTCGTACTGATTCTGGGGTACCTGGTTATCCGGCCCTGGCACTTGCGCTGGGGAGCGACTGCTGAAGAAGTATCCCGTGCGATGCCGGGGGACCTGGCGGGCCGGCGCTGGACCCGGGCCCTCACCGTGGCGGCTACCCCTGAACAGATCTGGCCCTGGTTGGTGCAATGGGGCCAGGGACGCGGTGGTTGGTATAGCTACGACTGGTTGGAAAACTTGTTTGGCCTTGATATCCACTCAGCCGCCCGGATTATGCCTGAACATCAAAACCCGGCGATCGGCGACGCAATTTGTATGGGCGCGAACGTCTGCGTCAGTTTTGTGAGTGTGATTGAGCCCAACCACTGGTTTGGTTGGCAAGCCAGCGATGAAAACAACAAACCGATGTGGAGCTATACTTTGGGACTATTTGCGGTGGATGCGACCCATACGCGCTTGGTTATGCGCGAGAGCTTTGATAAGGAGGCTATGCCTCCTGCCATCACTTTTGCCACCGAAATACCGGATGTGGTGATGATGCAGAAGGCCTTGGACACGGTAAAACGCCGGGCCGAGGGACGCTCTGGGTCAGTCTTCACCACACTGTACGAAATCCTCGTCTGGTTGAGCGCGTTGGTGATGGGTTTGATCGCCGGGGTGTTGTTCATCAATCGGAAAGATTGGCGCAAACCGCTGGCAACCGGAGTTGCGGCTGTAATTGTCCTGCTGGTGCTCACTTTTGCATTTCCGCCACTTTGGCTGCGTGGGGTCCTCGACCTGGGTCTGCTGATCGGACTGGTGTGGAGCTTCCGGGCGATCGGCGAGGTATAGTTCTGGGCGACCCAATTTCCAGATTCATACCAGAATTTCAGGTGCCCAAGAACTCTAGTCCCCCTTAATGAGATCAAGAACGTGATGGGAGTGATTCCTTGTCGCAGTCATCACGATGTGGTGATTGCTCGACTCGGCTAGGAGCAGGGTGATGGCATATGATTCGGTCATTTTTGTCGTTTTAGCCACAGTCTTTGCTGCGAGTATGCTTGCCATCTTGGCGAGAAAAACAATTCAGGCCGTCAGGGGCGACCCGACCTTTTGGGAATGGGAGATTCGCCGCTTTGAGCGGCAGGATCGGCGCAACATGCCACCTCCTGGCGGGATCGTATTCACCGGGAGCTCGAGCATCCGCTTTTGGAAAACGCTGCGAGAGGATATGGCCCCCTTGCCGGTCCTGAACCGTGGCTTTGGCGGCTCGCAGATCCACCAGGTGACGCACTATGCGGACCGCATCATTTTACCCTACGAGCCAGGAGCGGTCGTATTGTACGCAGGGGAGAACGACATCGCCGGAGTCAAATTCTCGAGGAAAAAGACCGCAGAAGAGATCCTCGAAGCATTCCAGGCATTCTGTAAAACCGTTCACGCCCGGCTGCCCGAGACGCCGATCTACTTTGTCTCGATCAAGCCGCCGAAACAGCGCGCCAGCTTGTGGCCCGAAATGCAGAAAGCGAACCGCCTGATAAACGCGTTTGCGGCGACAGACGATCGAATTCGATACGTGGATGTAGCAACAGCCATGCTCGATCCTGCGGGGCAGCCAAGGGACGATTTGTACAAGTGGGATGGCCTGCATATCAACGCGGAAGGCTATGTCATCTGGACATCCATCCTCAAGCCTGTGTTGGAAAAAACTGCATAGTGCGGTTGCAGAACCAAAGTATAGCCCTATTTTTGTGGAGAAATGAACCATCCCGCAGCGCAACGTGTTTGCTTGAACACGTTTCC
>JAFGJF010000502.1 GCA_016929205.1 Anaerolineae bacterium
CGCATGGTTTGCCTTATCCCGAAAATCTGGGAACAGCGCGGATGCTGGAAGATATCGTACGCCAGCATGGGGCCGTGCCAGCGACGATCGCGATCCTGGGCGGCGCGTTGAAGGCCGGGTTGGATGCCGACGAGCTGATGCACCTGGCACGCAGCGAGCACATCGCCAAAGTGAGCCGCCGCGATCTGCCGATCGTTGTCGCACAAAAAGGCGATGGCGCAACGACGGTCGCCGCAACGATGATGATCGCGGCGATGGCCGGGATCGAGGTATTCGCCACCGGAGGCATTGGCGGGGTCCATCGAGGACAACCCTTTGACGTGTCCGCCGATCTGGTCGAACTGGCACAAACGCAAGTCGTCGTCGTCTGTGCAGGCGCAAAAGCGATCCTGGATTTGCCCCTCACCCTGGAATATTTGGAGACGCATGGCGTGCCGGTATTGGGCTACCAGACAGATACGTTTCCGGCGTTCTATACCCGCTCCAGCGGTTTGAGCGTCGATACACGTGTTGACACCGCCCAACAGGTGGCGGACATCGCCCGCGTCAAATGGGACATGGGGTTGTCCGGCGGGTTGTTAGTCACGGTGCCCATCCCCCTTGCTGAAGCGGCCCGTCCCGACGTGATCGAATCGGCAATCCAAACCGCGCTCCAGGACGCCGAATCGGAGGGACTGCGCGGCAAAGCGGTGACGCCATATTTGTTGTCGCGCATCGTGGAACTGACCGGCGGCCAAAGTATGCAAGCCAACATCGCCCTGCTCAAGAACAACGCTGCAGTGGCAGCAAGCATTGCAGTCGCGTTGCAGCCATAGCATCCCTCGCTCTATCTGGCATTCATCCACTCGGCGATCGGCTCAGCAGCCACGCTCAAGATTCCCAGGTAATCCGCGCCGGGTACAAGTTCGGTTTTTTTGTCCACAGAAGAAAACTGGGCCATAAACGCGGCTGCCTGCTCCGGATCAAACAACGTATCTGCCTCTCCCTGGACATACAAGAGCGGTACTGATAGTGCGCGACAAGCTGCCTCAACGTCTTGAGGGATGGTTTCTTGCATACAAGAGATCGAGAGCCTGGTTTGGATAAGGGGATCGGCATGGACCATAGATGGCGGCCACTTGAGATGCCACACGGCCCAATCAGACAAACCCGATTGCGCCAAAAAGGCCTCCCCGGGATGCGCTACCATAAACGACCGCCAGCCATCGAGATCCAGGTTGGGTTGATCTGGAGAGATATATGGCGCGACCAAAACCACGCCGTCGACCGGCCTGCGCGAGGCAACGTAGCTCACCACCAGACCTGCACCGCGACCATGTGCACCGATAAAGATTTTGTTCTGAGGATACCGAGCGCGCGCAGCAACGATCATGGCCATGATGTCATCGATCAAAACCGTTTGATCCTGATCAGCCTGGCACGAGTCTCCGCTCGAATACCCCCACCCTCGACGGTCCGGCAGATAAACGGCGACACCTCTACTTGCCAGATCGTATCCCAGTTCAATGTACCAACCACTGTGTAACAACGTATCGTGCAAGAATACCAGCACAACCTCAGCCTCACCCGGTGGCTCGATCAACCGGTACGCCAGTCGTTCCCCACTAGATGAAGCAACGGTTCGAGGTTCCGCATCGAACTCGATCGGCGGTTCGAGAGGCGATAGTGAACTCGTTTCAAAGTCGGGATAGAGCCTCACCCATCCGACAACCGCGACGACAATGATGAAAACAAAAACAAGAT
Source organism: Anaerolineae bacterium (assembly GCA_016929205.1). The sequence goes on from JAFGJF010000502.1 coordinate 1,744, forward strand.
CCCCTTTCCACTTGTTCATACAGACCTTTTTCTCCAGAATAGGGTTATGGGAGCGAATTGTATCACGAGATGCGTCTCGGGGCAAAATGCTCGCTGGTCTAGCAGAGCGCAGATCTCGGGTGATTGACAAGGTGACCAAAATGCGTTATAGTGTAATTGAGCTGGTTGCCAGCGCGAGCAGAGCACTCGTGCTGGACACGCGATAGGTCAAGACGGCCGTTTCACGCCGGAGCGGCAATTGAGATCGCCCTGGCTCAATTTCTATACACAGTACCTGGAGTGCACCTATGCAGATTGCTCGTTGGTTGAAAGAAAATGAAAGCCTGATCCTACCCGTTTGGATGCGCCGCGTAAGAAGAGACAACGAACCCGGCCATCATCCCGACGCGACGACAGGCCTGCGCCACCACATATTTTTGATGTATCACGACCGTCTGTGCAACGCAGTTGCTGACGGGGAAATCGCCGAACTGGATCAGATGCTAAAAAAGCTGGTCGACGATCACACACGTCTCAATTATGACATCACCGAGATCTTGCAGTTTCCTCTCCAACTCAAGTCTACCTTGTGGACTTTTTTGCTGCAAGATTTCGCCGCCGGCGAAGCGCAAAAAATGATGCTCGATATCGAGCCGATACTGGATCATTCAACAGCTATCCTGGCCAAAGCGTATGACGAGGTCACCAAGCAAGCACTGAACCAACAGATCGCCGACTTTGACTTTTTGACGACACGCCTGGCCTTGTCCAGTGAAGAGACAGAAAGGGCCTTCACCCAACTGCGCTCTCTATATACCATATCGAAAACGCTCAACTCTACGTTGGACATCCAGAAAACGCTCGAAGCCATTGCCGATACCCTGGTTCAACTCGATCCAATCGCGTATTGTGTGATCTGGCAGATTTCTCCTCAAAATGAGCTGCGCGTGGGCGTGGTCAAAGGTGAAATCGGCACAGATCTGGTCGATGTCTCTTTGCCTCTCGACCCGCCGACATCCTTTCTCAGTCGAGCCCTGGTCACTCAAGAACGCCAACGATTCCAGATCGATGACGATGCCCTGGCATCGTTTCTCAAGGACTCGGATGCTATGGCCATCCCAATGTTTAATGAGGATCGGCCGGTTGGTGTGATCATGACCAATGGACACTACCAAGAGAAAACGTTCGATTCATCGGTGATGAGTCTGATCCAATCTGCATCCGAACAGGCAGCCATGGCGTTGGAAAACGCCCTGTTGTACGATCAAGTCAAGCAATTCAACCAAGAGTTGGAGGAAAAGGTCCGCCAGCGTACACAAGAACTCGAACAGGCGAACCGCGACCTAGAGCGCTTGGATCGCACCAAATCGGATTTCATCAGCATCGCCGCGCACGAACTCAAAACGCCACTGACTCTGATCCAGGGCTATACCAACATCATGCGCGACGACGGTACGGTCAAGAACAACCCCTTTCTGGTCAATCTTTTACTGGGGATCATCAAAGGCAGCGAACGGCTATACGACATCATCGAGAGCATGATCGACGTATCGATGATCGACACCCAGGTGCTGCAGCTTCGTCCCTCGCCAACCTCGATCAGCAACATCATTGGCACATTAGCCAGCCAGTACAAAGAGGCGCTTAAGGAAAGACAGATTACACTTGAAGTGAGTGCCTTTAAGAATTTCCCTTACCTCGAAGCTGACTCTAAACGCCTCCACCAGGTATTTGACAACTTGCTCGTGAATGCCATCAAGTACACACCCGATGGGGGAAAAATCGACATTGATGGCAAGCTGGTTGAATCGGCAGAAGAACAATGGATAGAGGTTACCGTCCGTGATTCTGGCATTGGCATTAACCCGGAAGAACATGAACGGATCTTTGAAAAGTTTTACCAGACCGGCGAACTCGCCCTCCACTCGACCGGGAAAACAAAATTCAAAGGGGGTGGCCCGGGCCTGGGCCTGGCCATTGCCAAGGGCATTGTAGCGGCACACGGTGGTAAAATCTGGGCCAAAAGCCAAGGATACGACGAAGAAAAATGTCCGGGCAGCGAGTTCCACGTGATCTTGCCGGTGAAAAGCAAGATCAAGATGACCGAGATCATTTCTCCGTTTTCTTACAGCCAAAATCGATCCTAGGTTCGTAGCGTTTTTTGCACGGCAATTTGGCCAGCGCGTAGGCCTGTGTCGAGCAAGCCAACCAGTATATGTACTGATCAAGCAGGAGAATACCCTATGCAAGTTGACGCCCCTATCGTCGCCGTAACAGTATACCCGGATCGCGCACGCATCACACGACGTGGCACGGTCACGCTGGAAAAGGGTACGCACGATCTGGCCATACAAAGACTAACCAACCAGCTCGACGCCGAATCAATGCGGGCCAACGGTGAGGGCACGGCCCACGTCAGATTGCTCGGTGTGGATGTCCGCCAGGAATACTATACCGAAACGCCATCCGTGCCGGCGGCCGAACTCGAAAAACAGATTCAGGCCACGCAGGAAAGCGACAAGGCGCTGCAGGATGAAGACGAACTGCTAAGCAGCCAACTCGGGTTCCTGGCAAGCATAACCGAAAGCGCAGGTGAGCACCTGGCCCAGGGCATTGGCCGGGGGCGGGCCAAGGTGACGGATGGCACCGCCTTGTTGGGCTTTGTGAGCACACAATACCGCCAGTTCAGCGACCGTCGGCGTGAGATCGCCACGGCGCGGCGTGAGCTGGCAAAGGAAATTCAGGTGCTGCAAAAAGAACTGGACCGGATCCGGGGTGCGCGACCTCGCCAGCGCTACGAAGCGGTTGTCGGCCTTGAAGCACTGACCCCGGGCGAGTTCACGTTGGAACTGGAATACACGACGCGCGGCGGCGCAAGCTGGCAGCCGCTGTATGACTTGAGATTGCTGGCAGACAGCGCAGAACCCAAGATCGAATTGACCTATCTTGGCCAAGTGCAGCAGTCAACCGGTGAAGACTGGGCAAACGTCGACTTGACCTTGTCGACAGCGCGTCCCGCCGTGTCTGCACAGATTCCCAAGCTATCAACATGGTATGTCAACATTTTCCAACCACCACCGGCGCCACAAATGGCACGCATGGACAAGGCAAGAGGCATGGCATTAGGAGCCGGGCTGGCTGCAACAGCCGACTTTTTTGCGGCCCCGGCAGCAGAAGCCGAGCCGGAGGAGGCACCGCCCCCTGCTCCGGCGGGCGTGGCCCAAGCCAGTGTGGATACCAGCGGCGCAGCGGTGACCTTTCACATTCCGCGCAAGGCCGATATTCCGGCCGACAATACGCCACACAAGACAACAGTCCTGGTCCTTGATCTGACTCCAGAACTCGATTTTATCGCCGTGCCCAAACTGTCCGACGAGGTCTATCGCCGAGCGACGATCAAAAACGACACCGAGGTCACCCTGCTGCCCGGCCCGGTGACACTCTTTCACAGCGGCGAATTCGTTGGGCGCGCCAGGCTGAACAAGATCGCACCGCAGGAAGAATTTGAGACCACGCTGGGCATCGACGACCGGATCAAAATGGAACGCAAGTTGGTACTCAACCAGGTTGGTAAGCAACTCATCGGCGACCGCCGGGTGCGACGGTATGCCTACGAGATCGAACTGCAAAATCTGCTGCAACACGAAACCAAGATCGTCGTCAAAGACCAGTTACCGGTGGCAGCCAACGAAGAGATCAAGATCAAGGAAGAAGCAAGCGTGCCCGAACCGACGACCAGGAGCGAACAAAATGAGTTGACCTGGGAGTTGAACCTGGCTGCGCTGCAAAAACAAAAGATCCGTTTCGAGTTCACCATCTCGGCACCACGAAGCAATACGCTGGTCGGCCTGCCAGAGTGACACAATAGGAAAAAAATGTGACAACAGATATGATCGAATGCCCATTTTGCGCCGAACTGATCAAAGCCAAGGCCCAAAAGTGCAAGCACTGCGGCGAGCTTTTGGGCATTGGGTTAACCGACGAGGCCATCCTGGCGGATTTTGAAAAGAAAAAGGAAGCGTTAGGCGTAGAAACAGAAACCGAGTAATGCACGACATCGCACGCTTCTCGACGCACATTTACATGGGAGAGTTTCAATGACTAAAACATTCGTGGTTGGTAGCGCTCCGGTCCGTGTTCGAAGCGAACCCAATCTCCAGGGCGTGATGGTCAAATGGCTGACGCCCGGCCAGACAGTTGAGATGGACGACACATCCCGCACTGAAGCGGATGGGTATGTATGGTGGAAGCACGCCGATGGTTGGAGCGCAGAACGGAGCGTCAATGGTCAAAGCGTTTTTATGACCAAATCCAAGCCGACTCGGGCCAAATCAAAAAAGCTGGAGGAAAAGGACACCAGCACTCCCACACCAAGTGGCGCCGCCTCAATGAGCGATGGTTTGCCCAACGTCAATACCTTGCCGCTTCGAGACAGCCTGTTCAAACGGCTGCCTGTCGACTTTGAACAGATCCTGTTCTGGCAGTACTATGGCAATAACGTGTTTGCACACAATCTCTGGCGAAATGGTAAGCAGTGGTACGCCTTTTCGCAAGGATTACACGCCGGGCTGGATTTCGGCAATTCCGCAACCCAGGGCGTGCCGGTCTGTGCCGGGCTGGAAGGCACGTTTGAGCAAATCAGTGCCAAGTACTACCGGCCAAATGAATTGCGGGTCAAAGCAGGCGATTATACGGTGATTTACGGTCACCTGGACAATCCACGACCTTTCCAGGTTGGCCAGCCGATTGGCCCGGACACGGTGATGGGCGAGCTCGAATTTCGCGGACAGGATCACCTGCACCTCGAAGTTCGCTACCAGGGGCGCTGGATCATCAACCCGCTACTGCTGATGCCACCGGAGATGCGCAATGCCCTGATCCAAAAGTTTCCACCAAGTGAAAAGTACTTTTTCCAGAGTGACCATTGGAAACAGTGGCAGAAGCCGCTCGACCAGCCAGTGTTAGTGCTTGGTGGCGGCCTGATCGGCCCGCTTGCGTGATCGATCCACAGACGGGATTGATCCGCAGACGGGATCGGCAGAATCCACTCAACACCCCTTGAACAAAAAAGGCACAGAGCATCTCGAGATACTCTGTGCCTCTCTCATTTCTGCCTCCGTGGATCTCTAGCCAGGATAGTAGCCTTTTACAAATCTGGTTCGTCCACCACAGATGATCATCTCTTATGTCACCCCTGTGCACATCAAGGTTTGCTATCCAAAAGCATTTCCCGGATGTGCTCTGCAAGTTCTGGAATCTGGTTGGTTACGACATCCCAAACAATGTCATAGTCAATTCCAAAATATCCGTGGATCAAACAATCTCGCATCCCAGTAATCGCCCGCCATTCCACTTGTGGATATTCCTGCCGCAGTGACTCTGGGATTTGTTAGGCAGCCTCGCCGATGATCTCAATACTCCGTACAAAGGCTCGCTTGAGCGTTTCGTCCTGTAAGAACGCTACCTTGTCGACCCCGCTGGAATGCCTGATCAAGTATTGAGTTTCGTCAAAGATATGACGCAGATATTCAAGTGCTGGTAATGGCATACTCGACCTCTCGCAAGATATGCGGCCCGATATAGGGACTGAGTGATTCAGTCGTCACCAGATCGACCTTTCTACCAAACAAGTCTTCGAGAAAAAAAGCGAGATGCATAAAATTGTCAAACGTTTTTTTGCCTGGTTCAAACTCGACCAAGATATCAATGTCGCTTTGCACAGACTGCTGCCCTCGCACGAATGAGCCAAACAGCCCGCACCTTTTGACGCCAAAATCCCAAAGTTTTTCTCGGTTTTCACTTAGCGATGTAAACAGTTCGTCTTTCGTCTGCACTGTCATGGTCACACCCTTTGGCCATTGTCCTAGTTGTTGCCACTTATTATACAAGGCGCAGCAGATTTTGACAACCTGCTGCGCCTTGCATGTGCTATTCGCGGTTTATTTGTGCCCTATTCAGTTTTCCAAATGGTTTCGTACAACTTGCCACCGACAATGGCAAATCCCTCGGACAACGAGGCAACAAGCGACTCGCCATTGACCTTGACACCCTTATCGGTCATCTCGATCGGAAAGACGTTGCCGTCGATCGAGATCATGCCCGGACCGGGTACGTCTACCTGGTACGTTTTGCCGTCGACATTGAGCGTAAAAGACTTGCTTACCATCTGGGCGTTCCTCCTATTTTACGAATGCGTGGGCGGCCGGCAGTGCGCCACGATGACGGCGTCATCGCCATCTGCACCTGCGGACGCTCCTGCTCGGCTGCCGGCTGAGCCAACATCCCTTCCTCCTGGGCGACCAGAGCAGCAATCGCGGCAACAGTCGGATCGGTAGCGAGCAGACCACCATTTTTCCGCCTTTCCAGGAATTCGCGAGCCACGGGACCAAAAATCGCAAAAGAGATGACATCCTCTTCGCTCTCGCCCAGGTCGCCGAGTTCGGCCCTGGCGTTTTCCATTTCCGGTTCGATGTCATCTGCCGGACGATGGTCGATCGGCTGCTCGTCACCGATAGCCAGCTTTTGCAGTTCCAGGTTGACCTGGCCTGGAGGACGCCCGTACATACCACGGAAATAGTTCTTGACTTCGTCGATAATGATCCCGTAGCGGTTGCCCGTCAGCACATTGAACGTGGCCTGCGTGCCCACAATCTGGCTCGACGGTGTAACCAGCGGCGGGTAGCCCAGGTCGGCGCGAACGCGCGGGATCTCGTCGGTTACCTCTCTAAAGCGATCGAGCGCGCCTTGCTCGCGGAGCTGGTTGACCAGGTTAGAGAGCATCCCACCCGGCACCTGGTAGCGCAGCACGCCCACGGCAGGACCGGACGAGCCGCTTTCAAACTTGGCGTACTTTTGACGGGCCGCCTTGTAGAAATCGGCGATCTCGATCAAGGCATCGAGATTGAGCCCGGTGTCGCGCTCTTGTCCCTGCAACATGCCAACGATCGTCTCGATGGCCGGTTGGCCGGTGCCGGTGGACAGCGACGAGATGGAGCAGTCCACCACGTCAACGCCAGCGCGCGAGGCAGCATAACAAGAAGCCGCGCCCATCCCAGCCGTGTCATGGGTGTGGAACTGGATCGGAATGTCGACTGCTTCTTTGAGCCGCGATACCAGTTCAAACGCAATCGACGGCGTGGCCAGGCCGGCCATATCCTTGATGCAAATCGAGTCAGCCTCCATATCTTGCATTTGTTTGGCCATCTCGACAAAGGTTTCCATCGTGTGCACGGGGCTGGTGGTGTAGCTAAAGCATGCCTGCAAGTGCGCGCCCTCGCGCTTGACGATCTTGAACGAATGCTGCATATTGCGCAGATCGTTCAGCGCATCAAAGACGCGAAAAACGTCGATTCCGTTTTCGTGGGCTTGGACGATGAATCGTTCGACGACATCGTCAGCATAGTGCCGGTAGCCTACCACGTTCTGTCCACGCAGCAACATCTGAAACGGCGTTTTGGGCATTTCTTTTTTCAACAGACGCAGGCGCTCCCAGGGATCTTCACCGAGAAACCGCATGCACGAGTCAAATGTCGCGCCGCCCCACATCTCGACCGAGTTGTAGCCGATCTCGTCGATCTTGCTGGCAATCGGCAGCATGTCTTCAATGCGCCAACGCGTTGCCAACAACGACTGGTGCGCATCGCGCAAAGTCGTGTCGCAGATTTTGAGAGGGTTTTTAGCCATTAGCTTAGTCTCCTTACAGTACTTGTGCGTCCAACGTCAAAAGTGAACCGGCAGCGAAATGCCAGTAACGTTTGACGAATGACGTCTAACTTGTATTTTGTTTTACAGCGGAATATTCCCATGTTTCTTTGGCGGCAAGCCATCGCGCTTGTTTTCCAGCATGGCCAGAGACTCGATAATACGGGCGCGGGTTTCACCGGGCAGAATCACGGCATCGATGTAGCCCTTGCTGGCAGCAACATAGGGATTGGCAAATTTGTCACGATAAACAGCAACCAGTTCAGCATGCTTGGCCGCTTGGTCTTTTGCGGCGGCAATCTCTTTGCGGTTGACGACGCTGACCGCGCCATCAGGGCCCATCACCGCGATCTCGGCACTGGGCCAGGCATAATTCACGTCGCTACGCAGGTGCTTGGACCCCATCGTGATGTAAGCGCCACCGTAAGCTTTGCGCGTGATGACAGTGATCTTGGGCACAGTGGCTTCGGCATAGGCGTACAGCATCTTGGCACCATGGCGGATGATACCGGCGTGCTCCTGGTTGACGCCGGGCATAAAGCCAGGGGTGTCGCAAAAAGTGATGATCGGAATGTTGAACGCATCACAGAAGCGGATAAAACGCGCACCCTTGTCAGACGCATTAATGTCGATCGCCCCGGCCAAAACACGAGGCTGCTGGGCAACCACGCCCACACTTTCGCCGTTCATACGCGCGAAACCGACGATCAGGTTAGGAGCAAAACCAGCCATCACTTCCATAAAATCCCCGCCGTCGACCACGCGCAGGATGATCTCTTTCATATTGTACGGCTGATTGATGTCTTCCGGCACGATGCTCTCCAACGTCTCATCAGCGCGGCCCGGATCATCTCCCAGGTCGATCAACGGTGCGTCGTCCATATTGTTGGCCGGCAAAAAGGAAATCAGACGACGAACTTGAGCCAGCGTATCCTCTTCCGTTGCTGAAGAAAAATGCGCCACCCCACTGCGCCGGCCGTGCACGTCGGCGCCGCCCAACTCTTCGAGGGTGACCTTTTCGCCGGTCACGGACTCGACTACCTTGGGGCCAGTGATGAACATATGGCTGGTCCCCTCGACCATAAACACAAAGTCGGTAATCGCCGGGGAATAAACCGCCCCGCCTGCACACGGCCCCATGATCACCGAGATCTGAGGGATGACGCCAGAAGCGAGCGTATTGCGGGTAAAGATCTCGCCATAAGCCCACAGCGAATCGACCCCCTCTTGAATGCGCGCCCCGCCCGAATCGTTGATGCCGATCACCGGCGCGCCATTCTTGAGTGCCAGGTCAAGCACTTTGCATACTTTTTCACCGTGTACACGCCCTACCGATCCGCCCTGGACCGTGAAATCTTGGGAAAACACATACACCGTGCGCCCATCAATTGTCCCCCACCCGGTGACGACGCTTTCCGGGTTAAATTCGCCCCCCTCATCCATCTTGGCAGCAAAGGCATCGATCTCGTGAAAACTGTCCGGATCGAGCAAAAGGTCAATACGTTCGCGAGCACTGAGCTTGCCTTTGGCATGCTGCTTGCCAATGCGTTCGGCACCACCACCCAAGGCAGCGATTTGTTCCATTTCTAGCAGTCTGTCAAACTTCATACCTGTCCTCCGAGGTGTTATCCAGATAAACGACTATTTCGTCAAACGTCCATTTGGCGGTTCTGATACCAGGCCGACGTTCTTGGGACCTTTGAACCGGAATGTCACTTTGTCATATTGTACGCCATGCTGACGATAGTACAGAGCAATAGCGTCAACTAACTCGTCACGCCCCAACTTTTCATTGGACCAAAAATTACAGCACGGAATTAAAATGGCGGGGCAAACCAGGGCTGCCTCAGCCACGGCACGCGTCGCCTCATCGGGATGCAAGCCGACGATCAAATCATAGTAGCCTGCAAAAGAAGCCTGAAACGCTTCCTGGCGGCTGGGTACACCTTTTAGCACCCATCCACGTGGATCGACGACCTGGCACCGATAATTGTACTTTTTGTTCAGAATACGGGTCAGCATTCCCTGTCCGCCGGCCACATCGGCGACGTAGGCAATGAGGCTTTGGTAACGCTCGTTAATGAATTCGGCCAGCACCTCAAAACGTGATGGATCGCCGTGAAAACGATGCCGGTTTTTCACGGCAGAGGAGTCCGGCACAGTGCATTTTGCATGCGCAGTCGCAGTACCTCTGTGACGTGATACAGTCCGATCCACTGGATCAATTCGGGATCGTCATCCAGTTCACCGTTGGCGTAGCGCATGATGAACTCGCTGGAACGCATCTCGTACTTGAGCTCAAAAAAGTGCAACTGCTCGTACAATGCCAGCAACCCGTCAATGGGCATAACTGACTTTTGCAGCAGTTTTTCAAGCTCGTCGCTCGACGGGATATTTTCGTGTGTAAATTCTAGATCGATCATCTCTCTCATATCTGCCCAATGACCCAAACATAGATCCCCAATGTGTTTTGGACTGCCATACCAAATCAGACCCGACTAGCGGCTTGCGTCCGGATCAATCAATACCCATCCACTGCCTGGTTTTGGACCACGTCGTCGCCCCCACGCCGACGGATATGCCCAGCAGAGCCAATACGAGCGAAACCCAGCGCCGCTGCCACATCAAGCCCGTGCGGACAAACAACCAGGTATAGAATTGAATAAGAACAAAGTAAAGTGGGATGACAATGCGCGCATATCTTGCCGCCCAGTTGCACCGCCACCACAAGCCCGCCGCGGCCACGATGAGCGCCAAACCAGCCGAAACAAACAAAACGACCAATAGCGCCAGCACGAACGGCGACAAAGTGCCGCCCAATTCAACCAACAAGACACGTTCGCGCCACAACACACTACCACGCCAAACGTCTATGCCCCCAAGCCCAAGCACCCATAATACAAACACTTGGGCCGCAAAGGAGTGACGGCGCCTCACTTGGATTTGATTCAACTGTGGTTTTGAGTTGGTCGAGGGAGTAAACTGCTTGGTACAAGATGTGAGAAAATTCCTGATTGCTCGCAACGTCAAGTGCGCCCAGTATCGCAGCGAGTTCCACCGCCCTGGTGGGGTTTGAACCGTAATCCGCTCCATCTGCCGATTTTCCAGCATAGTGCCTGCTCTTATTTTCAGGTGTCCAATGCCTCCCAAGCCACTTTGATCTGCTCGTACGTCTCGGACAAACTTTGAGGGATACAGCGCGTTCCGCCCAACGTGGTAATAAAGTTGGTGTCCCCGATCCAACGAGGCAGAACGTGCATATGGACGTGCTCGTCAATGCCGGCGCCCGCCGCTTTTCCCATATTCACACCGACGTTAAATCCCTGGGCACCCATCGCCAGGCGCAACGCGGCCACACACTTGTTCATCAAAACCATCGTTTCGGCCATGGCTTCGATGGAAAGGTCTTCAAACGTTTCCCGGTGTTCGTAGGGAATCACCATCAGATGGCCATTGTTGTACGGATACAGGTTCATAATCACAGCATTGTGCAGACCACGATGCAGGATCAAATAGTCTTTGTCTTGAGACACATCAGCAGCAAACACCTTGCAGAAAACACACTCTTTTGTTTTTTCGCTCAAGATGTACTCGATGCGCCACGGCGACCACAATTGTTCCAATGATTATCCCCTGCGTTTCGCAAAACCAAACCTGCCAGCCTGGATATTTTACCGCAAAATAGCCATCTTGGCAAGGCCCAGACTGGGAGAAACTGGAAGAGACTGGCCGATTTTGCAGCCAGTCTCGGTATGGCATCAATACAGCCGGGTTCTGAATGACCATGCACATTTGACGTAGCGCTTGTTTTGTGATACCTTAAGCCCTTATGGGCAGCATCAAATTGAGCACTGAATACATCCAATCAGTTTTGACGACACGCTTTGTCGGCCGTCCTTTGTATTACCACCCCACTATCGGCTCGACGATGGATGAGGCTCGCCGTCTGGCAGAAACGGGAGCAAGCGAAGGCACGGTCGTCCTTGCCGACGAGCAGAGTGCCGGGCGGGGCCGGCTGCAGCGATCCTGGTGGGCACTGCCGGGCACAAGCTTGTTGTTGACGCTGCTGCTGCGTCCGCCGCTGCCGCCCCGGCAGGCGCAGCGCTTGACGATGATCTGCTCGCTGGCGACATGCGATGCGCTGGCTGAGGTCGGCGGCGTGCCGGCCCAGGTCAAGTGGCCGAACGACGTGCTGGTAGGCGACAACAAGATCTGCGGCATCCTGACCGATCTGGATCTGGCAGGCGACACAGTGAACTATGCCCTGGTCGGCGTCGGCATCAACGTCAACGTCGATTTCCGCCAGGCGCCGCCGCTGATGGCTCCGGCAACCAGCCTGCTTGCAGAGACGGGACGCACCGTTTCGCGCTTGTCTTTGCTCGCCGCTCTGCTGGCAAACGTCGAGGATCGGTATGTTATGCTCAAGATGGGCGCATCCTTTCACGAGGAATGGGCAGCACGGATGGCAACGTTGGGGCGAACCGTACAGGCATCGAGTGGTCAAGAGACAGTTCAAGGCACAGCCATCGGCGTGAACGAGGATGGTGCGTTGCTGATCCAGGTGAGCGATGGCACGGTGCAGCGCGTGCTGACCGGTGATGTGACCTTGAGCAAACACTGAGCGAGCCACACCTTGTATTCTGGCTTTGAGCCTGATCATTCAAACGACTGAGGATAGATACCTTATGGAATGGACCAAACGATTAAAGCTCTTTGCTTTTCCCGCACTCGCGCCGCTGTGGATCGCCGTCTTTGTCGACATCCTCGGTTTTTCCCTGCTCATCCCTTTTTTGCCTTTTTTCAGCAAAGAATTTGGTGCGCCAGCCTGGCAGGTTGGCATGCTGCTCTCGACCAACGCCCTGTTTGGTTTTTTTTCCGGCCCAATCTGGGGCCGGCTGAGCGACCGGCACGGGCGCAAACCGATCCTGCTGCTCTGCCAGTTGGGAACAATGATTGGATTCCTGATGCTGGCTTTTTCGCGCAGTATGACCATGTTGTTCCTGTCGCGGATCGTTGACGGCATTTTCGGCGGCAATTATCCGATCGCCAAGGCTATCGTCGGCGACGTAGTGCCGCCCAAGCGGCGCAGCGAGCAAATGAGCAACGTTGGCGTGGCCCACGTGCTGTCGTCGCTCGTTGGCCCCGGGCTGGGCGGGCTGCTATCGCAGTGGGGGATTATGGCCCCAGGGCTGTTTTCGGCCGCGCTGTCGTTGACGACCATGGTGCTGACGTTGCTCTTTGTCCAGGAATCAAATCCACCAGAAAAGCGCGTTGCCCAGGTCAATGCCTCCGCAGCCCGCGCCCATCCGGGTTCGGCCGGCATCTGGCGTAACCCAACATCTCGCGTCTTGTTGATCCAATGGGGCTTTCACACGATGTCGTTCATGGTCTACATTTCGTGCGTATCGTTGTTCGCCAACATCAAGCTCGGCCTCGACGCGCGGCAAACCGGCATGCTGCTGATGGCCGCCGGCGCGGTGCGCGTGTTCGTGCGATTTGTCATTTTTGTGCCGCTGCTGCGCCGGTTGGGCGACCGCAGAACGTCGTTCCTCGGACTGGGGATTTTTGTCGTGGCCTATCTGCTGCTCGGGTTCGTGCAGACGCCGCTCCAGTTTGCGGTCGTATTGTGCGTGGTCAGCTTTGCCGCGGCCTGCACGCGCGGGGTGCTGACCGGTTTCCTGAGCCGCTCGGTCAGGCCGTGGGAACAGGGTCAGGCGATGGGGCTGTCGGCATCGCTGGACAGCATGGCCCAGATCGTCGGCCCGGCGGCGGGTGGGTACATCCTGGACGTTTTGCCGGTGTGGACCTACGGCGGGCTGGCGGCGCTGTTTGCCTTCGGCGCGTTTGGAATGGCGTTTCAACGACCTGACTTTCAATTCGAAGCCCAAGATCCATCGACAGATACGGTATAGTCCCGTCAACGGTACATTTGTTGATGCAGGTTATCGCCTAGATGTTCAATGAAAAAACAGTCCCGCATATATGGCCAATCTTGATTTACCAGGCTTTCGTTATCATTGTGCTTGGTATGGTCATATGGATTGAATCTCGCATAGATCACCCTAGCTGGCATTGGATGGCAGCAAGCTGCGCCGCATACGGTGGCATTGGCAGTGCCGGAGGTGCAATATTTTGCCTGTACAAGAAGCCCAAGCAAAACAAGATAGGATATTACTTGGATCCGCTTATCGGCTTTTTGACCGGAGTTGTTTTATATTGGGGTAATTTTGTTCCGACTTGGCCAGGTGAAGCAAAGGAACAACTGGATATCGGATACGGTTTGGCCTTTGCGGCAGGAATCTATACAAGCTTGTGCAATGTCGGCATACGCGTCATTCGCTTACTCGCTCAAGACAGACGTCAAGATTCCAATGAACTGCTAGCTGAACGTAATCAAGCCCAGCCTGAACAGAAACAGAAATCGTCGACGGCTGCCATGGTTGTCGGTGCAATTCTAGCTTATGCCGTTCTTTGGAGTATTGTTCTGGGCATCATTTTGACTCTGGACATAAACCCCTTTCCCTATGACATCCGAGATCAATGGGATATCCTTGTGTGGGGCTGTGTCGGAGGTACACTCTTGATTTTCTATGGTATAATCAAGCATGGGATCTGGAAACGAGATTTTTCCAAAGACTATATTATGTGGTATATCGCCCAACCCGTCATCGCCGGTATGTTGGGAGCTTTCATTTACTATCTTGGCAGGCATTTTCAAATCACATCAATACTTGTCGAGATGTATGCCGCCCAAGGGCTGGCTTGCTTAGTCGGATTCCGTCAAGAATATGTTTTGAAAGCAATCGATCTAGTCATCAGACTATTAACACCGGAACCAACTAAAGGACAAACGCTGTGATCTGGGTCTTGTTCTCTTTGGGATTCGCCTTCCTGGGACTCTTTTTGTACTGGGCGCTGATCGTCACTGAGGGTGTGTACCTGGGACAGCGCGTGGTCACCTGGCTCTATAACCTGACGCCGGGCTATTACGACCGGATCAAAACAATCACCTGGAAACGCGATGCGGAAACGCTGGTCGAGCCGATGTGGCAGTGGCTGGATGGCGTCGAGCAGCCGTTTATTCTCGACGTGGGCACCGGCACCGGGCGGTTTCCCAAGGCGATGTTGGACGACGCACGCTTTGACGGCGAAGTATGGGGGCTGGACATATCCAGCGGCATGCTGGGCAAAGCGCGCCAACGCCTGGCCGAGTTTGTCGACACGGAGGGGGCAAACAACTGCACCTTGTTCCTGGGCGACGCGGACAGACTGCCGTTTGGCGACGAATACTTTGACGCCGTGGTGTGCCTGGAAACGCTCGAATTCACACCTGACCCCAGGCGCACGATCGACGAGCTGATGCGCGTCCTCGGGCCCGACGGCGTGTTATTGATCACCAACCGCATCGGCCGCGCGCGCTGGTTTCCGGGGCGCGCCTATAACGATGATGAACTGATCGATCTGCTATCTCAATACCCGATCACCAGATTGGAAATCCATAGCTGGAACAGCTTTTACGACCAGGTATGGGTGCGCAAAGCCGACATCGACTGATCCGCCCATGTACAGCTAGACGATTTTTAGCACACCATGAGGAACACCAAAACGTCGAGGATATCTCGACCAGATCAGTAAAATCAAGGAGGAAATTGTGTCTCAAGTAACGATAAAAGATCTTCAAGTGATCACCACCCAACCCGCCGGGTCGCGGCTGGTCATCGTCAAATTGATCACCTCGCAGCCGGGGCTGTACGGCTTGGGGTGTGCGACGTTCACGCAGCGCTGGCGCGCCGTCGTCGCCGCGCTGGAGGGGCACCTCAAAAACTTTGTCATAGGGCGCGACGTGTCACGCATCGAAGAGCTGTGGCAGATGATGATGGTCCATGGCTACTGGCGCAACGGCCCGGTGCTCAACAACGCCATCTCGGGCATCGACCAGGCGCTGTGGGATATCAAGGGCAAGATGGCCAACATGCCCGTCTACGACCTGTTGGGTGGCAAGTGCCGCGAGGCAGCCGCGGTCTATTCACACGCCGGCGGCCGCACCCTGCAAGAGGTCGAAGAGAGCGTGCGCTCGTTCATGGAACAGGGCTACCGTTATATCCGCATCCAGATGGGCGGCTATGGCGGCAAGGGTGCCAACATGGTCAAGCCGGAAGGGGCACTCGATGGCGCGTACTTTGACCCGCGTGACTACTGCCGCAATATGCTGCGGATGATGGAACACGTTCGTTCGGCTGTAGGCGACGAGGTCGAACTGTTGCACGACGTACACGAACGGCTGCCCCCGATCGATGCGGTGCGCTTTGCCAAGGACGTCGAGCAATTCAACCTCTTTTTCTTCGAAGACGCGCTGGCCCCGGAGGACATTGCCTGGTTCAAGATGATGCGCGGGCAGTGCGCGACGCGGATCGCAATGGGCGAATTGTTCAACAGCCCGCACGAATGGACGCCGCTGATCGAAGGACGGCTGATCGACTTTGTGCGCATGCACGTCAGCCAAATGGGCGGCATTACCCCGGCGCGGGCGGTGGCGACGTTTGCCAACATATACGGGGTCAAGACCGCCTGGCACGGGCCGGGTGATACGTCACCGGTGGGACACGCCGCCAATTTGCACCTGGACCTGTGGGCGCCCAACTTTGGCATCCAGGAATGGTGCCGCTTTGACGACCTCGTTTACGAGATCTTTCCCGGCCTGCCCGAGGTGCGCAATGGGTACATGTATCCCAACGACAAGCC
>JAFGJF010000503.1 GCA_016929205.1 Anaerolineae bacterium
ATTCAATTAGCCATTTGACAATAAAGCAAACTCGCAGTTTAATAGGACCGTCGGCAATCGATGGCGATTCGTTTGAACGGAAAGGATTTCGACGATGAATTCTCGAGAACGCGTGCAACTGGCATTGGATCACCGGGAAGCAGACCGTATTCCGCTCGACCTGGGCGGCAGTGCCGTTACCGGCATGCACGTCAGCAGTGTATACGCCCTGCGCCAGGCATTGGGGCTCGACGCGCCGGGCACGCCGGTCAAGGTGGTCGAGCCATACCAGATGCTGGGCGAGATCGCACCCGATCTAATGGACGCGCTCGGCGTCGACGTGGTCGGCCTCGGTTCGCCCAAGACGCTGTTTGGGTTCAAGAACGAACGCTGGAAAGAGTGGAAAACCTTTGATGGCACACCCGTGCTGGTCCCGCAAGGATTCAACACCGATCCCGAGCCAAGCGGCGACCTGCTGATGTATCCAGAGGGAGACAAGTCTGCTCCACCCAGCGGGCACATGCCCAACGGCGGCTGGTACTTTGATTCGATCATTCGCCAACCCCCCGTCGATGATGACAAACTGGATGTCCAGGACAACCTCGAAGAGTTTGGGCCGATATCGGACGACGAGCTTGAATATTTCCAGCAGGAAGCAGAACGGCTGACCACTGAAACAGGCAAGGCGATCTTGGGCAGCTTTGGCGGCACGGCCTTTGGTGACATCGCCCTGGTCCCCGCCCCCTGGCTCAAACACCCCAAGGGCATCCGTGACGTAGAAGAGTGGTACGTGAGCACGATCTTGCGCCGCGATTATGTGTACGAGATATTTGAACGCCAGTGTGAGATCGGCCTGGCCAACCTGGCTAAAATCTATGCTGCTGTCGGCGACCGCGTATCGGTTGTCTTTGTCACCGGCACCGACTTTGGCACGCAGAACGGGCCGTTCATCTCGACCAAGGCCTACCGCGACCTGTATATGCCCTTCCACAAGCAGGTCAACGACTGGGTGCACCAAAACACCGCCTGGAAAACGTTCATCCACACCTGCGGCTCGGTGTTCGATCTGCTGCCCGACTTGATCGAAGCCGGGTTTGACATCCTCAACCCGGTGCAGTGTTCGGCAGCCAAAATGGATCCGCAGGCCCTCAAACGCGCGTTTGGCGACCAGATCACCTTTTGGGGCGGTGGCGTCGACACGCAGCAGACGCTGCCCTTTGGCACGCCGGAACAGGTGCGGGCAGAGGTGCGCGAACGAATCCAGATCTTTGGTCCAGGTGGTGGGTTTGTGTTCAACACGATCCACAACGTCCAGGCACGTATCCCGGTCGAAAATCTGCTCGCACTATACAAAGCCGTACGCGAGTACGGAGCTTACCCGCTGTAGGAGAAAACAATGTCACCTCGTGTGATCGCATTAGGAGAATTGTTGGTCGAGATTATGCGCCCGGGTGTCGATCAACCGTTGTCGCAGCCCGGCGAGTTTGTCGGGCCGTTCCCGAGCGGCGCACCGGCGATCTTTATCGATGCCGTAGCTCGACTGGGTGTGCCGGCCGGTTTCGTCGGCGTCGTCGCTCCCGACGCGTTCGGCGAGTGCGTGCTTGAACGGCTGCGCCGGGATGGCGTCGACGTGAGACACATCCGCACCGCACACGGCTATACGACCGGCATCGCCTTTGTATCCTACAAACAGGATGGCAGCCGTCACTTTGTCTTCCACCTGCCCCAGGCAGCAGCCGCCCTGCTGTGCCCTGACGACGTCGAGGAAAGCGCTATCGCCAAGGCTGAATTCGTGCACGTCACCGGCTCGGCACTGTCGATCAGCGAGAGCGCGCGCCAGGCATGTTACAAGGCGGTCTGGCTGTGCAAACAACACGGGGGCCGGGTCAGCTTTGACCCCAACATCCGCCCCGAGTTGTCCGGCGTCGATCAGGTACGCGAGATTTGCCAGCCGGTGCTCGATCAATGCGACCTGCTCTTACCCAGCGGCGAAGAAGCGACGATGCTAACCGGAGACGCTGACCAGGAATCGGCCTGCCGGGCACTGGTCAAAGGCGGCATCGACATCGTGGCCCTGAAGCGCGGCGCGGCGGGATCGACCGTGTTTACCCCGGACCGTGAGATCGAGGCCCCCTCGATGCCGGTCACGGAAATCGATCCTACCGGGGCCGGCGATTGTTATGGTGGCGCATTCGTCGTTGGTTTGCTTGAAGGGTGGGATCTGCCCAGAGTGGCACGTTTCGCCAACGTTGTTGGCGCGCTGGCGGTGACGAAAAAAGGGCCGATGGAGGGCGCGCCCTGGCGTGATGACGTAGAACAAGTGCTTGGCAAAGGATACAGTTTATGATCGAACCCAGCATGCTGTTACGCGGCGAACGTATCAAGCTAACCGCATTGACCCAGGACGACCTGCCAACAATCGTGCCCTGGTACGAGAACACGCATTTTTTGCGCTTGCTGGATGCGCGTCCGGCCTATCCCCAAACAGAGGCAACGCTGAAGGACTGGCTGCAAGAGATGGACAAAGCCAAAAATGCATTTCTGTTGGGCATCCGCTTGCTGGACGCCGATCAACTCATCGGCTATATCGAGCTGGAAGGCATTCTATGGATCCACCAGACAGGGTGGATCGGGATCGGCATTGGCGAGCCGGATTATTGGAACCGGGGCTATGGCCGCGAAGCGATGGACCTGGCACTGGCTTTTTGTTTTGACGAACTCAACCTGCATCGCGTGCAACTGACCGTGTTTGACTATAACAAACGCGCCATCGCCCTCTATGAGAAACTGGGATTCCAGCACGAGGGGACGTTCAGAGAATTCCTGCACCGCGATGGACAGCGCTACGATATGCATCTATATGGCCTGCTGCGCCGTGAATGGCAAACAAGCTGATGCGCTTACCACAAATGCGTCTGTCCGGGGTCGGACTCGGTAACCACTTGACCATCGGGCAACCGGCAGCGGCGAACGGGCGCGATCGAGATCGTATATCCCATCCCGGCAGCCCACCTGGAGAGCGCGGATAACTCGATCAGACCGGTTTGCATGGCCAGCCCTTCTTTGTTGCCAAAACGATAGGCAAAAAAGTTGGGATTCTCGTTCTCGACGTAATCCAACATGTGCTGGATGGCCTGAGCGATGACCTGTGGGTTATGTTCCGTCTCTAGTCGCTGCAAGGCATCAACCGGGCGGTGCAAATCCTTGCTAAAAATCCTCAAGATGGCCGGGCGATAAAACATTTTGCTCAATGCCACAGCATGGCCAATGGACAGGTCCGCCGGCGGCTGTACAGTCTGGCCTCGATCATAGATGGCGACTTGAAGTTCAAATCGTTCATCCACAATCTCGGCGCGCGGCGGCTTGTACTCGTCCGGGATCAGATCGTACACCGCCTGCATCACTTGTGCTGCGGCCTCCTGAAAGCAGGCTTTGCGCGATTTGTCTTTGTCCAGGGTGACCGGAGAAAGTACGGCGCCGATGTTCATCGCCAGGCGGGGCCGCTTGAGCCGAAAAATGGCATTGAGCGCCCCTTCCAACCCGCCAAAACCGATGGGCAGGATGGGAGCCTGGGCATGGTAACTGAGCCAGGCGACACCTCGCTTGGCCGGTTTGGCGCCGGTATCCCAGATGCCGCCCTCGGGAAAGATGCCGAGGACGCCGCCTTGTCTGAGTACGTCTAATGCCTTGGTCAAGGCAGCACGATCCACGCTGCCACGGTTGATCGGCGTATAGCCATACATCCGGGCGATGGCGTCCATCGCCGGCGGCGGGGCGATGTCGCCCGGACCGATCGGTTCGATCTGCCAGGGAGCGTAGACCATCATGAGTACGGCTTCGATGGCGGCAATATGATTGCCCACCACCAGCAAGGGACCGCGTTCGGGCCAGTTTTCGCGCCCGGTCACGGTGGTCCTGGTGAGTATGGAAAGCAATCCGCGGCCCAGCAAGCGCATTGCGGCACGTTGAACGATTCGACGGGGGTAGGAAATGGAAAAATCCGGTGTTCTTGTCACCATAGCTCCTGTTTTACTTTTAATAACGCTTTTCGCACACCCAAGTTCTTGCCGAAAAGCTCGCCGAGTGAAAGGGGAAAACGCATGCAAGATCGAATTCGTGCTGCACTCAAGAGTAGCAAAGCGGACTATACCGAGATCCGCATCCAAGAGCGCGAAGCTACAACGGTGGCCTATCGCGGTCAAGACCTGGAGACGGCCAACGCCGTCGTCGACGTGGGTGGCATTGTGCGCTGCCTGTGTCGCAACGGCGGTTGGGGCTTTGTCACCTTTAACAACCTGGATGACCTGCCAGCCGAGGTTGAACAGGCGTATCAATGCGCCAGGGCCGCTCAGAATCAAGAGCCGATCGAATTAGCTCCCACCCCGGTTAGTGAGGAGCGAATCACGACGACACTGGCGCACGATTTTCGCGGCATCTCGATGGTCGACAAAAAAGCGCTGACTGAAACGTACAACCACATCCTGCTGAAGTACAGCGACAAAATTGTCGACACGCAGTGCGTTTACAACGACTCGTTCAGCCGCATCGCTTTTGCCAACTCGGAAGGGACGTACATCGAGGAAGAACGGCCAATGATCACGCTTTTCACCGTCGCCATTGCCCGTGATGGAGACAACGTGCAAACAGGAATCGAAAGTCGCTCTGGGCAGCATGGGTTCGACCTTGTGCAAGGATGCGAGGAACTGGCACGAGCAGCCGCCCAACGCGCCATGGAGCTGCTAGACGCAGAAAGTGTGGTCGGCGGCCAATATCCCGTTGTGGTTAACCCCGAACTGGCAGGCGTTTTCATCCACGAGGCATTCGGACATCTTTCCGAGTCGGATTTTGTGTACGAAAATCCCAAGGCGCAGGAAATGATGGTCCTGGGACGGCGGTTTGGCAAGGATATCCTCAACGTGTTCGATGATGGATCGCTGCCGGGGTTGCGCGGCACGCACAAGTATGACGACGAAGGCACACCAACCGGGCACGCCGACCTGATTAAAAACGGCATCCTCGTCGGCCGACTGCACTCGCGCGAGACGGCAGCCAAGATGGGCGAAAAACCCACCGGCAACGCACGGGCTACAGGCTACCGCTACGCGCCCATCGTGCGTATGACCAATACGGCGATCGAGGGCGGCAAAACCTCTTTTGAAGACATGATCAAGGACATCAAGTTGGGCATCTATGCCTGCGGTGCGTATGGCGGGCAGACGGCGCTGGAGAACTTTTCCTTCAGTTCGGCCTACGCCTATATGATCCGCGACGGTCAAATCGCCGAAATGGTCAAAGACGTGATCCTGGCTGGCAATCTGTTCACCACCTTGGATAGTATCGATGCCATCGGCAACGATTTTGAGTGGTTGGGGTTAGCTGGTGGTTGTGGAAAAGGGCAGGGAGGCTTGCCCGTCGCCTTTGGCGCGCCACACATTCGCATCCAGAACGTGATCATTGGAGGAAAATAATATGGATATACTAGGCAGATTAGCATCTCAAACCGAGCAGGCCGAAGTTGCGGATGTAAAAAGCGAATCGACCACGGTCAGCTTTGAGGCTAACCGGCTCAAATCCAGCCATGTTGAGAAAATCAAGGGCGTTGCCGTGCGCGTGGTCAAGAACGGGCGGTTGGGATTTGCAGCATCAAGCGCAGCGCTCGACAGCAAAGCAGCGATCGACAAGTTCGTGACCAACGTGCTCGAATCGGCCGCCTATGGCGACGATGTGCAGATCGTTTTCCCCGCACCAAAACCGGGCCCAAGCGTCACAACATTCGACCAAACCGTCGCCGACCTGTCCGTTTCGCGTATGGCCGAGATCGGACAAGAGATCGTCGATCTCGTTCTTGAGATCGAACCGGACGCGCGGGTGAATGTGGACCTGGAGCGCGGCGTGCAGCATATGGCTATCCGCAACCAGGCGGGAACCGAAATAGCATTCAAACGCTCCCCTCTGTCGATGGCTTTTGAGATCGCGCGCGTCAAGGGCGACGATGTATTGCTGATGTTTGACATCACGGGTACAACCGTTTGGGAAGACGATTACCTTGCCTTTGCACACCGGCTGGGGAAAAAACTCGAACTGGCCCAGAAAAGCGCCACCATCCAATCGGGCAGGATGCCTGTGCTCTTTGCTCCAACAGGGGCACTGGTACTTGGCCTGCCCTTGATGATGGGGCTCAACGGTAAAAACACATATACCGGCATTTCGCCGATGAGAGACAAGATCGGCGCAAAATTGTTCGACGACAAACTGACGATCGTCGACGATCCCACCATTGACGGTAAATTCGGCAGCGCCGCATACGATGACGAAGGCGTGGCCCACCGGCGCAATGTGCTCGTCAAAGAGGGTGTGGTACAGCGCTTTTTCTACGATCTCAAGACCGCCGCCCAGGCGGGCGCCGAATCGACGGGCAATGGGTCGCGCGGGTTATTCAACCCGCCAGGGCCTTCACCAACCAACCTGATCATCCAGGCCGGAGAAACACCTGTTGCAGAGATCATCGCCGGCATTGAGAAAGGCTTGTTGGTCGAGAACGCGTTGGGGCTGGGACAAGGCAATGTGATCTCGGGCGCTTTTTCCAACTCGTTGAGCCTGGCGTTCAAGATCGAAAAAGGTGAGATCGTAGGTCGGGTCAAAGACGTGTCCATTGCCGGCAACATCTACGAGCTATTGCAGAACGTGACTGCGGTCAGCCAAGAGATGGAATGGATTTACAACAACTTTGGCATGCCCTACATTTTGCTGCCGGATATGAACGTGGTTGCCAAGAAATAGAGGGAGATATTGACGATGAACACATTTGATGCCATTGCACAACGCAGAAGCATTCGCAGATTCAAGGACACGCCAATCACAGATGAACTGATTGAACAACTCCTGACTGCCGCCACCCAAGCCCCATCCGGCAAAAACATACAGCCCTGGCGATTTATCGTCGTCAAGGAGGACAAAAGAGCCGAGATGGTTCGTATCATGCGCCAGGGCATCGAGAGTGCCCAAGCACAAGGAATGAGCCCGGGCAGCAGCGTGGGATCGGCCAAGATTATGGAGCAAGCGCCGGTGACCATTTTTGTTTTCAATGCCAACGGCATACCCCCTGACCAAGAGCGCACAGTGGATGACACCCTGTGGGACGCAGTCAACATCCAATCGATCGGTGCCGCGATCCAAAACATGCTCCTGGCAGCACAGGATCTCGGCATCGGCACGCTGTGGATATGCGATGTTTTTTACGCCTACGGCGAGCTGTGTGCCTGGTTGGAACAGACAAGCCAGTTGATCGCCGCGGTCTCGTTGGGCTATCCCGACGAGCAGCCCAACGCACGCCCGCGCAAGCCCCTGGACGAAGTGACAACGTGGCTATAAAAGTTCAATAAAAGGGCCGGCTGACCATGCTCAGACAAACCAAACCTGGTCGACTGCGCGAATTCATGCACGGAAACATCCTCGTCCTGACGATCACCGGGTCACTGGGCATGTTTTGCCGGAGCATGGTCTTTCCCTACGCTTCGTTGTATATCCTCTCGCTGGGCGGCGAACCGACTCAAATCGGGTTGATCAACTCGATCAGCCCTCTGGCCGGTTTGATCATGTTTCCTTTGGCCGGCTATCTCACCGATCACGCCGGGCGGGTCAAACTGGTGACCGTCGCCGGCTATCTCTCTGCCGTGCTCTCGTTCGCACACGCCCTGGCGCCGAACTGGCAAATCATTGCCGTGGCCCGGTTTCTACAGGGATTTATGGTCTTTCAGTTTCCGCCCACATCGGCGATCATTGCCGACTCGTTGTCCCCCGAAAGCCGAGGCCGGGGGATGGCGGCGATGAATACCATTTCGGCCGCGTTTTCGATCGTCGCGCCGTACATAGCCGGGGCACTACTCGACGTGCAAAGCATCAATGCCGGCATGCGTATCCTTTATGGCGTGATGGGGGCAGTCAACCTGGTCAGTGCGACGATTCACCTGCGTTATCTGAAAGAAACATCAACCCAAACCATAACCAGGGTGGACTTGTCCAGGCTGCCGGCCATTTTAAGGGATACCTACAGTAACATTCCTGCGACGTTGGCGCAGTTACCAGGCTCGCTGAAAACACTGACCATTGTGATCGTCCTTGGATTTATGTCCAACGGCGTCGCCAGCTCATTTTGGGTCGTGTACGCCACAGAGCAGATTGGGCTGTCTTCCTCATCGTGGGGATTGATCCTGGTGATCGAAACGGCGTTGAGAAGCCTGATGTACATCCCTGCGGGCGTGATCGCCGATCGTTACGGGCGAACCAGGTGTGTCATCGGTGCGCTGTTGCTTTCGCTACCGGCCGTCTTGATGTTTCCGATGGCAACGGGATTCATCCACGTCTTGTTGCTACGCATCATCGCCGCGATCGCGAACGCTTTCTTTTTGACTGCCAGCGCGGCGCTGATGGCCGACATGATCCCCAGAGACGTTCGCGGCCGGGTGATGGCCGCGATCGGGCGCGGCGCAGTAATGCTCGCCCCGGCATCAGGCGGCACCGGCGGCCCCGGCGTGGGCTTTGTGATCACCTTCCCTCTGATGCTCGCTTCGCTTCTGGGCGGCTACTTGTACGACTATGATCCCGTTTTGCCCTGGATCTTTGTTTCTGCGGCAACAATGGCCTCGATTATCCTGACCACGCTATTGATCCGCGATCCACAAAAGGCCGAAATCTAGAACCATCATGGCTCAGGTAAGCAACCGCCCCGAGGCACGTCGCATTTGACCAGACGGTATTGATTCTAAATCGACACCCGAATCTCGGGCGCAATCTCGCGCAGCTTGGTTACGACAATCTCTTGTATCGCTTGCAGCCGTTGCGGCGACTGGGCTTCAAAACGCAGCACCAGCACCGGCTGTGTGTTCGAGGCGCGCAATAACCCCCACCCGTCGCCAAAGAGAATGCGCACCCCGTCAATGTCAATGGCGTCGTACCGTTCCTTAAAATAGGCCGCCATCTGGCTTACGATCTCGAATTTCTTGTCTTCAGGGCAGTCGACGCGGGTCTCGGGTGTCGAATAGTAGCGCGGCAATTCATCGACCAGCTCGACCAACGACTTTTCCTGGGCAGCAAGCAGGCGCACAAAGCGGCAGGTTGCATACAGGGCATCGTCATACCCCCAGTATTCGTCAGCGAAGAACAAATGCCCGCTCATCTCGCCGGCAAGTGGAGCGTGCATCTCTTTCATCTTGGTTTTGATTAACGAGTGCCCGGTTTTGTACATCACCGGGTTGCCACCCAACCGTTCAATTTCATCAACCAGGCCCTGCGAACACTTGACTTCAAAAATGATCGGCGCGCCAGGATGTTTGCTCAATACCTCGCGGCTAAAGAGCATCATCAACTGATCGCCCCAGATGATCCGCCCCTGGGCATCGACCACGCCGATCCGGTCGGCATCACCATCCCAGGCTACACCCACATCGGCGCCCGTTTCCTCGACCTTGGCAATCAGAGCCTGCAAAGCGTGAGGCAGAGTCGGATCGGGATGATGGTTTGGAAAGTGCCCGTCCACCTCACAATAAAGTTCAACCACCTCAGCCCCAATGCGGCGCAACATCTCTGGGCCAAAGGGTCCACCCGCGCCGTTGCCGGCATCGACGACGACTTGCAGCGGGCGCGCCAACTGCCCCACGCGCCCTACAACATCGGCAATATAGGCTTCTCCAATGTCCAACAGTGCAACCTGCCCCTTGCCCCGTGCAAAATCGCCCGACTGGATAATACCCAGCACATCCTGGATGGCCTGACCATGAATGGTCGTCTGCCCCAGCCCCAGCTTGAACCCGTTAAACTCGGGCGGATTGTGGCTGCCGGTGATCATGACGCCGCCCTGCAGGTCGAGGTGAAAAAAGGAAAAATAGAGCGTCGGCGTAGCCACAAGGCCGATCTGCACGACATCGACCCCGGTAGAGACAATACCCGCGGTCAAAGCCTGGCAGAATTCAGGCGAGCTAAGCCGTGCGTCGTAGCCCAGGCTGATCTTTTTTACGCCCTGGCGGGCTGCATAGGTACCATATCCTTTGCCCAGCAGGTTTACGACCTCTGGCGTCAAATCTTGGCCCACAATGCCTCGCACGTCATATTTCCGGAATATTGTAGGATTCACGCTTACATCATTCATCAAAACCACCTCCTTTGAGTTTGATCGCTCTTGTATTTTAGCACAAGAGCTTGAGCTAGTCTAGTTCCCACCGATCCCCGATTCCGGCACCGAATCTATTCCGCTTGACAAGAATCGCGTACTGGGGTATGATTTCCGTTTGTGTGTCTGTACCGTTGATTGGAGAATTGGAAATGGTTTTTGTTGCGTTTAGACGTTTGTGGAACCGGCCTCTGCTGACCCTGCTTTCGATCCTGGGTGTGACACTGTCCGTCGGACTCGTGGTCAGTATTCCTATCTTTGCCAAGGCCGTTAGTTTTGTGATGCTGCAAGAACAGCTCGCCGAGATTGCCGCTTATACCAAGCGCCCTGCTTTCTCGCTGCGATTCTACGTCCTTCCGTCGGGGCAGTACCAGCTTTCACTAGAGGAAGCCAAAACATGGGAGGATCATATTTCTGAGACCATCGTCTCCGAAGTGGGCCTACCCCTGCTCGCCGTGAACCGGCAGATCGAGACGTTGGGCTTGATCGTACGCACCCGGGATCAAGAGTCCATTTACGGAGAGCCCAACACTCTTTTGCTCAAAGATACCAACCTGACCGTCATCCCTGACGTCGCTCCTTACCTCGAGATCATGGACGGTGAATCCATGGAATCTCCCACGCAAAAGGATGGCGTGCTGAACGTCTGGATCCACATAACGTTGGCCGACGAAATGGGTGTTCACCCGGGCGAAGAATACGAGATCCGCGATCTGCGACGCGGAGCGACGATCCCAATCCGCATTGCCGGCACCTGGAAAGCAGCCGATCCACGCGCACGGTTCTGGTTTACCAACCCCGACATGGGCTTGCGCCGCGCACTGTTGGCCCGGGAAGAGGACTATGCAAGCATTGCCGAGCCGCTGTTCGATCGCCAATTGGGATTCGTCTCCTGGTACTTTATCATGGACGACAGCGGTCTGACGTCAGAACGTATGCAAGAGTATTCCGACGGACTCAAAGAAGCGAGCAAACTCATCGAAAAGTATTTGCCCGACCCGCGTATGGACAGTTCGCCGATGGTTGCACTGGACACGGCGATCGAACGCGAGGCCGATTTGACCGTGCTGATGTTCGTCTTTAGCGTCCCGGTGATGGGCTTTTTGCTCTATTTCCTGAGCCTGCTCTCGACGATTACGATCCATTGGCAGCAACGCGAGACCGCGGTGATGGCCAGCCGGGGAATGCGCCCAAGCCAACTGCTTGTGGTCAGCATTATCGAGGCCACCGTCGTGATCGGGTTAGGCACGCCGCTGGGCATCTTTGCGGGCATCCAACTGGCCCAGGCGATGGGGTACACAGAAAGCTTTATGCGTTTCATCTGGCGCGAACCATTGCCGGTCGCAGCCAACACATTCAACTTGCCGATGCTCATCGCTGCGCTCAGCGCTTCTCTGCTGGCCCGGTTGTGGCCGGTGCTGCGTTCGACGCGCACCAGTGTGGTGGCGCACGAACGCTCCCGCGCCCGTGCACCTCACAAACCATTCTGGCAGCGCTTTTACCTCGACTTTTTGCTGCTTGTACCAGTGGTGTATGCTTACCGCCAGTTGTCACTCAAGGGCACATTGGTGCCCCAAGCGATCACGGGAGAAGAGGGCGCGGCCCAAGACCCCTTGATGTTCCTGGTTCCGGCACTCTTTACACTGACGATGTCCTTGCTGCTGGTACGGCTGTTTCCGATCTTGATGCGCATCGGCGACTGGTTCAGTGCAGTTGGAAGAGATGCCACGCTTTATCTGGCCTTCCGCCAGTTGTCACGACAAAGCAGCCAATACACCAGCGCCCTGCTGTTGGTGATCACCTCGTTGAGCCTGGGCGCGTTCATGGCTTCGATGGCAGCCAGCCTGGACCAGTGGCTGATCGATCAGGTTTATTATGCTGTGGGTTCTGATGTGTTGATCAAACAAACCACGGCTGAAGCCGAGGCCGATCCGTTTGGAGGCGGCGCGGCAGTAGCACCAACTGAAGGGGCCTGGATCCTGCCGGCCGACAGTTATGAAGAGATCCCGGGGGTGATCAATGCGGCCCGGGTCGGGATGTACGAGGCTTCCCTGTCTGCTGGGGGACGACGCTCCGTACGCAGCACGTTTTTGGGCATCGACCGGCTCGATCTGCCCAAGGTCCTCTTTTTCCGTGCCGACTTTGGCGACCAATCTCTCGGCGAGATGATGAATCACCTGGCTGCGCGCGAAGATGCCGTGCTGATTTCACAAAGCGTGCTCGAAAGCGGCAATTTAGCGATCGGAGACAAGGTTAGCATACGCGTTGTCATTGCTGACATCCCGCTGGAGACCGATTTTGTGATCGCCGGTACCTATAACTATTTTCCGACCGTGTACGAGTCAGAAAGAACGGCCATCATTGGCAACCTCGACTTTTTGTTCGACCAGGTCGGCGGCACGTTGCTGCACAACGTCTGGCTCGACATCGATCCGGATGCGGACCAACAAAAGCTGATCGAACAGGTTGAAGGCATGGGCGTTTTTATCGCAAAATGGGTTGACGCCAAGGAAGAAATCGCCAAGGAACAGGCCAAAGTCGAACGCATCGGTATCTTTGGCACACTGACCGTCGGGTTCCTGGCTGCTGCGGTCCTTTCAGGGATCGGATTGCTGATCTACAACTATGCATCGCTGCAGGAAAGGCTCTTTCGGTTTACGATCCTGCGAGCGGTTGGACTTTCTTTGTTGCAGGTCATATCTCAGGTAGCGATCGAATACATGGTGCTCATGGTCTATAGCGTCGCCGGCGGAGCCCTGATCGGGATATGGGCTTCCAAGCTGTTTGTCCCCTTTTTCCAGGCCGCAGATATGAACGTGCTGCGCCCACCGACGATCATTCCTTTGATCGCCTGGGAGGATATCGGGCAAATTTCGGCCGTGTTTACGATCGTCCTCGTTATCGCACAAATTGCCGTTATTTCGGCCGCCCTGCGCGGAGGCGTCTTCCAAGCGCTGCGGCTGGGCGACCAGGAGTAATCCCAACCATGTTCTAAAAGACCCTGGCCATCATTTCCAGGGTCTTTTTTTGTTTCACTGTAAACATTTGCGCAAAAGCGAGCATATCTTGACGCCCAGGCTCGACATTCAGGAGTGAGCGATGTTTTTCATTGCCCTGAAGCGTTTGCTAAACCGTCCGCTGCTTACCCTGCTTTCCATCCTGGGTATGACGCTCTCGGTCGGCCTCATCGTCAGCATCCCGGTCTTTGCCAAGGCGGTCAGTTTTATCATCTTGAGGGAAGAGCTGGACGCCATCAGCAGCGCATCGGGACGACCGCCCTTTTCGATGCGCATCTACGTCCTGCCCTCGGGACACTATGAATTGTCACTAGAGACCGCCGGTACCTGGCAGGATCACATCACCGAAACCATCCTGGCCGAGGTTGGCCTGCCCTTGGTGGCTCACTATCGCCACCTTGAGACAACAGGGCTGGTGATGCGCACCAGGTACGAAAAGCCGGATTACGGGCCGCCGCCACAAATCCTGATTCAAGATACGAAACTCGTCGTCTTGCCCGGGATCGAATCACATATGACAGTCCTGGACGGCGTACCGATGGATGGCGTGCCCGCAGATGGCATCCCGGCGATCGGCATCCCCACAGACCAGGCCCCAACGATCAAGAGACTTGATCTACTCTATGTCTGGGTGCACCAGACCACAGCAAACAAGACAGGACTTCACCCCGGCGAAATATTTGAGGTATACGATTCAAACAGGCGAGTGGCGATCCCTGTCCAAGTCGCCGGAACCTGGCAGGCCACCGATCCCCAAGATATGTTTTGGTTTCAAAATCCAGATCTGACCTTGCAGCGGATGCTGCTGGTACGCCCTGATGACTATCAGGCCGTCGTCGAGCCTATTTTCGGGCAGCTGGGCTTTGCCTCGTGGTATCTGATCCTGGATGACAGCCAGCTCGCAGCGGAAAACGTCAGGAAACACACAGAAGGACTCGGCACCGCATTCAAGATCGTCACCCAATACCTGCCCGATCCACACCTGGACAGTTCGCCTTTGCCGGCTTTGGAACAGTCACTCAAGCGTGAATCCGACTTGACCGTGCTCATGTTTGCATTTAGCGTGCCAATGATGGGATTTTTGCTTTATTTCTTGAGCCTTCTTGCTGCGATCACGATCCGTTGGCAGCAACGCGAGACCGCGGTCATCATAAGCCGGGGAATGTACGGCCACCAACTGCTGCTCGTCAGCACCATCGAAGCCGGGATCCTGATCGGGCTTGGCCTGAGCCTGGGCTTTTTTGCCGGCCTCAAACTGGCCCAGGCGATGGGATACACGTCAAGCTTTATGCATTTTGTACGACGTTCCTCCCTGCCGGTCTCAGCGACAACCGTGAACGTGCCTATGCTCGCGGCAACCCTGGCGGCGATGTTTCTGGCGCGGCTGGTGCCGGTATGGCGCTCATTGCGCACGAGCATCGTCGCCCACGAACAGCGGCGTTCCCGCCCACCACAAAAACCGGCCTGGCAGCGTTTTTATCTGGATTTTTTGCTATTGATCCCGGTCATCTATGCCTACAGGCAGTTGTCAAAGCAAGGCACACTCGTCCCCGAGGCGATCACCGGGGAACGCGCGACGACGATAGATCCCCTGCTGTTCCTGGTTCCGGCGCTCTTTGCGCTGACCATATCTTTGATTTTCGTGCGCCTCTTTCCCTTGCTGATGCGCATTGGCGATGGATTGAGCGCGCTTGGCAGGCGGGCCACCTTTTATATGGCCTTTCGCCAACTGGCCCGGCAGAGCAGCCAGTATACCAATGCCTTACTGCTGGTGATCACCTCTTTGAGCCTGGGTGGTTTTATGGCCTCTATGGCTGCCAGCCTGAACGATTGGCTGTTCGACCAAGTTTATTACGCCGTCGGTTCGGACGTGTTGCTAAAGCAGATGATCGATCCCGAGTACGCAGAAGCAGGCCTCATTCCGCCCGAGGGAGCATGGTCGCTGCCGATCGAAAGCTACCTGGACATACCCAGCGTCCTGGATGCAGCACGAGTAGGAATGTACCCGGCTACGGTCCACCTGAACCAGTTGCGCGGGCTCAAACAGACGTTCATCGGCGTCGATCGCCTCGACCTGCCCCGCCTGCTTTTTTTCCGCGCTGACTTTGCCGACCAGCCTCTGGGAGGGTTGATGAACCAATTGGCATCGCGCGAAGATGCGGTGCTGCTGTCAGAACGGTTTATGCGAGAGGCCAATTTCCAGGTTGGCTCCAAGATCTCAATTCGCATCTCTATCCTGGACCTGATCCTGAACCAGATTTCACTGACGAGTGACTTTATCGTCGCTGGCACGTACAGATATTTCCCCACCGTATACGAACAAGAAGACGCCTCGGGCGACCAGCAGACGGCGATCATTGGCAACCTTGATTTTCTGTTCGAACAGATCGGCGGCCCTGAACTGCATCACATCTGGCTCAAAACCGCGCCCGATGCGGACAAGCAGCAAATGATCGCTCGGGTAGAAGAAATGGGCGTATTCATCAAGGATTGGAACGAGGCAAGAGACATGATCGCCGAGGAACAGGCCAAATCAGAACGCGTGGGCATTTTCGGGACGCTGACGATCGGCTTTCTGGCAGCGACGGTGCTGTCAGGGATCGGGCTGCTCGTCTATAATTACGCTTCGCTGCAAGAACGGCTTTTCCGTTTTACCATTCTGTGGGCGATCGGTCTCTCACTGCTGCAAGTGATTTCACAGATCGCGATCGAGTACATGGTGCTGATGGTCTACAGCGTGCTCGGTGGCGCTGCGATCGGCGCGTGGGCATCCGGATTGTTTATTCCCTTTTTCCAGGCCATTGACGAAGGAATGCTACGCCCACCATCGATTATTCCCGTTATCGCCTGGCAAGACATTGCCCGGATATCCGGCGTATTCACCATCGTGCTGGTCGTCGCGCAACTGGCCGTCGTCGTTGGTGTCTTGCGCAAAGGGGTTTTCCAGGCACTGCGTCTGGGCGATCAAGAGTAGGCGTCACGCCACTTGAAGCGCATTCTGTCCCAGCATTGACCGCAGCGCGTGCGCCAACTCGGGTGTATAGGCCGCTCGCTGCGGATAAACAATCTTGACCCGATAGTGCCCGTTGACGATCCAGAACGTGAACCGATCGTTGCCAGGATGCTCCTGCAATTGTGCGCAAACCCGCTGCACCAGCCCGACGTCCGATTCGGCATTCTCGGTACGGCGAATGGTCACCCGCACCTGCTGGGCCTTTTCCCGCACCGGCCGGGCTTTTTCCTGAACCGGCGCAGATGCTTTCTTTGTCTCTTCAGTAGGACGGGCAACCTGCACCCGGTCGGTGATCGAGTCACACAGGATCTTGGGATTACCCCGCTCCGCATCCACCTTGCCACGAACAATGATGATCTTGTCTTCCTGCAGCAAGTCGCGATAGGCAGCATATGAGCGCGGGAAAACAACCACCTCGATCCCGCCCTGGATGTCCTCGATATGCACAAACGCCATCGGATCGCCCTTTTTGGTGAGGTGGGGACGAATCCAGTCAATGATCCCGGCGACGACCACATTTTGCCCGTTCATCGACTCGTTGACCTCGCCGCACAGCGTGGTCACCGTGCTCTGCCAATCGATATCCACCTGCATCAGCGGATGCTCCGA
>JAFGJF010000504.1 GCA_016929205.1 Anaerolineae bacterium
AGGGAAGTGCCAGATCCCGTATTGTGAAATATCATCAAGCATCGTTGGATTTGGCGATCCGGCTAGAGCGACGAGAGTGTTTGGAACTGATATTTTCCTGGAAATACCTAACAAAAGCCTTGTCGCCATACTGTGCGTTCAAGGCATCAAGATCGGCCTCCAGGACAGCCGCATCCGTGCCGGGCAGCGGACGCACGCTCAGGCTATCGGGCGAGTCGCCAGCCGCCACAAAATCATCCTCGCCGCCAGGTCCGATCAGGGTCATGGGAGCAAAGCCGCCCGCACCAATGCCAGCCACAGTACACGCCACGAGACCGCTGCGCCCCGTGACCACGAGTCGATCGCCCACACTCACCCTATGCCGTCCCGCAGTGGCTGGCGTAAGCAGCAGGCCGCAGCCTTGTTGCATGAACCGCAGCGCCTCCACCCAATCACCCTCCAGCAGATCGAAATGACCGGACCGCAGATGATCCAGATCGTGTATGACGATAGATGGAAACCCCGGCATCGGCGAGCTGACCTCGGGAACCACCACCATATAGATTGGATCCACTATGGCTCGTTTCTCGGCCAGGCGCTGCACGTCGGCCCAAACAGCATCGTCGATCCCCGGTGCGTCCATGTCAAAGGCACTGATCTGACCCATCCCGCTCGTACGGTTAAAAGGATAGATAATCCAAACTGCCTGCTGCAACGCCTTTTCTGCCAGGCGGCTTAACAATACGTCGTTGCTAAAGGAAACGATCCCTGCCGTGCCGACCATCATCATCAAACCCACACCAAAAGTCAGCGCCGTCAGCGTTGTCCGCCCCGGCGCGCGCGTCAGGCAGTCCCCGATCAGCCGGCCTACCGTACCTCCCAGGCGCGCCAGCGGCTTGCGCAGCACGCGCACGGCGCCGCCCAGCAGTTCAGGCACGATCAGCCCCAACCCGCTCAACCACACCATCCACAATACCAGGACCATGATCCAATCCCAGGGCTGATGCTTGCCGCTCCACTCTCCCGGCGGCGCGATGGCCAGGTACGCGATCAAGATCGCCAAAACCAAGATACCAATGCCAAATCTCCAGCTTGGACTGCCTCCCGGCTCGTTTGCCGGTTTGCCAATTTGCCCCTGCAATGCGACCAGTGGCGGCACCTGCGCCGCTCTGCGTGCCGGAAGCAGCGCCGAAAGCAGTGCGATCCCCACCCCCATGGCTGCCCCCAACACGATGCCTTTCCAGGCAACGCTGCCGCGCCCAACTTGCGCGCCCATCTGTTCCATCGCCGCCAGCACCACGCGCCCCAGCAGCGGGCCGCCCAACAGCCCACCCAACGTGCCCAGCCCCCCGGTATACCCGGCCTCGGCCAATACCTGCCGCAGCACCTGGGCTCGCGTCATCCCCAGGGAGCGCAGCATCCCGATTTGCCGCTGCTGCTGGGTAACGGACATGGCGAAAGCGTTATAGATCAAAAATCCGGCGGCGACCAGGATGATCACTCCCACACCGTTAAAGACCACGTCGCTCATGTCGCTGATAAACGCCATCTTGTTTTCGCCGCTCTCCCACGCGCCGCGCATGCCGGATTGGATGACGCCTGTCGCGACGATCATGGCTACGCCCAGTCCTACCGAGATCGCGCTGAGCAGCGTGCGTGCCCGGTGCATCCGCAGATTGCGCCAGGCCATCGCCCGCGCCAGCGTCGACGCTGCTCGCGTTGTGCCAATGGCCTCCGCCTTTTGGCAGCGTCGTGCCTTGCTTTTTTTCAGCGCCACCTGCTCGTCGCGCGTGGCCTCGACCACGTTCATCGCCGCCGCCTGCCACGCCGGGTAATACGCGGCCAACGCCGCAACCACAGGTCCCACGACCGCCGAGAACAACGAGGCAGCAACCCAATCGCGCAGCGCCGGCAGCAGTGCATTCGCTGCCATATCCCAGTTGTTGCGAATGCCGACCGATGCTGCGCCGTTGGGCAAAAACACGGTCACAAAAAGCCCCAAAAAGACCAATCCAAGCACAGCAGCGACCAAGGCGCCCGTCATTCCCAGCACCGCCGCTTCGGCCACCACCGCCTGGCGCACCTGGCGTTGGGTCGCTCCCACAGCCCGCAGCAGCGCGATCTCGCGCCTCCGCTCAGCGACATTGATCACCACCGTATTGACCACACCCAACCCGGCCACAATCACTGCCAGCAGCAGCAGAGCATTGAGCAGCACCTGGATCTGATCGATAATCTCAAACATCCCACCGACACCCGAATCGCGCATGTCAAATACGACGACGTCTTTATACGGCGCGATCGCCTCCTCTACCTGGTCCAGCATATCGTCTACATCCACGCGGCCACCGTCGGGCAGGACAATCCCCAGCCAGGATGGCACCGAGAGGCCAAAGTAACGTTCGCCATCGGCGTACGACATCACCGTAAAGTTGGTACTCGTACCGCCGATCCCGGCGACGGTGAATCCAATCGGGCCTATGGACGTTTCCACCTCAACCACGTCGCCCACGCCAACCCCAACCCGGTCGGCCAGGATCGGCATCAACAGCATCGCCCGCCCGCGCTGCATCAGTTCCAAGGCGCTGTCCGCATCCCCTTCGAAAAAGTCGAAATTACCCAGTGGCAAAAATATCTCCGGCTCGACAAAGAGGCCCGGCGCGCCGGGGATGGTACTCAATTCAGCCGGCAGCGGCACAAACCCATAATGCACCAGCGTGCCCACGTCCAGCGCCTCGACGGCTCTGATCAAGCCGGGGTCGAGTTCACGCCCGGCAATATCCATACTGTTCTCGGGCGTGATCTCACCCGAGGCGAGCAGGGCGGGAATGTCGGGAATAATCATGCCATCTTCGTGGAACAGGCCAAAAAAGGCACTCAAGCCCCCTTTGAGGCTGACCGTCAGGATAACGCTGGTGGCAACGATCGTCGTCAGTCCCACCGTCAGGGCACTGG
>JAFGJF010000505.1 GCA_016929205.1 Anaerolineae bacterium
GAGATGCAGCGCCTGCTGACCGGCGAGGTCAACGCCGCTGCCGAGGGGCTGTTTGCGGCGGGCGTGCAAGAGATCCTGGTCAACGACGCTCATGGTGCCGGGCGGACGATCCTGGTCGAAGAGTTGATCTCGGGGATGCAGATCGCCAGGGGCACGGGACGCCCGGGGTGGGTTCTGGGGATGACGCCGCGCTTTGGCGCTCTGCTGCAGGTGGGTATGCACGCCATGGCCGGCACGCCGGCGGCCTGCCTGGCCCACACCCAAAGCCGGGGATATATCTACCGGATCAACGGCCGCGAGTTTGGCGAGATGGAACAGGCGGCGCTGTTGGCCGGCGAACTGGGCATCCCCTGGATTTTTACTTCCGGGGACGCGCATGCCTGCCGCGAGGCCGAGCAGTGGGTGGCAGGTATGGTGACCGCACCGGTCAAGACGGGACTGGCGACGACCTGCGCCATTCACCTTGCGCCGGTGGACGCGCGCAAGGTGATCCGGGAACGGGTCCAGGCGGCGATCGCCAGCGCCGGTGAGATCGCCCCGCTGGCGTTGGCGGAACCTGTGGTGATGGAGATCGAACGGGTCGAACCGTGGCCGGAGCAGATCAGGCCGGGTGCCGAGCGTGTGGATGCGCACACGATCCGCTATACCGGCGAGCGTTTTTGGGGTGTATTCCATCACCACTTTTATGGGGAGCCGGATCGCCCGCTGCCAGAATGAATCGGTGCGCGATCCGTCAACTGCGCACACAGAGCGGGTATCTATTGCCCGCTCTTTTTTTTGTCGCTGCTTTGGCCAGGCATGTCGCCGTCATATCGCCTCGCCCATTTTAACCGCTTCAAAGATGCGCATACGGCGCAGGAAAAAGAGCAGCACGATCACTGCGGCCAAAAACATGGCGCCAAAAACGGCATAAATATACGTGATTTCGGTCCAGGCAATTTGCACGGTAAAAGGGGGCGTGAAAGGGTGTTCGCCACTCTGTACCTGCAGGAAAGGGATGAATAACTGGCTGACCAGCACGCCCAGGCCGGTTCCGATCGTGGTGCCGGTCAAAATCAAGGTGAACTGCTCGGCCGCCAACGATAGAGCCATCTGTCCCACCGACAGCCCCACCGCGCGCAGCACGCCAAATTCGACGTACCGCCTCAAAAAGGCAACGTACGAATAGATCAGAAAACCCAACACGGTCAAAAAAGCCGAGACGACAAAGCCGACGGACAACAGCCCGAAAGCACCCTGGCGATCGGGTTCAAGCTGCGCGAGATCGACGATATGCCGGCTGTCAAAAATGTGTATCACATCGAAGCCCAATTGACGTGCCTCGTTGTTCAGCGCGCCTGCGCTGACAGACGGGTCCGTTTTGAGATAGACGTCGTAGGGATAGATGCCGCCGGCAACGTCAAAGATAAAGTCGAGGTTGGCCAGGAAAAAGGGCCCGTCTTCGGGATACATTCTGGGCAAATAATCGACCACACCGCCGACGGTGAAATCGACTTTGGGGTTGTCGCCGATAGGAAGGGTGATGTTGATTTTGTCGCCAACCTGGATGCCGGCATCTGCGATTTCACGGCTGACCAAGATGGCGTCATTCCGCACGGCCAGGGCATTCATCAATGCGCCCAGCGAGGCCGGGGCAAAATCCGATCTGAAAAACGCAACCCGTGCAAAATCGATGCGATCGATGCCCATCATCTGGGCGGTGATGTTATTGCCCTGCAATTGGGTCTGTACAGGGCGGTTCCACACTCGCGCTGCGGCCTGCACGCCGGGAATGCTGAGGTGCTCTTCAACAGGCAAAAACAGCCACGATGCGCCTTCTTGATCATCCTGCACAGGCGTGCTGTCGCCAAAGGAAGCCGATGCTTGCGTGTTTTCTCCCACCTCGAGCAGCCTGAAATCGGCACCGACGTCGTAATAAGCCTTGGTGGCAATATACTCATCCAGGGTGCGGGCCATCGAAGCCGTAAAAATGGCCAGGCTCAGGGTGAAAATCAACAGCAGCAAGGGGCCGGTGTATTGTTTGATCGTCCTGGAAAGGTGTCTGAGTACCAAAATGGGCACCACGCCCCTCCAGGCATTGGCCAGCCAGGACAGGATCGACATCACCCACGGGAAAAAGCGGATCGAGAACAGGGACAGGCCAAAGACAAACAGGATCGGGATAAAGAACAGGAAGGGATTGCTAAAAGGTGAGTCCGGCCGTTCCTCGCCGAGAATAAGTGAAATCGTACCGCGCTGTCTCAAGATATAGTATCCGTACAAGGCAGGCACGAGTAAAAGGATATCCAGATACAGTCGCTGCCAGAACGGCGCTCTGAGTGTGCGCGCCTGTTCTTGTTTATAGGTAACGATCGTCGCTTTAGCCGCGTCAATTGCCGGAACGACACTGGCTAAAACGACGGCTCCCACGGCAATGAGGCCAAAACGCAGCGTATTCCACGACAGCACCGTGGGCAAAAATGCACGATATTCCAGGACCAGGAACGAGCGCGTCCAGCCCATCAGTTGGGCGAACCGTTCGCCCAAAAAACCGCCGGTAATCAGAGCCACCGTGCCGACGATCAGCCCTTCCACCAGGTAAACGGTGACCACCTGCCACGTCGTCATTCCCCGGCTGCGCAGCATTGCGATCTCGTTGCGCTGTCGCTGTACGATCATGGACGAGATCAGGGTCACGAAATAATAGACAACACCCAGGATAGGCAGGCTGATCACGTACAATACAATGGTCAGCAGCTGCACCGTTTGGATATAGGCGAGCAGTGCCTCTTGCGGCGACCGGTAAAGGTCAATGTCAGCCAAAAGTGCGGCGGCCTTATTGCGGAGCACGGCGATATGCCCGCTCAGTGGTGCCACATCTTCAGACCGGATCGCGTCGCCACCGCAGACCAAATGCCACACGGCCTGGCCGACCTCGCCTTTCATCTCTTCCGCGATTTGTACGTAACTGGCTTCGGGCATCAACAGCACTTCGTTGAATGCAGACTGGTGGTAGAACCAATAAGGATCGTTGGGGGCAAGCGGTTCCCAGATGCCGGAAATGTAGATCGTGTGCTGAAAATAGGTTTGAACCGTCTGTCCCTCGTCGAGCGGTTCGGGATAAAAGACAGTGTACTTTTCGCCCGGTTGAATGCCAAACTCTGCGACCAAGGCAAAAGGAATGAGGATCTCGAGTGGATCGGCGGCATTTGTGAGGGGCTCGGGAAAACGGCCGACCGGAATCTCGATGTGTGATTCCAAGTCGCTGAGAAACCCGAGCGAGATGTAGGAGAGGGGTTTTTCTTTGTCGGAATAAATCGCGTCCGAAGCGGGAAACAGGCGCATCTTGTCGGTTCTATAATGGCGTACCAACATGTCTTGTGGCAGCCCCAGGGTGTATGCTGCTTCGCCCGCCATAAACTGTTCGATTTTTTGGGTATCTTGCCACTCGAGAAAGCCGTTCCAACTGCCAATGTACCGGAACAAAAACGAAAACGGCGGCGCGTTTGCCTCTGTAAATTGGCTCAGCTTTTCTTCAAGCACACGATAACTGATCGCATCTGCATAAATCGGTATGCTGACCGTCAAGGCGACGGCCGAAATCATGCCCACCAGCATGGAAACAACGAGTCCGCGTTGATGCCACAATCTCTGCAACGCGATCGTGAAAACAGACAACAAATACCACAGACGTTTCATAGGTACACTGCTCCGGAGGGAAAATGGTTTGCTGCTGAGCGTTCTTGTTTATTTGCAGGTTGCTGGCCTGTTGGCGCTGATCGCCTGCCCGACCCGCTGCCCGCCCGATTCCACGTATACCGTACCGACCAACAGGCCAACGTTGGTCGGCACCTGGATGATGGCGACGTCTTTTTCTTCCTGTTTGACGCTATAGATCATCTTTTGCTGTTCCCAAAAGATGGCGTAATTGCGCCCATCCCCACCGGCGATTTTGACGGAAAAGTAGGCCCTCCACTGCAAGCCGGATACACATTCCCCTGCCGGCCAGACGTACTTGATCTCGAGCGTGCCCGGGGCGACGACGAGTTGGCCGGAACTGGGTGTGGGGGTGGCAACGATGGTGATCTGTTCCACCTCGACGATGGGCAGTGTATCCCAGTCCGCAGCAAAGGTAAAGCGGGGGGCATAGACAAAGCCTTTGGTGCCCTCTTTTGTCTCGACGTACAGCCATTTTCCGTACTTGGTTTCGTCGGCGCGGCCCAGGATGGGCACAGATGATTGGGCGTCGACGATCGCCAACTGTGCGGTGCTGCTGTGCGGTCCCTGAAAGAGGGTCGACGCCACATCGGCAACGGCCTGTGGCAGCGGCGTCGCTGTCGGCGTAAGCGCCGCTGTTGGCGTAAGCGCCGCTGTTGGCGTAAGCGCCGCTGTTGGCGTAAGCGCCGGGGCCGTCGTCGCCGTGGGCAGCACGGTCGTCGCGGTGGGCGGTGCTGTCGTCGCCGTGGGGGGCACCGCAGTCGCCGTAGGGAGCGCCGTCGCCGTCAAGTCAACGCCACCTGGCACAGGCGTCATGGTTGGCGTTGCCAACTCGCGTGTCGGCGTCGGCGCTGCCGTGGGGGTGGCGATAACGGACAAAAGGGTTTGCGAAAGGCCGGGAACCAGCATCCATGCCAGCCCGGCCCCTACCACGAGCACGGCCAAGAGGATCAACGGGATCGCCCACAGCGGAAACCGTCGGCTGGCTGGCTGTGGTGTCTTGAACGGCAAAACCATCGAATCGGGCGGCGCGCGTTGCGGCTCGGGCACGTAATCCCATTCTGGAGCCAATCCTTCCAGGGTGTACTTGATCGCGTTGACCATCTCGGAAGCGCTTTGGTAACGGTCCTCCGGCGCTTTGGCCATCGCCTTGATAATGATCCCCTCGACGGCAGGCGGCAAATCGGGGCGAATGGTGCGCGGGGACGGCAATGGGGCGCTGACGTGTTTGAGGATCACGGCCATTGGCGTCTCGGCGGCATAGGGTGCTTGCCCGGTCACCATTTCATAGAGGATCACCCCTAACGAATAGATGTCGGAGCGGTGATCGGCAGGCAAGCCCTGCCCCTGCTCGGGGGACATGTATTCGGGCGTGCCGATGCTGACGCCGCTGGTCGTGATCCGTCCTGTGCGGCTTTCAGCGATCTTGGCCAGGCCAAAGTCGGAGAGCAGCAGGCGTCCATCTTCAGCAAGCAGCACATTGCCGGGTTTGACATCGCGGTGAACGACGCCACGTTGATGCGCATACGCCAGTGCTTCGCCGATCTGGCGGACGATGTCCAACGCTTCGTACAGCGAAGCGGGCTGGCGCATCCTTTCCTGAAGCGTACCGCCCGACGCGTATTCCATCACGATATAGATGACGTTGTTTCCCGCGTCGTCGGTTTGCTCGCCATAATCAAAGACGGTGAGAATGTTGGGATGGTGCAGTTGGGCAACGGCGATGGCTTCGCGATCGAACCGCGCCCGAAAGGTGGGGTCGCCACTCAACCCAGTAGGCAGGACCTTGATCGCCACATAACGATCCAGGCTGTTCTGGTAGGCTTTGTACACGTTGGCCATACCGCCAACGCCCAACTTTTCTACAATTTGGTAGCGTCCCACGGTCCGCCCGACCAGGGTCATAATGTCTTCCTTTGTGCGCGATGGTGGAACCCGCTAAGCGTGTCCGCCAAAGCCAATGCTCGACGTACGCTGCAAGCGTCTGGACCCAAGGTCCATCGAGTACATTCCTTGAGCGTTTGGCACCGGATTATATCACCCCCCCGATATCCTGTCAATACAAAACAAGCTAAATAGCGCATTTTTAGTGTGCGCGGCAATCGGTACGATCTGATGTCTCGACGCGATGCCCGTTTCACCAGACGCCATTCTCTGAGGAGCCGCTGAACGCTAGGGAGCTGGCTGGATGACACTCAGATCGGCGTTGTCCCAGAAAGTCTGGTGGTAGCGCATGCCCCACTTGTTCCCCTTGGCATACACCCACACGCTGGCGCGCGTCATCGCCGCGGTCGCCGTGATCTGGTATTGATTCCACTTGTCAAGGGGATCGCTGTGGAAATCCGACCAGACAATGTTGGCCGAATTTGCGTCCTCGTCACCATAGGGATCGATACCAACACGCATGAGCAAACCGTCAGCGCCGGTATAGTCGGATACGCGATCGTTCGTATTGCCGTCGGCACCGATCCAGCCCCAGCCATAGATTGAAAACTGGAGCACGTCACCCGGGTTTGTGCCGGTGACGACCTGGTAGATGCCAGCTTCAAACAACCCCCACGCACTGTGACCGAACTGCTGCGCCACCTCCCCCGAGTATTTGCGATAGTCGCGGTCTGTCTTGTTGTATTCGGGATGTTTCAGATCGCCCGTGGTATTCACAAAGGGATTCCAGTAGGGGGCAATGGCGCCGCTAAAACCGTCGTGTGGCTGATAATCCGTCACCAGGCAGAATTGCCTTTCCAGGTCGGGGTTGGCCAACTCACCGGGAGGGATCACACAGTGTTGATTCACCACCAAGGGCACATAAACCAGTTGTTCAGATGTGACCCGGACCTCGGCATCGTCCCAATAGACGTTAAAGTCTCTCGGCAAAGTGGGGTGTGCGCAGAGATACACCGTTGCGGTTGATGCTGTTGCTTTGAGACTGACCGACAGCTTGTGCCACGTTCCTTTATCCGTGTTATACGTGTCCCAGTAGAATGGATAGCTATAATATTCGATCTGTTGTGGATCGCTTCCACCATTTGGATCGATGCCGAGCCGGACTTGCCATTTTTCGTAGGAATCGAGCAGATTGTCGGCTTGAACCATAGCCCATGCCGAAAACTGGATGTAATGACCGATTGTCACATTGCTCACGTGTTGGTAGACACAGGCATTCAGTATCCTAAAGCTTTTGGACTGAATGTGCTGAGATGTATTTCCTTCGTGTGTTGGAGACGATGCCGGATTTGCCAATGGTTTATCGAGATAATTTTCACCTGTTTCCAAATACCACAAACTCCATTGATCGGCGATCTGACGCTCTGTCGAGCCCTGCCAATCGGCGTACGGCTCCTCAAAGCCGCCGTTCGCCAGCGCGATCGCCAGCGGTGCGGCGGCGTTTTGAGACCACGAGCCCGGCAAGTTCAAGAGCGTTATCGTTCCCACGACGATCAAGAGGCCCATACCGCACATCACAGCCAATTTGACAAACCTGTTCATATCAGCCCTCCTTGTTATTTTCAAGTTTTTTTTGTGCGAGACTGGAGCCTGACCCAACCGGCCAATCCGGCTAGCCCGCCCGTCAAGAGCAGCCACGTCCCGGGTTCGGGGATCTCGACCGGGCCGGTGCTGTAAGTGATGGTCAGCAGCGGCGTTGAGCTGGCATCGGCCCACATACGCCCGTACGCGGCGACGGCCCAGCCGTCGCCGACCATCGCGTCCGGCGCGGGGGCGCTGGAGAGCATCAGTCCCTGGTTGGCGATGCTGCCGTTTGCCCATCCCTCGACCAGGTTGGTGACCGTCCACTGCATCCAGCCGGCGCCATCCGCTGAAGCGCGCGTCGTGCTGTCTGCTGCCACGTTGCTCACTGCCGGCCGCCCTGCCCAGGTCACGCTTTCGTCCCAATCGGCCAGCACCCGGTATGCGCCCAGGTTGGCCGATCCGGCAAAGGGCCAGTCAAAAACATATACCTGGAGCGTTGCGCTGTGTATCGTCGCGTCGGCGGGCAGCGAGATCGGAAAATAAAGATAGGTGCGTGCTTGGTGAATCAGGCCCGATATCGGACCAACGTAATTGCCAAACACCAGGACCTGGTTGCTGGCGTCGGCGGTCCACCCGGTAGGACGCTGCGAAAAGACGCCCACGCTGCGCCCGGTACCGGCGTCGAGTCGGATGGTGACCGTCTGTGTCGATTGTCCTCGGACGGTGGTCGAGCCTGTGAGGACCAAGAGCAGGGTTAACATGATCAGTGTGGATGCGCGCTTGGTTCTCACACGATGTTTAGGGCGTGCAACCCAATCTTTGTTGTACATAATAGTCTCCTTCAATCATCGTCATTCCCCCGTTTTGTTATGCTTTTTCGGCCAGACCGGAACATGGCCATCCTGGTATCACGAATAACGAACCTCTCTCGTATACTTATTATAACACAAAAGGACTGCCGGCACCGGAATTGGCCATCATTTTTGCCGCGAGTTCGGCCGTTCGTTTCGCCGCGAGATCAGCGACAGCCACCACATTTGCCATCTCAAGCGCCGCCATTGTCCTTCTATCCGGCGGCGATCCGGCGGCCCTATGGCGCGAGCGCTGTAGCTGGCACGCACATACGCTTCGCTGAGGATGGTGACCCCTTGTTTGACCTGTGCGATCA
The DNA here is from genome assembly GCA_016929205.1 of Anaerolineae bacterium. The sequence goes on from JAFGJF010000505.1 coordinate 8,333, forward strand.
AGGCAAGCCGGCTTTTCTGGTCACGGGGCCAACGTACGGCGCGCGCGTCGATCGCCTGCGCCAGGTAAGCGCCGTACTCGGCCGGTGTCTCGTGCGGGTGGCGCACTCTTGCCAACCACGATCCGGCTCGAGTCATTTGTTCGTAAGCAAGCGCGATGCCTTGGCGCGAATCAAGTCGCCGCACTCGCCGCCAGGCCCACCACCACCTGGCCAGTAGCACCGACACGATCAGCCCGATCGTCAGGGCGAAATAGAGCCGCCAGTCGTCACGTTTCCGGTCCCACCAGGCACGCACCGCTACAGCCCACGTTCTTTTGGGTAGTGCCATCACGCCGGCTTCCGGAGCCTGTTCAAGTGGGACGCCGCTGCCCACCGGGCGCTCGAACCGGCTCAGGGACGCCGTTGGTTCAAACGGGATCCAGCCATGTTTGGGGAAATAGACTTCGGGCCACGAATGCGCGTCCAGCTCGGTCACGGTATAGCACCCATTTTCCGGGGCATACGATCCCATCGCGTATCCCACCGCCAGCCTGGACGGGAGGCCTGCGGCGCGCGCCAGGACGACAAAGGAGGAGGCATAATAATCGCAGTATCCTCGCTGCAGCTCGAACAAAAAGTAATCCACCGCGTCGCGCCCTGCCGGCGGGGAGGGAATCTGCAAATCGTACGGGAAATGACGCAAATAGGCTTCGATAGCCCGTGCTTTATCGTATGCCGTTGCCGTGCCCTGTATGACCTGGTTGGCCAGCCGCAAGACGCGCTCGGGCACGTTCGCAGGCAAGGGGAGATACGTCTCGGCAATCTGTTCGGGATCCGTCTCAGGTGCGGCGTTCAGTTGCTCCTCCGATGCCACAGGCACTTGAGAAAAAACGACATAATCGCTGCTCGCTCCCTGCAGGGCGATCAAATCGGCACTGTTTCGCTGTCTGCTCTGCACGGCTTGATCGACAAATTGTGGTTCGCCGACCGCATACAAGGTTGTGCCGTGGGGCAGGTGGATCAGGTAGTGCTGCTCCAGGGGCCGGGTCGGCGTGAAAACGAAGGATGGCATGACCGGTTCGTATGGGGCGACGTCGACCACCAAATCGGGGCCGTTGAACCAGCGAGTGCCGTCAAACCGGGCATAGGTCGTGCCGCGCCA
>JAFGJF010000506.1 GCA_016929205.1 Anaerolineae bacterium
CCGCCTGGGCTGTCCGGTTCCCGGCCGAGAAGCACAACTGTTTTTGTTCGACAAGCTCTTTACACATTTTGAACGAGAAGAAGACATCAAAAGCCTCCGCGGCAAACTACAGGACGACTTGGTCAGAATCCACGCCATTCTGGACCAGGCCACGCCAGACAGCATCATCATTATGAACGAGATTTTCACTTCCACAGCCCTACAAGACGCCGTCTTTTTAGGCAGAGAGATCATGCAGAGAATCCTACAACTCGATTTGCTGTGCGTGTGCGTGACCTTTATCGATGAATTAGCTTCGCTAAGCGGGAAAACCGTGAGCATGGTCAGCACAGTCGTGCCCGACAACCCGGCCCTGCGAACCTACAAGATCGTCAGAAAGCCGGCAGACGGGCTCGCATATGCCATGTCCATTGCCGAAAAGTACCGCTTGACATATCATCAGTTGAGAGAGCGCATAAACGCATGAAAGCTTCTCTCATGTATAGAGACCGGGACTTTGACCCGCAGCAGCAGTTGCCATCCCACGAAGGAGACCTGGCCCAAGATCTGGAATTGCGCACGCTGTTCAACGCCATGTCCCTCGGTGACAGTTTTCTATTTACAGTGGCCAAGACGTCTGTTTTGTCCAGTCTAATAGATCCGGATACTATACAATATCGACAAGATATACTCAGGGATTGCTTGAAGAATTCGGCCATTGTCAGAGAGATCTACCAGATCTCGATAGAGTCCATGATCAACAAAAGAAAACGCTGGTTGGGCATTTTCAGCAGCTCTCCCAGTGGTATCTTGTACAGCTCGCTGGAAATGCTCGATATGTTTGTGGGCCTGCTCAAGGAACTCAGACGCATCGCCGATGAGCATGCCGGGGAATTCGAGTCAGAGGGCCTGACCAGGTTCTTTGCAATGATCGCCAAAGAACTGGACGACGACTATTTTGCCGTCGTCCAAAATCACCTGAAAGAGCTGAGATTCCGCGAGGGCGTTTTGCTCAGCGTCGAATTGGGGATGGGGAATGAAGGTACGGGCTATATGCTGGGCAAGCCGTACCAGAAAAAGGGCTGGATTGAGCGAATATTTTCCAAGTCGCCGGTTTATTCCTTTAGCATCCATCCCCGCGATGACCACGGAGCCAGGGCGTTGGGGGAGCTGAAAGACAGGGGGTTGAACCTGGTCGCCAATGCGCTGGCCCAGGCGGCCGATCATATCGATAGTTTCTTCAAGATGCTGCGTATTGAGTTGGCCTTTTACATCGGTTGCCTGAATCTCCACGAACGGCTTGTCCAGTTGGGCGAGCCGGCATGCTTTCCACAGGTTGTGGCTTCCAGCGAACGCAGGCATTCTTTCCACGGATTATACGACATCTGCCTGGCCCTAACGATGAAACGCCCGGTCGTGGGTAACGAGGTGGATGCCGACCACAAAGACCTGGTAATCATCACGGGCGCCAACCAGGGCGGTAAATCGACGTTTTTGCGCAGCATCGGTCTAGCACAGTTGATGATGCAGTCCGGTATGTTTGTGCCGGCAGAGTCCCTTTGTGCCAATGTGTGCACGGGCCTTTTCACGCACTACAAACGCAAAGAAGACCCGACCATGAAAAGCGGCAAACTGGATGAAGAACTTGACAGAATGAGCTCTATCGTTGACATGATCAGGCCCAATTCGATGGTGCTGTTCAATGAGTCATTTGCTGCGACAAACGAGAGAGAAGGGTCCGAGATTGCCAGGCAGATCGTGAGCGCATTAGTGGAAAAGGAGATCAAAGTTTTCTTTGTTACGCATCAATATACATTTGCGCAAAGTTTCTATGGCAAAAAGATGGAAAATGTCCTTTTCTTGCGAGCACAAAGGAGATCAGGCGGACGACGAACTTTTAAAGTGACCGAAGGCAAACCATTGCAAACCAGTTATGGCAGGGATTTGTACAGTCAAATATTCGGAACAGAACACTCCCAGCACCGCGACCTGCCTGTGTAGACAGTCGATGCAGGCGTTGACCCAGGTTTATGACGTGGCCCGCGTAGAGGCGATCGAGATCGCCTTCGAACGGCGGATCAGCACGTCACAACTCCACTTTCCGATGGTGCATTCGGGCCGTGTGCTTGCGCCGGCAGGCTCATTGTCTTGGCGATCGCAGGTTGTGGCCCATGCCCTGCCGTTGACCTATGCTGCTGAGACGCCGCCTCGTGTTTTCCCCGGGCAGGAGAAGGCCCGAGAACAGACTCACGCCGCTCGCCAGCCTTGCCTTTGCATTCAATACTGAGACGCCTGTTTCCACAACCGGGCTACCTGGTCCGGGCATCCCTCATCCAACAAAGCATCGATGTCCGCAGACGGCTCCTCCGCCCGGCAAAGCGCCTCAAAACTCACCCCGATCCTGCAGCGTGCCAATCGATCCAGCTCTTTCAATATCCCCGCCTCTGGACGCTCGCTCAATTCGTGCCGATAGTTTAGCACCTCGTTGTAAAGCGGATCGTGTCGGTCCAGGCATTGCAAGAGTCGGGCTATACCCTGCTTATATACATAAAGTTCCGTCATAGAAGCTGCTTCCCAGCCAGGCTAAAGTGGGCCCACTCTAGAACTCGGACCGGAGACGATAGCCAACGCCAGGCTCGGTCAAGATATATTGCGGGCGCGTCGGATCCGGCTCCAGCTTGCGCCGCAGATTGCTCACATTCACCCGCAAGAGGTGCAACTCGGATTCATATCCCATCCCCCACACCTGGCGCAGTAACTGCCGGTGAATGAGGACCTTGCCGGCATGCTGCACCAAGACGCGCAACAGATCATACTCTGTAGGCGTCAGAGAGATCTCTTCCCCTTTCACCGTCACCCGCCGCCGGGCCAGATCCACGACCAGATCGCCGATCTGAAAGACAGGCGATGTCTCCGGTTCGGCCACTCGTCTCAAGACAACCCGCATGCGCGCCATCAGCTCCCCGATGCCAAAGGGTTTGGTCAGATAGTCATCCGCACCCGCATCCAGAGCACCAATCTTGTCCGCCTCCTGCTCCCGGACGGAAAGGATGATGATTGGAATGGTCGACCACTCCCGCAGCCGGCGGGTTACCTCGATCCCTTCGATGTCCGGCAGTCCCAGGTCGAGGATCACCAGATCGGGCCGATCGGCAATAACCGACCGAACCGCTTCTTCGCCGCTGGCCGCTTCAAAAACGGCGTAACCATGTGCGTCCAGCGCGGCCTGCAAGAACCGTCGGATCGCTCGCTCGTCATCGACAACCAGCACGCGAATCCCCTCTTTAGCCATTCGCACGCTCTGCCGGCAAGGCGATCGTGAACGCCGCTCCGCCGCCCATTCGGTTCTCGGCCCAGATGCGCCCGCCGTGCGCCTCCACAAACCCCTTGCTGATCGCCAGCCCCAGGCCGGTCCCGGTTACATTGTCCGGACGCTGCACGCGGTAGAACTTGTCGAATACTCGTTCCAGGTCATCTACGGGAATACCGATGCCGCGATCCGCTACCTGGACCGTGACCTCACCCTCCGCCATCCAGGCCCGGATATCGATCGGCGTCTCCGGCGGCGAGTACTTGAGCGCGTTGTCGATGACGTTGACCAGCACCTGCACCATAAGCACGAAATCCATGGGCACAAAGGGCAGATCGGGCGGCACATCAACCCGGATCTGCCGTCCCTCCATACGTGACTTGAGCTGCTCCAGGGCCGAACCGATCACATCCTGCACATCCTCCAGCTCCCAGGCGATGCGCACCGCGCCGGCCTCGATGCGCGTCATGTTCAGCAAATTGCTCACCAGCCGGTTAAGCCGTTCCGCCTCTTCGCGCGCCGTCTCGATCAGCGCGCGCCGGGTCTGCGGCTCCAACGGCGCATCCTCATCCTCCAGGCTGCTCAACACCCCGGTAATGGAAACCAACGGCGTGCGCAGGTCGTGTGAGATCGAGTTGAGCAGCGCCGACTGCAGCTTTTCCGTAGCCGCCAGGAGCTGAGCCCGCTGTGCAGCTTCGGCCAGTTGTGCCCGCTCGGTCGCCAGCGCTGCCTGGTTGGCCAGCGCCTCCAACAGCCGCCGCTGTTCGGGCGAGAGAAGGCGGCCAGGGTGCACCGGCTTGACGCCCAGCACCCCGACCATGCCGCGGGCTGTTCTTAGCGGCAGATAGTAAGCCTGGGATTCGGAAAACGTGTCGGTTCCTCGCCCCGCCGGGCGCTCGTGCCGAAACACCCACGTTGCCACCTCAACCTGGCTCCGGTCGTGCACAAAACTCGCGCTTTGCGGATGCGCCTGCAGGTCTGCATCACCCCCGGACGCGGAGAGCAGGACGGCAACCTGGCGGTCAAAGGTCTCCCCCACGTTGTCCACGATGGCATGAACGATCGAGTCCAACCCTTCCGCGGCAGACAGGTCACGGCTCAACGCATACAAGGTCGATGCCTCAATCTCGCGCCGCCGGGCACTCTCAACCTGGTTGCGCACCTGCGCAGCCAGGCTGCTGATCACCAGTCCGACGCCGAGCAGCCCCAAGAAGGTGAGCACATACTCTGTGTCCGCCACGGCCAGCGTGAAACCGGGAGGGACAAACAAAAAGTCCAGCGCCAACACGCCCGTGACCGAGGCCACGATCGCCGGCCCCCGTCCCAGGTAGATAGCGGCCACGACCACAGACAACAGGTAGATCATCGCCAGATTGGCTGGTGAGATGTACGGCTGCACGAACGCACTCAACAGGCTCGCTCCTGCCACCAGGATCAGGCTCAACACATAGTTTCGCCACGGCCGAAACGACAACCGCTTTGGCGCCCCCCCGGCAGACGGCTCCTGTGGTGCGCCAGAGACGACGTGAACCTCGATCGATCGTGCTGCCCGGACCAACCGCTCTGCAACACTGCTGCCGATCAGGTCCTGCCACCAAGCACGGGATGACTGCCCCACCACAATACGGGTGACATTGTGTGCGTGGGCATACGACAGTGAAGCTTCAACGACCGACGTGCCCGGCAGGCTGAC
>JAFGJF010000070.1 GCA_016929205.1 Anaerolineae bacterium
GAGGAAAAAGAGCTGCTGGCAGAGGTGATCGACAGCGGTGCTCTAAACCGGAACAATGGGACCAAGGTGGCGCAGCTTGAGCAGGCTTGGGCCAAGGCGCATGGTGTGTCTCACGCTCTGGCGGTGACTTCGGGGACGGCGGCGCTACACACGGCGGTGGGAGCCTTGAACCTGGAGCCGGGCGACGAAGTGATCACCACGACGATCACGGACATGGGAACGGTGATCGCCATCCTGGCATGCAACCTAATCCCGATCTTTGCGGATGTGGATCCGCGCACCGGGAATGTTACCGCCGATACGATCTCCCGGCAAATCTCGTCCAAGACGCGGGCGGTCATTGTCGTGCATCTGTTCGGCCAGCCTGCCGACATGGACCCGATCCTGGCGCTGGCGAAGGAACACGGCGTATGGGTGATTGAGGACTGCGCCCAGGCCCACAAGGCCGAGTACAAGGGACGCATCGTGGGCACGATGGGGGATATCGGCTGTTACAGCTACCAGCAGTCCAAGCAGATGACGACCGGCGATGGGGGGATGGTCATTACCAGCAACCAGCGTCTCTCGGATCGCACTCGCCTGTTTGCGGACAAGGGGTGGCCGCGCGGTATTGAGGGCTATCGCGGTCACGCCTTTTTGGGTATGAACTATCGCATGACTGAGCTGCAAGGAGCCGTGGGCTTGGCGCAGGAGGGCAAGCTGGATCGGATCGTTGCTCAACGACGCAGCACAGCTTCTCTGTTGAGCGAGATGATTGACGACATCCCGGGCATAGAGCCACCGTACATTGTTCCCGGGGCAACATCTGCGTGGTGGATTCTCTCATTCACGATCGACGAGTCTGTGCTGGGAGTGACTGCAGCCGAGTTCTCGGCGGCGATTCGGGCCGAGGGGATGCCCTTCCACGTGGGCTACATTCCCAACCCCGTGTTCGAATATGATGTGATTAAGGAGAGGAAAACGTACGGGTCATCGGGGATACCGTGGACGCTGCCACAGGCGCGGCCGGGTATTACATACGATCCGGCCGACTATCCGGGGACAGCCCACTTTTTGAACAATGTTTTTGTGACGAGCTGGAATGAGGGGATCACCGAGGAGGATGTTCGGGACATCGGTGGTGGCCTGGCCAAAGTGGCAAATTACTTTGCCCGAAAAGGCTAGACAACGATTCGCGCTATTCGATTGACCGTGTGAGGAGGAAAAACCTACATGACGAGCAAGTTGGCATTGGTGAACGGTTCACCCGCCCCCCAGATCGATGTGGAGGATATGTTCGACTGGCCATTGATCACCCCAGAGGTCGAGGGCGCCGTCCTGGAAGTCCTGCGGGCGGGCAAGATGTCGGGCACGGATGTGACCAAGCAGTTTGAGCAAGAGTTCGCCGCTTGGCATGGCGTCAAGTATGCGCTAGCGCACAATACCGGCACCGCGTCACTTCAGGCAGCGATGTTTGGTCTGGGTATTGGCAAAGGCGATGAGATCATTTGCCCCAGCATCACATACTGGGCTTCTTGTCTGCCCGTGTACGCGCTGGGGGGCACAGTGGTGTTTGCAGACATCGATCCCAACACGCTGTGTATCGATCCGAACGACATTGAGCATCGGATCACTGAACGCACCAAGGCGATCGTTGTGGTGCACTATGGGGCGTATCCCGGCGATATGGACGCGATTCTGGGCATCGCCCGGCGACACAACATCAAGGTGATCGAAGACCCTTCTCACGCGCACGGAGCGCTTTACAAGGGCCAGTTGGTGGGCACGATGGGCGATGCAGCCGGTTTTTCCCTGATGTCGGGCAAGTCCCTGGCCTGCGGCGAGGGCGGCATCCTGCTGACCAACGACCGTCGTGTCTATGAACGCGCTTTGCTCTTTGGCCACTATGCGCGGCACAACGAGATCACACTGGATGATCTGGCGGTGGGAGCAGCACTGCCGTGGGGTGGTCACAAGTATCGCATGCATCAGCTCACTTCGGCTATGGCACGCGTACAGTTGACAAAGTACAGCGACGAAATGGCCGAGATCAACAAGGCGATGAACTATTTTGGCGATCTGATCGAGGACGCGCCCGGGATCCGCGTGCACCGGCCGGCCAAGGATTCAGGTTTGACCATGGGCGGATGGTACGCGCCGCTGGGACTGTACAATGCCGACGAGTTGGGTGGGCTGTCGATCTCGCGGTTCTGCGAGGCGGTTAACGCCGAGGGCGTGTCCTGCTCGCCGGGCTGCAACAAGGCGCTGCACCTGCATCCGCTGTTCAACACGGTAGATGTGTACCACGCCGGCCTGCCGACGCGCATCGCGAACCTGCCCCCAGGAGTGGACATTCGCCAACCCAGGGGCAGCCTGCCCGTATCCGAGGGCATTCAGAGCCGCGTGTTTCACATCCCGTGGTTCAAGCACTATCGACCGCAAGTGATCGAGGCCTATGCCGCCGCGTTCTGCAAAGTGGCCGAGAACTGGGCCGATCTGCTGCCCGGCGACCCGGGCGATCCCGACGAGATCGGGAGCTGGGGATTGACTCGCCGACGGGGCGGATAGACGAGCCTTGGGAAATGACCAGCGCTGGGCACCAATGCCAGCGCTGGCTTGTTTCACTGCAAATGAGAGGAGAACCGAGATGAAACTGAGCCTGGACACCTATTCGATTGGCGCCGATTTGAGCCTGCGCGATCTGCTGGAACTGCTGCCGGCGGATGGATTTCAGGGCGTCGAGTTTCGCTGTGAAGCCAACCAGAAACACGGTGTGGAGCCCGAGATCGCGCCCGCCGAGCGCCGCCGGATCCGTGCTCTGTTGGATGGGGCTGGTCTGGAGGTGTCTTGCCTGTCGACCAGCCAGCGCTTCGAGTCCCCGGATCCGGCAGTGAGACAGGCGGTCATCGAGCGGGTCAAGCAGTTCGTGGATCTGGCGGCCGACCTGGGCTGCAAGAGTCTGCGCACGTTTGGAAATGACTTTCCGCCCGGTATTCCACGGCCGGATGTGGTCCAGTATGTAGGCGAGGCGCTGCGGGCCTGCGGCGAGTACGCGGCGGACAAGGACGTGGATGTGTTACTGGAAATGCACGGCCAGTTTTACTACTGGGAGTACTGCCTGGGAGCGGTCCAGGCCGCCGATCACCCGAACGTGGCGATCAACTATAACTGTGACCCCCGCGACTTGGTAGGTGGTTCGGTGGCCTATACATTCAACCAGGTCAAGGATCATGTCCGGCACGTACACCTGCACGAATTGGAGAGCCCCGAATTCCCATACAAGGAGCTGTTTTCCCTGCTTAAGGGGATGAATTACCATCGGTTCTGCTCGCTGGAAGAGGGCTATCGCGACGGGGGGGAGAAAAAGGTGATCGCGCTCTATGCGGCCCTGTACAGGGAACTGGTCGCACAGGCGTAAGGCCTGCTTGAGCTGGTCTGAGGCGGACCACAAGACAAAAGCCCCCTGTATACAACACAATACAGGAGGCTTTTTCGTGAGGCGACGATCGGACTCGAACCGATGAATGAGGGTTTTGCAGACCCTTGCCTTACCACTTGGCTACGTCGCCGCGCTTGGTCAAATCCTAGCTGGTGAGGATTATAGCACAGTTTGGCAGTTCGGTCAAACGATTGTTGGATGGGTTGGATGGGGCTTTCGGCGGCGCCCTTGCTCGGTTGGCCCGGTTGTGATATGATCCCCTTGCGGCACAGCGTCGCGCCAGGTCGGTCATTCGCTCTGGCGCGGTTAGAGCAATCAGGGTACAATGTACAGCAAAATGGGCGCTCGTTCATGTTTTGTGTTGTTGTCGGGACAGGGATTGGCATGGTATGCGAGATATTTCCTGATGCTGGCAGCAACCGGGTCCGCCGTTTGGATCCGGGGCGGGA
>JAFGJF010000507.1 GCA_016929205.1 Anaerolineae bacterium
AGTCTCTATCCAACTAGCCCGACTTTGCCCTGCCGTGCCATGCCCGGCGGGGCTTTTGTGTGCATGTGGATGGACTTTGCAACAGCCCTGCTACTTGACAACGTGAAGAGACTGCGGTATAATATATGCACCGTGAGATATATATTTTTCGAGGAATGTTATGCCGGACTATGCTGAAAGAACCAAGCTGTTTCACCTGCTCTCCCTGGAGAACCGCCTGCGCCTCCTGGACGAGCTGCGCTACGGTGACGCCTGCGTCTGTCACCTGCAGCACAAGCTCAAAAAGCCGCAGGCCTACGTGTCGCAACAACTGCGCATCCTCAAGGATGCCGAGATCGTCGACACGGACCGGGACGGGGTGAACATTTTTTACCGCCTGGTCGATCCCCTGGCTCGCCAGTTGCTTGACGTGGCATTGGGACCAATCGACACACAGCGCCCCGTCGACGCCAGTTGCCCTTGCCCGCGCTGCGCCGGCGAGGGATGTTGTACGCCAACCACATAGTCTGTTTCAGCGTGAGCGCCTTGCACCGGCAAGGTTTTCTTTTGACTACTATATATTCATTTCTGGATATATATATCTCGAATCATATTTATAGGAGGATGGTGTTGAACGTTTTGCTCTATGTCATTAATCTGCTCCAGACCGGGCTGGGCAGCCTGGCTGCCTATCTGGCTGCACACGTGCTGCTCTGTCTGCTGCCGGCGTTTTTCATCGCCGGAGCACTGGCGGCATTGATTCCCAAGGAAGCGATCACCAGGTACCTGGGCCGCGACGCGCCCAAGTGGATCTCGTACCCGGCGTCGGCGCTGGGTGGATTCGTGCTCGCCGTCTGCTCGTGCACGATCATGCCGCTCTTTGCCAGCATCTATAAAAAGGGTGCCGGGCTGGGACCGGCGATCACCTTTTTGTTCGTCGGCCCGGCGATCAACATCCTGGCCATCTCGTTCACCGGCGTGCAGATCGGCATGGACATCGCCCTGGCGCGAATCATCCTTTCGATTGTCTTTGGCGTCGGCATCGGCCTGCTGATGGCGTTCTTTTTCCACAAGGACGACGAGGCCCATACCAACGAAACCAACGGATCGCGGGCCTTTGCACAGAATGCCGCGAATGCAGCGCACTCGACGGTTCCCGTAACGACCTGGGTCTTTTTCGTGCTGCTGCTCGGCGTGTTGATCGCCGGAACGCTGCAGATTGGCCTGCTGACCAACAGTTATGCCACGTTCAACCTGCCCGGCGCGTGGGCCAACGGGTTCCAGGGTTGGCTGGACGGTATTGTCCCGCCGAACGCCTCGCTGGGCATCGAGGGCGTCAGCGTGCATGGTGTGCTGCTCATCGCCCTGTTGATCGCCATTGGCGTCGCTGCCTGGTTTGGGCTGAACAATGTGGATGAAGGTTTTAACACCTGGACCTACGTCGCGCTGGGGCTGGTTACCCTGACCCTGTTGGTGGCCTCGTTCAAGGTCGTCGCAACAGATGCCGGGTTGAGCGTGGGCTTTACCGGCAAGCTGATCGCCGAGATCGTGCTGATCGGCGCGGTGTGGTGGATGGCAGTCAAATTCTTTGAAGCCTACGCGGTGCAAGAGTGGCTGTGGGAGATGTGGCGTTTCGTCAAGCAGATCATCCCGCTGTTGATCGTAGGCGTGTTTCTAGCCGGCATGGCGCGGGCGATCATCCCCGCCACCTGGATTCAGGCTATCGCCGGGCGCAACACCTGGTGGGCCAATCTGGTCGGCGTGCTCTTTGGCGTGTTTATGTACTTTCCGACCCTGGTCGAGGTGCCGATCGCCCAGACCTTTCTGTCATTGGGGATGCACCGTGGACCGCTGCTGGCCTACCTGCTCGCCGACCCGGAGTTAAGCCTGCAGTCGATCTTGATCACCAACTCGGTGATCGGCAAGGGTAAAACCGCGGTGTACGTGGTGCTGGTCACCATTTTCAGCACCCTGTCGGGGCTGCTCTTTGGCGCGTGGGTGAACGGGACCAACACCTGGCTGATCGTTGGTGGCACCGTGGCAGGCATCGCCGCGATCGCCGTTGTGAGTGCCTTTCTGAACAGCCGGAGCAAGCAGCGTAAAGCAGTCATCGTAGAAAGCCACTAAACAGGTGCGAGACCGCCCGCTTGGGCATCTCGCGCACAACCCTATTTTACTATCTAGAGGAGATAACGACAATGGAAATCAAAATCTTGGGCGGTGGATGCCCCAACTGCAAACGTCTGGAAAAGCTGACCCGCGAAGCGGCCTCCGAACTGGGCATCGAGGCAACCTTTACCAAGGTGCAGGACTTGGACAAGATCATGGCCTACGATATCACCAGCACCCCGGCCCTGGTCGTCGATGAAATCGTCAAGGTCTCGGGGCGCGTGCCGCGCAAGGACGAGATCGTGGCCCTGCTCCAGACGGTATAACCGGGGAGGGGAGAAATGCTGCGGATACAAGTCTTTGGCACCACGCCTCCCTGCGCGAACTGCAAGCGCGCGGAGCAGCAGGCCCAAATGGCGGCAGAGCAGTTCCCCGGCCAGGTCGAGGTCATCAAACTCGACGCGATGGGCCCCGAGGCGGACGCCTACGGGATCATGTCCACGCCTCTGATCGTCGTCGGCGACGAGGTCGTGGGCAGGGGCAAGGTCATCCCGGCCAAACGGTTGGCCGACATCGTCAAACAAAAACTGGGAGGGTAGAACAATGGTCAAACTGGAAGTGTTCAGCGGCGATCCACCATGCCCCGGCTGCGTGGCGATCATCGACCTGGCGCAAAAAGTCGCCGCCAAGTACGAAGGCGAACTGGAACTGACCGTACTCAAGGGAGCAGAAGCGATGGAGAAATTTGAGCAGTACAAGCTCTTTTGCGTTCCGGCGGCGGTAGTGAATGGCAGCATCCGCATCGAGGGCATGTGTCCCAGCGAGGCGACGCTCAACAACGCGCTCAGGGAGGGTGGATTATGTCTAAAATAGCAATCGAAGCGTTTGTGTCCCTGCCGCCCTGCTCCGGCGGCGTGGCCGTCAAGCGCCTGCTTCAAGAGATTGAGGCCGAGTACGGCGATCAGATCGAGATCCACTTTCATACCGGCCCTGGCGACCCGGAATGGGCAGAATATGCGATCGACAACGCCCCGGCGCTGGTCATCGGCGAACTGGTCAAGTTTGTCGGGCTGGCACCGAGCAAGGAAAGTCTAGTCGGTGCCCTGCGCGAAGCGGGCTTGCAGTAGTGATGGTCTCGCCGGCACTCCAACAACGCATCGCCGCACTCGTTCCTCAACTCACGCCCGATGTCGTCGCCGCCCGGGTGCACACCTTGCTGCGCCAGGGGCAGGACGTTGGTGGCGGCGTCAATGCCACCCGCCTGGTCGAGCACTTGCTCGGCGCTGCGCTACAGCAAGAGACAGAATTGACCTGGGCCTACAACCAACTCAAACCGGTCTTGCGAGCTGCGCTGGACCAGATCCCATCGTTGTATTTTTTCGAAGGCGATTGATGAGCTCAAGATTGTATCTTTCCGGTGGAAAGACGGCATAGGCAGCGCTGACGCAGGCCCCTCATTCGCGCACAGAAAACGCCAAGGACGTTGCCTTGGCGTTTTTGTTATGGACACGTTTTGGATTTTGCCAAGTTGCGATTCCTGTCGTATACTTGTTGGATCGATATACCTTGGATCCATGGGCCAGGTCCGTGTTCGCCTGTGTCCGGAAAACCAGTTCGGATTTGCCCTCCAAGTCGTTTTTTCAGTACAATCATTCATAACAAAGGAAAAAGATATGTCCAACTCGAACGTTCCCAGGCCCGAATATCCCCGCCCACAATTTGTGCGTGATGCGTGGATCAACCTCAACGGCACGTGGAGTTATACCTTTGACTGGGGCAAGTCGGGCATGCAGCGCGATTTTGCCACCAACGACGGGTTCGACGGCCGGATCACCGTCCCGTTCTGTCCCGAAAGCCCGCTGTCGGGCGTGAACCATACCGATTTCATCGAGACGATGTGGTACCAGCGCAGGCTGGACGTTCCGGTCGAGTGGGCCGGCAAACGCGTTATCCTCCACTTTGGCGCCGTCGATTACGAAAGCGAGCTGTTTATCGATGGTGCGCCGGTTGGCCGTCATTGGGGCGGCACCTCGTCGTTCAGCCACGACATCACGCCGTTCATCACCCAGGGCGAAACCCACAACCTGGTGCTCTATGTGCGCGATGAGACGCGCTCCGGCATCCAGCCTGGCGGCAAGCAGTGTCCCGATTTTTTCTCGCGCGGCTGTCACTATACCCGCACCACCGGCATCTGGCAGACAGTGTGGATGGAGCCCGTCTCCCCGTACGGTGTGCAGGATGTGCAGATCGTGCCCGACCTGGACAATGCCCATTTTGTCGTGATCCCCACCTTTTATGCCCAAAAACGTGGGCTGCGCTTCCGGGCCACCCTGCTGGTCGGGGGCAACCAACTTGCCCAGGTCGAGATGGCCGCCGGCAGCGGGCTGCCCTGCGTGCTGCCAATTGACGAACCCAGGGCCTGGTCGCCGGACGATCCCTTTTTGTACGACCTGGTATTCGACGTGCTGGATGCAGGCGGCGCTGTGCTGGACACAGTCAAGAGCTATGCCGGGCTGCGCAAAATCCACGTCGAAGGAAACAAACTGTACCTCAACAACGACCCATTCTACCTGCGCCTGGTCCTCGATCAGGGTTTTTATCCCGATGGCATCTGGACCGCGCCAAACGACGAGGCGCTCAAACACGACATCGAGCTGTCGATGCAGGCCGGGTTCAACGGCGCGCGGCTCCACCAAAAGGTGTTCGAACCGCGCTTTCACCACTGGGCCGACAAACTCGGCTACCTGACCTGGGGCGAATCGTCGAGTTGGGGCATCGACGTCAAGGACGAGATCAGCGCGCGCAACTTTATCAGCGAGTGGCGCGAGATCGTCACCCGCGACCGCAACCATCCGTCGATCGTGGCCTGGACGCCGTTCAATGAAACCTGGGATGCGGGCGACGGCAGGCAGCACAACCGCCTGCACCTTGACGCCTACCAGTTGGCCCGTGCCCTCGACCCAACGCGGCCAGTCAACGATGCCAGCGGCTATGCCCACGTCAGGACCGACTTGTGGACCGTGCACACCTACCAGCAAGACCCGGCCAAACTCGAGGAACAACTGGCCCCGCAGGCGGGCAGCGGTGTGTTTCGCAATTTTCCAGACCGCGAAGCGCGCTACCAGGGCCAGCCGTATATCGTCGACGAATTTGGCGGCATCAAGTGGATCTCGAGTGCCGAACAACAATACAACGAGACATCGTGGGGCTATGGCGAGGGTCCGGTCACCCTGGAGGATTTCTACACTCGTCTGGAAGGGCTGGTCGACGTCGTATTGAGTTTTGACCACATTTGTGGTTACTGTTATACGCAGCTCACCGACATCGAACAAGAGCAGAACGGCATCTATAACTATGACCGCAGTGCCAAATTCGATCCCGATCGCATTGCGACCATCTTTTCAAGGACGAGATAACCAAGAAATCTGGCCAATCCGGCCAATCTTGTAAATCCTGTTTCTTTTTTTTATTCAGCCATTCAAGGACGAATGCCGTGGAACACGTGGCCGTTCCCATCCTAAAAACCAAGCTGCTGGTCCCTGCCGTCCGATCCGAGTCGGTCCCGCGCTCGCACCTGATCGAACGTTTGAATGCCGGCCTGGCGGGAGACGATGGCTTTACGCACAAATTGACCCTTATCTCTGCCCCGGCAGGATTTGGCAAAACAACGCTGTTGAGCGAATGGGCCGCCCGGGGAAACTGGCCGGTGGCCTGGCTGTCGCTCAGCGATGGTGACAACGATCCAACTCGCTTTTGGAGCTATGTGATCGCGGCGATCAAAAAAATTGCGCCGGACATCGGCCAGACCGCGCTGCTGATGCTCCAGCCAGCTGGTCCGAGAACGATCCAGCCGCCCGGCGAAGCATTCTTGATCGCCCTGATCAACGAACTCGCGGAAACAGCGCCTTTTGTCCTCGTCCTTGATGACATACATCTGATCACCAGCCGGCCGATCCACGATGCTCTGGTCTATCTTGTCGATAACCTGCCCCCACAGGTGCACTTGCTCGTATCGAGCCGGGCCGATCCGCCCTGGCCGTTGGCCCGCATGCGCGCCCGGGATCAAATGACCGAGCTGCGATTGAATGACCTGCGCTTCACGACCCGGGAAGCACTCGCCTTTTTGAATGACGTGATGCATCTGGAGCTCGCGCCGTCGAGTGTCGCCACGCTGCGAACCCGCACCGAAGGATGGATCGCCGGCCTGCAGGTCGCCGCGCTTTCGGTGCAGCGTCGCCAGTTGGCATCTCCCGCCGGCGACGTTGCCGACTTTATCGATCTTTTTGCCGCCAGCGATCGCTTCATTTTTGACTACCTGGTCGAAGAGGTGCTCGATCGACAGCCTTCCGAGATTCAAACCTTCCTGCTGCATACCTCTGTCCTCGATACCCTGACCGCGCCTTTGTGCGATGCCGTGCAATTTAGAGAAACCAAATCGCCAAGCAGTTCTGAAGGAACGGCCATTGTCTCCGGCAGCAGCCAGACCGTGTTGCACGATCTGGAACGGGCCAACCTGTTCATCATTCCCCTGGACAACGAGCGACGGTGGTACCGTTATCACCGCCTCTTTGCCGATCTGCTGCAAAAGCGCTTGCAGCAGCTTTATCCAGACCTGGTGCCCATCTTGCACGGCCGGGCCAGCATCTGGTACGAAAAAAACGGCATGATCGCCGAGGCCATCGAGCACGCTCTGGCGGCAGGCGATTTCGAATGGGCCGCACAGCTGATCGAGCAGCAGGCCGAAGCAACCTTGATGCGCAGCGAAGTCACGTCGCTCCTGGGATGGGTGGACGCACTGCCCGGCCCACTGGTGCGCGCCCACCCGTCCCTGTCCGTCTATTATGCCTGGGCGCTCTTTTTCAGCGGCCGCCCCCTGAACGTCATCGAATCACACCTCGAAAACGCAAGCGCGGGCCTCGCTTCCGGACAGGCCGCCCCTTTGCGCGCCTTTATCGCCATCTTTCAAGGCCGGATGTCCCAGGCTGCCGAATACTCCCGCTACGCGCTGGAGCGGCTGCCCCGGGACGGTTCGTTCCTGCGCGGCATCGCCCTGTGGAGCCAGGCGATCACGGCGATGGTTGATGGGAATGTCTCTGCCGGGCTCGAGATGCTGCGAGAGGCTGCCCAACTGAGCCAGAACAGCGGCAACGTCATGACAACGGTCATGATCACCTGCCAACAGGCCGAGTTTTTGCTGAGACGAGGACATCTTGATCAAGCCAGGACGCTCTACGAACAGGCCCTGGATATGGCGACCGATAGACAGGGACGCAGACTGCCGGTTGCCTGCCAGGCGCTGATCGGGTTGGGCGAACTGTGGCGCGAGTGGAACGATTTCGAGCAAGCGATGCGCTGCCTGTCAGAGGGCATCGAGCTGACGATGCAGTGGGGTGAGATCGGCGCCCTGGATGGGTATATTTCCCAGGCATATATCTACCAGGCACAAGGGAACATAAAAGACGCTCGCCAGGTGATGCAGCAGGCCCGGGACCTGGCGATCAAATTTGACGCCACCGAACTGGACGACATTCTCGTCGCCGCGCACCAGGCCCACCTGTGGATCACACAGAGCGATCGCGCTCCAGGCCTCCTGGAGGCAGTCACACGCTGGGCCGGGGAGCGCGAATTGGACATAGACAGAGCCTTGACCGAGCTCAAAGAACGGATGTCCGGCGGCTGGCAAAGCCGCCACCGGCGTACCGTAGAGTACAGGGCGTTTGTCAGGCTGTTGATCGCACAGCACCGGATCCCGGAAGCGCTGGCCCTGCTGGAATGGCTGCTGAAAATCGCAGAGCAGTGGGACCTAAACGGACGGATCATCCACATAAAAGCCATGGAAGCCATCGCCTTTCAAGCACAGGGCAACACGGAAAAAGCAATCGCGGCCCTCGAACGTGCCTTGACGCTGGCCGAACCCGAAGGATACGTGCGCACTCTGGTCGATTACGGCGAAGCGATGGCCCGGCTGCTGGATCAGGCCGTCGCACGAGGGATCGCGCCCCGGTATGCCAGCAGTCTGCTGGCCTCGTTCGAGCCAAAACGCGACCAGCCCGCGCCCGACTTGCCCGCTGCCGCGCAGAGCCCCCCTCTCCTTCCCTTGGAGACGTTGAGTGAACGCGAATTGCAGATCCTGCGGCTGCTGCCGACCCGCTTGTCGACGCCCGAAATTGCCGCCGAGCTCTACGTTTCTGTACACACGGTTCGCTCGCACGTCAAAAACATCTATGACAAGCTGGGTGTGCACCGGAGGGCCGATGCCGTCCAGCGCGCGCAAGAGCTGCACCTGATATGATCACCCACTGCAATCACCTACTTGAGGGATGACAACCTGCTCCGTTTTAAGCTATACTGGATGCGAATCGAGAATACCCAATATAGCTGGCGACAAAAAAGGACGATCAATCGATGACGGAAAACGGTAGCCCCGATTGCACTGTTACTTACCAGATCCAGGTGGAGGGCCAGGTCGATGCAAGTTGGTCGGACTGGTTTAGCGGCATGAGCTGCGCATATGGCGATGGCATCACGACCCTGATCGGACCGGTCGTCGATCAGGCCGCCTTGCGTGGTGTTCTATTCAAAATCTGGGACTTGAATCTGAACCTGATCTCTGTGAACCGTGTCGACGAGACACGTGGCTAGCAGTTTGTCGGAGAGAGTAGGTAGCCGCGATTTCCGAATCGCGATTTGGCATTCTATGATGTGCG
>JAFGJF010000508.1 GCA_016929205.1 Anaerolineae bacterium
CTCTACGCCCTGCTGCGCCCGCCGCGCCTGCTGGAGCTGATCTACCAGTTTCTCGTCTACGATGGCGGAACAAAAAAGATCGCCCGCTACCAGCAGTACTTTGCCGTCAAGGAAACCGTGGCCCGCGTCGCCCACCTCAATGCCCAGGGCACGCGCACCGGCGGCGTGATCTGGCACACCACGGGCAGCGGCAAATCGCTGACCATGGTTATGCTCGCCAAAGCCCTCGCCCTCCATCCCAACGTCCGCAACCCCAAGGTCGTGATCGTCACCGACCGGGTCAACCTCGACGCCCAGATCTGGGGCACGTTCAAAGCCTGCGGCAAAAAGGTCGCCCGCGCCAGGTCGGGCCGGGACCTGGCGAACAAGATCGCCCAGGGCAACGTCGACATTATCACCACCGTGATCGACAAGTTTGAAACCGCGGCCAGGGTGCAGGCCCGTGACGAGGGGGTCAACGTCTTTGTCCTCGTCGACGAGAGCCACCGCAGCCAGTACGGGGTGGCCCACGCCAAGATGCGCCAGGTCTTCCAACGCGCCTGTTACATCGGCTTTACCGGCACGCCGCTGCTCAAACAGGACAAGAGCACGGCGGCCAAATTCGGCGGCTTTATCCACACCTACAGCATGCGCAAGGCGGTCGAGGATGGCGCGGTCGCCCCCCTGCTCTACGAGGGGCGGCTGGCCGAGCTGGCTGTCGACCAGGAAGTCATCGACCAGTGGTTCGAGCGTGTCACCCGCGAGCTGAGCGAGGAGCAGAAACGCGACCTCAAGCACAAGTTCAGCCGCGCCGAAGAGATCTCCAAGGCCGACCAGCGCATCCGGCAGATCGCCTACGACATCAGTGCCCACTATGTTGACAACTGGCAGGGCAGCGGCTTTAAGGCCCAATTGGCCACGTCGAGCAAAACCGTGGCCCTCAAGTACAGGCGCTATCTCGACGATTTCGGCCTGGTCAGTTCGGCGGTGGTCATCTCCGCGCCCGATACCCGCGAGGGCAACGAAGAGGTGGACGGCGCGACGCCCGAACTGGAGGCGTTCTGGAAGCAGATGATCGGCCGCTACGGCGGCGAGCGGCAGTACAATGTCGACGTTTTAGCCGATTTTGCCCGCGAGGAGGGGGTCGAGATCCTGATCGTCGTCGACAAGCTGCTGGTCGGCTTTGACGAGCCGCGCAACACCGTGCTCTACATCGACAAGCCGCTCAAGGAACACGGCCTGCTGCAGGCCATCGCCCGCGTCAACCGTCTGTTCGAGGGCAAGCCCTTCGGCTACATCATCGACTATCGCGGCGTGCTGGGCGAGCTCAACGAGGCCATGGACACCTACAACGCGTTGGAGGGATACGACGCCGAGGACATCGAAGGCACCTTTACCGACGTCGCTGAAGAGGTGGCCCGCCTGCCGCAACTGCATGCCAACCTGTGGGATGTGTTCAAGACTGTCACCAACAAGAAGGACGTGGAGGCGCTGCAGCGGTTCCTGGCCCCGGAAGACGTGCGCCAGGTCTTCTACGAGGCCCTGACCGCCTATGCGCGCTGCCTCAAGGTCGCCTTGAGTACGGTCTTTTTTTACGAGACGACCCCTGAGGCCCAAATCGACGGTTACAAGCGCGACCTGCGCTTTTTCCACAACCTGCGTCTCGCCGTCAAGCAGCGTTACGCCGAGACGATCGACTATCGAGATTACGAACGGCGGGTGCGCAAACTGCTCGACAGCCACATCAAGTCCGGCGACGTAGCCGTGATCGTCGAGCAGGTCAACATTTTCGACGCCGACGCCTTCGAGGCCGAAATAACCAAGATCGACAGCGTCGCCGCCCGCGCCGACACCATTGCCCACCGCGTCAAGCGCACCGTGACCGAGTCGATGGAAAAGGACCCCGCCTTTTACGAACGCTTTTCCCGGCTGATCGACGAGACGATCCGCGCCTACCGCGAGGGGCGGATCGGCGAAGCCGAGTACCTGAAACGGGCCGGCGAGATTATGAAAACGGTGCAAATCGGCCACGACGAGCACATCCCGGCCAAGCTGCGCCGTCTGCGCGACGCGCCGGCCTACTACGGCGTGATCCGCGACCCGTTGGCCCAGTATGCAGTCGGCGACGGCCCGACCGGTATCGACGATCTATCTGCCGACATTGCCATCGAGCTGGAACGGATCATCGAGGACCGGAAAATCCGCGACTGGACGATGAACCTCGACGTGCAAAAAGAGATGCGACTGGCCATGGAAGACCACCTGTGGGAGGTACGCAAGGCCAACGACCTGCCGTTATCGCTGACCGATCTGGACGAGATCCTGGAACGGGTGATCGAGATCGCCAGGCAGCGGGATCAGACATGACAACCTTATCAACAACGCACTCCATTCAATACGGCACGGCGACGATCCACTACCACCTCGACTATGCCACGCGCAAAACACTGGCGATCAGCGTCCATCCCGACCTGCGGGTGACCGTCACCGCGCCACACGACAGTGTTATGGACGAGATCGAGGCCAGGGTGCGCAAACGTGCCCCGTGGATCCTGCGCCAGCAGCGCGATTTCGAGCGCTACCTGCCGCATTTGCCGCCCCGGCAGTATGTGAGTGGGGAGACACACCGCTACCTGGGCCGGCAATACCGGCTCAAGGTGATCGAGGGCGGCGACGATCAGGTCAAGCTGAAACGGGGGCGGTTTTTCATCCACGTGCACGACAGGGGCGACACCGGGCGGGTCCAGGCACTGCTCGACGGCTGGTATCGCCGCCAGGCACGGCGCGTGTTCAAGGAACGGCTCGATGCATGCTACCCAAGGGCAGAACGATTGGGCGCGCCCTATCCCGAGATCGCTATCCGTGTGCTCAAGACGCGCTGGGGCAGTTGCAGCTCGCCGGGCCGGATCGCGCTCAATTTGAAACTGATCCAGGTGCCCAAGCTGTTTATCGACTATGTGGTCATGCACGAGCTGTGCCACCTGGTGGAACCGAACCACAGCCCGGCTTTTTACGCCCTGCTGGATCGGGCCATGCCGGATTGGCGGGAGCGGAAGAACAAGCTGGATGAGTATGAGTTTGGGTGAGCACTTGCACCCAGGAACAACGTTAGTGCTTTATGCGCGTTTAACAGTCCCGGTCTATCCGGGCAAGGAGCAAAAGGATGTTTAGATCGAATCGACCATGGATCATTGTCTTGGCCAGGCAGAGCCTGGCTGTACTTGGGGTCGCGATCGTGACCGCTATTGTCTTGATCTCGCGACGATCGCCGCTGGTGTGGGCGCAAGACCCGACACCGACCCCCGCGCCCGCTGCCGAAGCCCCTTCGGACCAGGCAGACGCGGCCAAATTCAAGATCAGTTGGGATCTGCTGGCCTCGACCACGATTGCCGGGCTGTTCGGCGGGCTGCTCTATGGTGTCAAGGACAAGAAATTCGTCTGGCCTCACAAACGGTCCAAGTTCACCTGGGATCCCGGCTTTTTGGCCGACTGCCTTTTTGGCATCGCCGGTGGGGTGATCATTTTTATGATCGTGCCCGGCAATTTCGAGTTCGAGAGCGGCGGTTGGGAAGCGATCAAGATCCTGGCTGTTTCGGCCGTCGGCGGTTACGGCGGGCGCGCGTTGGTCGAAAAGGTGCTCTCCCAGCAGCTCAAGGACCTGGAGGACAGCGTGCAAGCGCTCCAGGATCAAGACCGCCTGGATGCCGTGGCCACGTCTTTGATCAACCAGCATCTCGACCCCGACCCCGACAAACCCCCGGTATCGGAAAAGGAACTCAAGGACGCGATCAAAGCCGCGTCTTCCAAGATCAAGGTCCTGGCCTTCGACCAGGTGCGCGAGTTTCGCAAGGAGGCGTTCAAGAAACACGAGTGGGCCCAGGTGTCCAAAGCCATTCCCGTCCTTGAGGCCTTGATCGAATGCGATACGGACAACAAGTACCATCGCAACCACGGCCAGCTCGGATTCGCGCTCAAAGATCAGCCGTCGCCGGACTGGAAACGCGCCGAACAAGAGTTGAGCACGGCCATCGAGATGCGCGACCGGCTCAAGGTCGGCGGCTACCTGGTCTATGAATTCAACCGCGCGCTCTGTCGCATTCACTTGAGCGGCAGTCTGGAAGACATCAAGGCCGATCTGGACAAGGCGTTGGCCGGGGAAAAGACCGGCGGGTGGATCCGGAAGCCGGACAAAGAACTGGGCAAGGACCTGATCGCCTGGATCAAGCAACATTATGACACGCTGCAGGGGTGGATTGCGCAGAACAAGATCGAGGTCGCCGGGCCTCCTGACTGAGTGATGGCCGGGCGCATCGCCGACGTGAACCGGGGCTTGATGTGTGAGGGCGGACAA
>JAFGJF010000509.1 GCA_016929205.1 Anaerolineae bacterium
AAAAGGTAACGCAAGGGCGCCAAGTCGCAAGGACGCAAGGATTTGATGCATACAAGCGAATATTTGAAATTGAGAGCAATGCTTTGCGTCTTTGCATCTTTGCGTCTTTGCGTTAAAATTGGTTTTTTCAGTAAAGTCATTTTTCCATTCGCAGACCCTTGAGGCTTGATAATGGCTTTCTTTGGATTAGGTCCTGCTAACAAACCCCAAAGAAACCATTTTCTCCACCTCGAAGGCCTTTACGATCTGAGTAAAGGAGGCGATGCGCATTCAACCTTTTCATCGCTGCTCGTCCGGAACGTGACGAGAAAAAAGTACGTTGATCCGCTATCGTGTTCCACAAACCCATTTTCTCAAAGAAAGGAGAAAACTCGATGAAGAGACTCGTATTTGTGCTCATTGCCATCTCCCTACTTTTGCTTCCCTCCACCGTGATGGCAAAAAAGGATGTAGGCACGGTATGGTACGTGCCAGGAGATTTCCCAACCATTCAGGAAGCGATCGATTCAACAGACGTTGTCGACGGCGACATCATCTTTGTCGGCCCGGGCAGCTACGCCGGCGCATATGTTAGCAAAGCAGTAGAGATCAAGGGCCAGGACGGCGCTGTCATTGATGACGGCCCGGCGCACTCCTCCGGGCTAATCATGGGCTTCCGTCTACTCGCCGGAAGCGACGGTACCGTGATCAGCCACCTCGGCTTTACCGTCGACCTGGCGATCATGAACGGCGACGCCGTGAACAACGTGATCGTCACCCACTGCACGTTCAACAACACAATTCAGGCCATCTCGAACTGGCGCGGCAGCGGGTGGACAATTGCGCACAACAAGATCGTGGATCTCCGGACGCACAATGGCGGCGGGATTGGCATTCTCGTGGGCGACTATGCCGGAACCGAAGCAGGTGTGAAAAACAACGTGATCTCGCACAATACGATCACCGGTGTCCTGCACGTCGATCCGGCTGACGGAGGCGGTTACAACGGTTCGGGCATCGTGCTCTATGCTGATTTTCGTTGGGGTATGCCCGGAGCAGTTGAGATCTCGGGCAACCGTGTGGTTCAGAACAAGGTCAGCATAACCAGCGATACGCCGGAGGTGGTTGATATCGCCGCCATCGAGATCACCGACAGCAGAGATGATGATGCCATTGATCCCGTCATCTTTGACAACGCCATTGGGTTCAACGACCTGCGTGGAACCACATTGCAGATCGTCTTGACGCCCGAGTCATTGGCCGAAGTGAACGAGATATCGCGCAATCTGGGGGATAACCGCGGACATGGCCCACACCCGTCTTTATTTGGGCCTGGCGGCTGAGTCCGACCACTATTGAGGGAGGTAAGGAGTATCGACTGCTCAAGCCTTCATCACCGCTCGCCCCCTGGCATAGCGAGAAATGATTTTTGATCCGTTATCGTGTTTCGTAAGATGGTTTTTTCTCAAGGAAAGGAGAAAACTCAATGAAGAGAACCATGTTTGTGTTAGCCGCATTGATCCTGATTTTGGTTCCTTCGACCGTAGGCGCCAAAGGACCGTGCAAGGGTCAAGAGTGCACGACCATTCAAGATGGCACGCTTCTTACGTCGGATGGACGAGTCATTACCACAGGCTACGACGAATGGGGCTACAACTACCAGGCCCACCTATTCAATGGCGGTTACTGCGACGCTTATCGCGACGCCGCCTGGTGCCAGGCTTGGAAAGACGTGAACCTTCTTATGAAATGGAACGACGCCTGGATGTCCAACAAAGACTGCGATGGCGATGGGCTGCTCGACCGGCATGATGGGTTCGCCAGCTATATTGGCTCCGGTGCCTGGGAAACCAACCATCAGTCAGGAGAGTACGAGCTGGATGGCAAAACCTGCAAATGGACCTATTTCACCAAGATCGTCGCCGCGCCTGCGGATGCCTACGTTGAAGAGGGTGTCTGGTACACTGCCGATGGCACCGAGATTGGCCCGGTCATCTGGGGCGAGTTTGCCACCATCCTGGATGTCACAAATGATCCTTGTGACGGTCTCCACGGTGTTCAATACCTGAGCCCTGCAGGCCCGGGCTTTGGCAAGTGGTAGAATAATCACCGAGTTCTGCGGCGCCATTTGAATGATGGCGTCGCAGAACCAATTGTCAGAACGTGGAACCTGTGATACAATCCGTTCCATACGGAAGATGCTTTCACCAGGAACAATCCAACCCCGAAAGCCCCTTCCAAATGTTGTGAGATTTCATAGCAGTCAGGATTCATTCAAAACATATGACACACATAGGGGGGTGTATTCTCACAATTTCCCCAAGCCTTTTGTTACATTCATACTTGCGATAACTTTCTGCAGATTTTTCCGGTACTAGCTGCACGACTTGGCAACAAACTTGACCTTACAGTACAAACAGTGCGTGCAAAGAGCGAAACCTGCGCGAGTTTTTGCACAGATCAGATCAGCGTATTCCGATAATACTCGTGACATAGCCTGATCAACCCTGGCGATACCAGCAATGCGCCAGAGGCTTTTTATATCAATGGCCCAAGACAGAATAAAGCACTATAAAAGACATGCGGTAAAAAAAAGAAAACGTGCATGACGAATGACCCGAGTCAGAAAAGGTGATCCGATCTTGAGGCCACTCTGGCAGCCCAGAAAGGAGGTGCATCAATACCAATATAAAGTTCTGCATGTGTATAATGTTCAATGTATCGTTTTTAATCAAAGAAAGGAAAAGAAAATGCGTAAAAGATTTATATCTGTCGCCATGCTGCTGGCAATCCTGGTCAGCCTGATCGGTGCAACCCCGGTAGCATCTCAGGATCCAGACGGAACACTGCAAGCCACACCACTGACACCAGCTGGCGTAACGGTCAACACATCAAAAGAAAAGGTGCATATCGTAGAACCACAACCTATGCGCGCTGCGACACAAGGTTTGGAAATTGAACCTGTCGCTCCGATCAGCATTATCGTTACATTCGATGAATCGGTAGATACCAGTGAACTGGAAGCAGTTTCTGGCGGAGTTGTCGTTCATCGTTACGAAAAAATCTTTAACGGCGCTTCCCTTATCCTCCAGAGCAGCAAAGTTGATGCCGTAGCCGAATTGAATGGTGTAACCGGTGTCTACCTGGACGAGATGGTCCAAGTAGACACCGATACCAGCCCCAATTTCATCGGCGCAACGAGACTGTGGAAACAGATCGGTGGCCAGCAGAGTGCAGGTGAAGGCATCGTGGTCGGTATCCTCGATACCGGAATCTGGCCGGAACACCCTTCCTTTACAGACCCCGATCCAATGGGCAACGCATACCCGGCACCTCCGGGTGGGCCATACGAGTGCGATTTTGGCAACACTGCGTATAACCCCAACGATGCACCCTTTACATGCAACAACAAATTGATCGGCGCATACACCTTTATCGACACCTACAAAGCCTACGTGGGGTTACTCCCTACCGAGTTCGACTCGGCTCGTGATGACAACGGCCACGGCACGCACACCTCCAGCACGGCAGCGGGCAATGCAGGGGTTGAGACCGATATGCTAGGTGTGCCGCGCGGCACCGTCAGCGGCATCGCACCACGCGCGCACGTCATCATGTACCGCGTCTGCGGCGAGGAAGGCTGCTATAACAGCGACTCGGCAGCCGCCGTTGAACAAGCCATCCTGGATGGCGTCGATATCCTCAACTTTTCCATTGGTGGTGGCACCAATCCCTACAGCGATATCGTGTCCTTGGCCTTTTTGAGCGCCTATGACAACGGCGTGTTTGTCGCCGCTTCGGCCGGCAACGCTGGGCCCAACGCTGATACCGTTGGCCACCGCGAACCTTGGGTCACGACCGTTGGGGCAAGCACCCACAACCGTACCTATGCCGCCACGGTTGAACTCACCGACGGCACCGATACCCTGACCCTGGAAGGCGCATCCATCACTGGCGGCCTCACTGCCGACGTAGTGATGGCCTCCGACTATGGCGATGGCATGTGTCTGACACCCTTTGCGCCGGGCACCTTTGATGGCCAAATTGTGGTCTGCGAGCGCGGCACCATTGCTCGTGTAACAAAGAGCTACAATGTGCAACAAGGCGGTGCGGGTGGTATGATCCTCTACAACCCCGCGCTGCAAGGTTTGTCCTCAGACCCGCACTATGTCCCCAGCATCCACATTGAGAATGATGCCGGCGTCGCCCTGCTTGACTTTATGGCCACGCACAGCGGCGTAACTGGCACCCTCAGCGGTGGCGTTCAAGTGGAAGCCCAAGGCGATGTTATGGCAGCCTTTAGCTCGCGTGGGGGACCGGCACAGTCACTGGGTGTCAGCAAGCCCGATATCGCCGCCCCCGGCGTGCAGATTTTGGCTGGAAACACCCCGTTAGGCGCACTTCAAGGCCCCGGCGGGATGGGACCGTATGGAGAGCTCTTCCAGGCTATCGACGGCACTTCCATGGCCAGCCCGCACATTGCCGGTTCAGCGGCATTGTTGATGCAGTTGCACCCCGACTGGACACCGGGTCAAATCAAGTCTGCGCTGATGACCTCGGCCCAGATCCCTGACGTCGTTAAAGAAGATGGGGAAACCCCAGCCGATCCATTCGACTATGGATCCGGGCGCGTTGACTTGCGCGGGGCAGGTAAAGTCAGCTTGACCATCTCGGCCACAGCTCAAGACTTTATCGATCACGAGGATGATCTTTGGAACGCCAACTATCCCAGCATTTACATCCCCGGAATGCCGGGCAAGATGACGCTCCAGCGTACGGTCGCGAGCTCACTGGACACAAATAGCACCTGGTACGTCAAGGCTAGCCCCTATATGTCAGACGATTTTACCATCAAAGTGCCCAGAATGCTCACTATCGGCGCAGGCCAAGAAGCAACCTTTGATATCGACATCGATGCGCGTAATGTGCCAATGGGCGAAACACGATTTGGCTTCATCACGCTAAACAACCGTCAAACCAAAGAGTGGGTCAGGATTCCAGTCACCTTTGTGCGTCAAGAGCCAAATGTCACCCTCGACAAGAGCTGTGACCCGGCCAACTTGGGCAGAAATGAAACGACAGACTGCACAATCACCATCAGCAACACCAGTTATGATGATGCAACCGTGAGCCTGGTCGATGTACTGCCCAGGCAGTTCAAGCTGATTGGCGATCCAGTTGGCGCCACTCGGGTCAATAGCCGCCAATTCACTTTTGACGGCACATTGGCCGGCGCTGCACCACCCGAAGTCAGTGTCGACACAGGATTTACGCCTTTTGGCTACCTGCCGTTGGCCTCAATCGGCGCCCCGCCCAACGTCGCTCACACAGATGAATCATGCGCCAACTTTAGCGCAACCTTTGTCTATGCCGGCGAGGTATATGACACCATCGGTATGGTCAGCAATGGTTATGCCGTGGTAGGCGGCTGTACGAGCAGCGACGATATCCAGTATATCAACCAAGTCCTGCCCGACCCGACCGCACCCAACAACGTGCTGGCTCCATTCTGGACGGACCTCAACCCCGACAATGGTGGAAGCTTTTATGCATACACCATTGGCGATGGGGTCAACAGTTGGCTGGTGTTGGAATGGGAAAACGTGCCAAACTGGGGAGACGGAGAACTCAACAGCTTCCAGATCTGGATCGGCGTTGATGGTGTTGAAGACATCAGCTTTGGCTACGGAGCCGTGTCTGATGGCGATGGCGGCTGGCTGACGGTCGGCGCCGAAAATGCCTACGGAAACTCGGGTGCCAACTACTATGCCGATGGCGTTGGCACGCTGCCGGCAGCCGGCACCGACGTCGCTGTGTCTTCTATCCCAGGCGCTCCCGGTGAGACGGTTACCATCACCTATACTGCCAAAGCGATCAGAGTGGGCGACTGGCAAAACTGCGCTGAAATGACCGGCGACACCTTCTACGGCACCAATGTCGCTTGCTTTGAGGGTAGTGTGCAGTAACCGACCATTCTCCACGATAACTTGCTCAGGGCAATTGTGAGCAAGCCAGCAATACAACACGGCGGGTCAGTAAAAACTGACCCGCCGTTCGTTGCAAATCAAAACAAATCATTCATTTGATCGCGGCGGTGGAGCAAGGGATCCATCCGGGCTTTCACACAAAAAAGGAGCCCGCCCCCTACCACTGTGATAATCGTAGGTCACCTTGCCCACACCGAGGCGAATACGCGTCCCTTCTACCTGAACCTGAGAATAGGCCATCCCCGGCCGTGGGCAGCCCAAACCACCATCTGGCCAAACCACGCTCTCGGCTTCCAGTACAACAATTCGGGCAACAGAAATTGAGAGTCGTTCCGCCAGATCTTTTTTGGCTTGTGCCACCAACGGTTCCAGGCCCGGTGCGACCGTAACTGTAGGCCTCTTGGGGTCCTGTATCGTATTGGTCGGCGTAACGGGGACTGTTTTCATCACTTCCCAACCTTTCTTGGCTTGTTCGCAGAAAAAAGGTGTTTTCCCTCCGCCACTGTGATACTCGTAGATCTGACCGGCAGCCCGCAGTTTGATCAACGTTCCTTCTACCTGAACCTGAGTATAGACTATACCCGGCTGCGGGCAGCCCAGGCTTTCGTCAGACCAGAACACCGATTCGACTTTTTCCAAATCGATCTGCTCCGTTTGCAGCCCAAGTCGATTGGCCAGATCGTTTCTGGCTTGCGCCACGAGTTCGGCCAGCGACAAGTCAAACCTGCCAGGGGGTACAGTAGCCTCGCGCTTGCTTGGGATAGGCTGAGCAAGGGTCACCGTTAGTTGAGGTGTAGGAGTGAATATAGTGGCTGCGAGTTCCTCTGCTACAGTCTGTGTTTGAGGAATAGCCGTCACTGTGTTCACTTGGGTAGAAATCGCACTCTCATCCAGCCCGGTCGGCACTTCCTGGCTGCACGCAGAAATACTCACCCATATCAACAAACTCGCTGCCAAGCAAATGATTATCCGTCTCATTTTTCTCTCCATGCCTGATCAAAAGTCACCTTATAGACGCATCAGAGAGGAATAAAGTTCCATATGTGCCGATTGAACCAGAATCGCGGAAACCACACCTACAGATTTCCATTGACTTTGGGGCAAACTTGCATTGCTCCAAGCCACTGCCTCCGAGGACAGTGGCTTGGAGCAGACATGACAGGTTTGTGATAAAACCCTGTCACGTTTAGAGACGGATTTTACGCCAACAGCCGCTTTAGCGTCTTGATCGACTCCACCGCGCACGTCTCCGCGTCCGGCATCGGCATCGCCTCGATCGAAATCGTGCCATCGTAACCGATCTCGCGCAAAGCGTGGATGATCGCCGCGAAATCGATGTGCCCCGCTCCCGGATACCAGCGGTTCGAGTCGGCGAAATGAACGTGAAAGAGGCGAGCCCCCGCCTGGTGGAGACTGCCCGCGATCGAGACATCCTCGATGTTCATGTGAAAGGTGTCGGCCAGCAGGCCGAAATTGTCTGCACCGACGCGCTCGATCAGCGCCAGACACTGTGATACGGAATTGATCAACGTCGTCTCGTAGCGGTTGATCGGTTCCAACACCAGGCGTACACCGTGCGGGCGTGCGGCAGCCGAACAGCGCTTGAGCGCATCGACCATCCAGGCAAAGGCCTGCTCGTGCGAGACGCCGGTCTTGACGATCCCGCGCAGCAAACCGATAATGATCACGGCGTTTGTACGCCCGGCAAAGGGCACGTGGTCGATCACCCGTTGGATCGCCGCCTCGCGCACCATCTCGTCGGGATCGGTAAAGGACAATCCTTCCTCGCCCCACGCCTGCCCGGTGCCGATCGCCGGCACGCTCAAGCCATAGGCAGCAAGGGTGGCCAGCAGTGCCTCCGCATCGATCAAGTTTGGATCGCGGATCGCCAACTCGACGCCGTCGTAGCCCAATTCGGCGATCGTGCGCACATTGTTCTCAAAATCGCCCTTGAACGCCACGGCATTGAATTTGGCCTGATGGGTTGACAAAACGATGCTGGTTTTCATTGGCAGCCCCTCGAATGAATAGAGGTGCGTGAAACGTGAGACGTGAAATGTGACCACCTTGGCTCACGTTTCACGTCTTTACGCCTCACACACATGTGCGATTGGTTATTCGTGCTTTACTGCCCGATCTTGGGCAATCCGTACACGCTCTTCCATCCCTCAGTCCACGGTTCTCTGAGATAGGGCTCCATCTCTTTGGCCGTGCGCATGGTGATCATCTCGACCGGCGGCACGCTTCCGGAAGGGAACGCCTCAATAATCTCGTCGACCAACAGGGTCAGGTAGCGCAGGATCGCGGCGAGAGGGCGCTTGGCCTTTTCAGCATCGCTCATCGTCGCCTTGCCGACGACGCCTTCGGGCGTGCCAAACAACTCGATTGCAGCGTGCCCTTCGCCTTCCGACCATTTGCACGGGCGGCGCAAGGGATCGACCGACTTGTCGAGGTGACCGTCAGGCAGGTAGGAAATGCCCTCGGTATCGACGGCGTATTCCATCTTGACCATATCGGGGAACAGGTACAGCCCCAGCGAGGTCTCGGACTCGTCGGCGTGGACAAAGTTGGTATCCCACTTGCCACCCTCGTCCTTGGTGTTGAAAAACTCGCGCACGGCACGGTGCCAGTCGATGACACGATAAATGCCCGGCAGTTGGTAGCGCTTGCAAAACTCGTGAATCACCTCTTCGAGCACCCACAATTGGCCGTGGTTGTTGAGAATGATCTGCTTGCGCCAGCCATCGTTCCACAAACCGAGCATCACGTCGACCATCTGCTCGACGACGATGCTGTCACGGATGATCACGTTGCCCGGCATGCCCAGGTGGTGATAGGGATGGGCGCCGTACATCAGCGGAGGTATGGCCAGCGCGGGCGGGTTGCCGCGCTTGTTGACAAAGTAGCGGCGCACGCCTTCGGCGATCTGGCTCACAAAAAACGTGTCCATCGCGCTGACGGTGTGATCGCCGTGCAGTTCGGTACAGCCGACGGGAATGATCACAATGTCGTTCTTGCGCCGCTGCTTGATCAGGTCGTGGCGCACCGTCGTCTGAATATAGGAACCGGGTTTGGCCCACTCACAGGGCGAGGGCATGCCATATTCGGCGAGCACGGCTTCAATCTCTGCGTCACTGGCCTCCCACAGTTCTTTTTTCATCCGCCCCACGGCGCTGTTTTCAAAAAAAACGGTTGGCGTATCGGTCGTAAAAAATTTTGGTTCTTGAGACACAATTTAACTCCTTTTTAAGATTTGTTATTCAACAAGTATGCAGGATTCACAAGATTTTCATGACAAAAAACAAAACATCCTGCAAATCCTGCTCATTCTGCGAATCCTGTAACCTGCCTACTCTTGCCCCAATTCATCACTGTCAATCTCGGCCAGCGCGCCGGTGCGGACAAAGACGATCTGCTCTGCGATGTTGGTCACGCGCTCGCTGGCCCGGTTCAGGTGGTAGGCAATCTGAAGCAGCTGGGCTCCCCGCTCAAAATGCCTGGTCTTTTTTTCGCTCATCTTTTCGGTTACCTGTTCGACGATGTCCTCATACATACTCTGTACCTGATTGGCCTGATCATACGTGGATTTGGCCATTTCGACGTCGTCTTGCGCAAACGCCGAAACAACGTGTTCCAGCATCTCGCAAATCTCCTCGGCCATATCCGGCACCTGATGACCAGTCTGCAAGAGCGGTTGGTGACCCATTTGCAGGCGAATTTGAGCGATGCGCTTGGCATAATCTCCTATGCGCTCCAGGTTGGTGGCGACGTGGACCGCAGCCATCACCGTGCGCAGCCTGACCTTTTGCGGATGGCGCAAACGAAGGATGTCAAGACACTCCCGGTCAACCTCGTACCGCAACGCGTTGATCTGTGCATCGTTTTCGACGATCTGCTGCGCCAGGTCATGGTCGTCGTTGACAACGGCACCGACGGCATCGGAGATAGCTCGACGTACCAGCAGCCCCATCCTGGATAGATCGTTCTGTACCCGACGCAGCTCGACGTGTAACGTGCGCTGTGTAGAAACGATCAATCGTGCCTTGAATACTTCACGCAAGAGTCCCAGCACGACAAAGATGGCTACACTGCCAAAGATGGCAAGATAATAGTTCCCCGTGCCCACGGCCATACCCACCGAGGCAATGGCCCAAATACCGGCCGCTGAAGTCAACCCATGCACCGTGCCCTTGCGCTGCATCACCACGCCCGCGCCCAGAAACCCGATTCCACTGACGATCTGCGCAGCGACACGGGCGCTGTCAAAGGTATCACGAAACCCGATCTTGGAGAGAATGGTAAAGATACACGATCCCACCGACACCAGGATAAAGGTGCGGATGCCGGCCGGCATGTTGTGCCGCTCCCGTTCCCAACCAACCAATCCACCCAGAACGATAGCAAGCACGATCTTGACCACGATCTGCAACGCCAGAACAATATCAAATGCGCCAAACAGTTGATACACCATCGACTCTCTATTCTATTTCATCCAGGCTGACCGGCCGGTGCTCGTCCAAAGATCGCTTGGCTGCATATCCCATCACCACCGGGATCCGCCCGTCGAGGCCGGTCACTGGCGGCGGCGTATCGTTCTGGATACAGGTGATAAAAGCTTGCAGTTCGGCGATGTACGACCCGATGTAGCGTTCGACGAAAAAGTAAAGCGGCAGCGCCGCGTGTACACCGGTTTTGTCACTGTACACGGCACGGTGCGGCGTATTGTTCGCTGTATCGATCAGTCCTTCAGAGCCGAACACCTCAACCCGCTGGTCGTAGCCGTACACGGCCTGGCGGCTGTTGTCAATGGTGCCGATAACGCCATTTTCAAAACGCAATGTGATCACGGCCGTATCGATATCACCGGCCTCGCCGATCGCCGGATCGACCATTACCGCACCAGCGACAAAAACCTCTTGCACCTCGCTGCCGATCAGATATCGGGCCATGTCAAAATCGTGAATAGTCATATCCAGGAAAATGCCACCCGAGACCTTGATATAACTGATCGGCGGCGGCGCGGGATCGCGGCTGGTAATGCGCAAGATGTGCGGTTGGCCAATCTTGCCCGCCGCAACCGCCTCCCGAATGTAGAGAAAGTTGGGATCAAAGCGCCGGTTGAAACCGATCTGTAATTTAACCCCGGCCTTTTCCACCGCTGCCAGCGCCTGGTCGATGCGCCCCAGATCGTGATCGATCGGCTTTTCGCAAAATATCTGTTTGCCCGCACCCGCCGCCTCCTGGATGATTTGGGCATGGGTATCGGTGCTGGAACAGATGACGACAGCCTCAATGTCATCGTTTCCGATCACCTCGTGATAGTCTTGTGTGGCCACGGGGATGCCAAATCGCTCAGCACACGTCCGCGCCGCGTCGACGTACATATCCGCAACCATGACCAGATTAGCGTCGGGAATGCGATAGGCCAGATGCTCGGCATGAAGCTTGCCGATCCGTCCTGCACCAATCAAACCCACGTTGATTTTTCGTGCCATAACTCTCTCCTATCGAGGTATGTGAAACGTCAAACGTCAGCGTTGTCTGGCAGATGACGCCTGACGTTTGACGTTCCACGCCGCGGTATCTTTTACCGCCCACGCCTCAGACTTTGACCATAATCTTGGCATCCGTCCGCGCCGTCGACTGGGCGATAGCATCCACCACGTTATCCAGCACATAGCGAGCAGTGATCATCTTGCGCGTGTCGATCAAGCCGGCCGACATCATGCTGATCACACTGGGAAAGATGCCGTGCCCCGAGTGCCCCTGCGAGCCGAACACCTGCCCACGGCGCACCTGCAGCATCTCCAGGTACATCGGCACACGGACCGCGGCACGCCCGACCTGGGCAATCTTGCCGTTGATGGCCATACACTGTTCCATAAGCGGGATCGTCTTGTCCGGCGCACCGGCAGCTTCAACCTGCAGGTCGGCGCCGCGCCCGTGGGTCAGATCCATCACCACCTCGACCGGATCGACTTCTAGCGGATTGTAGACGACATCGGCTCCCATCGCCTTGGCGACTTGGCGCCGCGGCGCCGAGACCTCGAAAGCAATCAACCTGGCCGCTCCCGCAGCCTTGCATTCGGCAGCGGCGGTCAGGCCGATTGGTCCCTGTCCATAGATCACGACCGTCGAACCGGGACGAAACCCACCGGCACGTTCAAAAACGCAGTTATAGGCCACGCTCGCTGGCTCAACGGTCGCCCCCATCTCGTAGACCGCATCCTCGTCGCCGCCGCAAACGCCCATCAGATCGTTAAGCTTCCAGCAGTACTTGGCCCCGATGGCGATATACTCGGCAAAGGCGCCATTGATGGTAAAGCCGATCTCTTCCAGGTTGGTGCAGTGGTTAGGATAGCCGTCACGGCAAGGGCGGCAGTGCCCGCACCAGATCATCTCTTCGGCCGTGACCATATCCCCTACCTCGAGATCCTCGACCGCACTACCCGCCTCGACAACCTGACCCGAAAATTCGTGGCCCAAAATGGACGGGAACTTGGTCAAACCAGGATAGAGGATATAGTTCTGCTTGTCGGTCTCGTAAAAGTGCATATCCGAGCCGCACACACCGCACGCCTTGATGCGGATCAACACCTGGTCTGGCTCAATACTCGGTTTGGCGACCTCTTGCACCACCAGCTTGGGGTTGCGCCACACAGCACTGCCGGTGACAACCTTGCCCGTCTTTTTCTCCCATTCCGACACAGCATAGTCGGGTCTGGGATCCCACTCGGCCGAAAGTACGAGTCCTTTCATATTATGCTCCTTTCACTAACTATCATGACAGCTCACGGATGAGCACGGATACACACGGAACGCTATTCAATGCTTTGCGCACGATGACCGGACCACGAGCTCTGGCTTGAGCAACACGTTTTGCACCTCTTGGCCGGCAATGAGCGCCAGCGCCATATCCATTGCCTTTTGACCGAGTTCGTACTTGGCCTGGGCAATTGTCGTCAAGGGAGGATCGAGATAAAGGGCCGCAGCAATGTCGTCGTATCCGACGAGCGAGATATCCTGAGGTACGGCCAGTCCCAATGACTTGATCGCCCTTAACACGCCCATCGCCGTCTGGTCGTTATAACAAAAAATGGCGGTAGGATGATGTGATGATGCAAACAATGCCTGCACCGCGCGATGGCCTCCCTCCGGCTTGCCATCGCCGGAGACGACCCACTCCGGCGGGATCGATATACCCGCTTTTTGTAGAATGTCTTGAAAGCCCTGCAGCCGTAACTGGCTCGACGTGATCGCCTCCCGGCCGGAAACGTACGCAATATCGCGATGTCCCAGGCTAACCAGGTATTCGCCGACGAGCTGCCCGCCGTAAAAATCGTCGTTGCGTACCGAAAACGAATAGTCGCCCGGCTGCTGGTTGTTGATCAGCACCACCGGCACCTGGATCTCGGTCAGTTGGGCGTAAAAACTGCCCACCCGCGAGGCGGTGACAATCACGGCATCGACCCATTGCCCGCGCAGGCCACGCACGGCAGACACTTCGCGCTCGGGATCGTCAGACGAACCACAGAGGATGACGTTATAGCCGCGATCGAGGGCTGTTTCTTCGACTCCACGCACCACCTCAGCCACAAAAGGATCGGCGATGGTCGTCACCACGATCCCGACAGTGTGAGTATGCCGCGTCGACATAGCGCGGGCAATGGCACTGGGCGTATAGTCCATCTCTCGGGCCAACTGCTTGATCCGCGCCTTGGTCTCGGCCTTGACCAGAGTGCTATCGGCCAGAGCACGGGACACAGTCGAGTGAGATACACCGGCGCAACGGGCAATGTCCTTGATCGAAACTGGCATCAAAAGTCACTTTTCTTTTTGCACACGTGTGCATACAAGTGGTAAAAGAAGCCGTCCGGGGAAAAGACGTTCTGCACACGTGTGCAATTATATCAAAAAACTTGGCGCTGTCAAATCCGCGGACAAGACCTTTTTTCAGACAATGCCCACATTGCCTCGTCCGGTTTGACAAATTGCGCATTCCTGTTAAACTTGAGCGATAGCCTACAAAATCTATTATACCAGGAGACAACCATCATGATTAAAATTGCCGAAGCCTTACCGCCACACCCATCGTCGTTGTGGCGAATGGTCAAACAGTGTGGCATCAACCACGTCGTTGGTTCAATGGACTTTGGCCGCGGCCTGGACGTTGAAAAAGAAGCGCTGCCGTGGAGTTATATGTCCTTGTTGAGGATCAAGACCGCCTACGAGGACGCAGGGTTCACCCTGGATGTACTCGAAAGCCGCCCGCCGCTGAACCAGGCGAAACTGGGCCTGCCCGGACGCGACGAGGAGATCGAGACCGCCTGCGAATTGATTCGCAACATGGGCGCGCTGGGCATCCCGGTGTGGTGCTACGAATGGATGCCGGTGTTCAACTGGATGCGTACCTCGACCACGATACCGACGCGCGGCGGTGCGCTGGCGACGGGCTACGATCACGACCTGATGCGCGATGCGCCGCTGACCGAATATGGCGTCGTCAGCGAAGAGCAGTTGTGGGAAAACCTCGAGTATTTTCTCAAAATCGTCGTGCCGGTAGCCGAACAAGCAAATGTCAAGCTGGCCATGCACCCCGACGACCCCCCGCTCTCGCCCATCCGCGGCCTGGGACGGATCATGCGCAGCATCGAGAACTATCAGCGGCTGCTCGACCTCGTGCCCAGCCCGGTGAACGGCATCGCCCTCTGCCAGGGCAATTTCACGCTGATGACCGACGATCTGCCCGCTGCGATCCGCCATTTTGGCAAACAAGACAAGATTTTCTTTGTCCACTTTCGCGATGTGCGCGGCACTGCGGCCAAGTTTGTCGAAACCTTTCACGACGACGGCAAGACCGATATGCTGGCCTGCATGCGCGCCTACCGCGACGTCGGCTTTGAAGGCATCTGCCGCCCCGACCACGTGCCGACGATGGAAGGGGATCAAAACGACCGGCCGGGATATTCGTCGATCGGCCGGCTCTTTGCCATCGGCTACCTCAAAGGGCTGCGCGAGGCCGTGTACGCAGAGTAAAGATGCTGCCTTTTAAGTAAATACAAGGAATGCCTCGCCCCTACCTATTTTTTTGCAAAATGAACCATCCCGACACAGCACGAAACCACATCCTTCAAAAGGTTCATGTATCGCCCGACGCGCGGCTGAGCAGCGGCATGGAAGCCGAGGTCTATACCTGCGGTCATGATGCCGTGCTCAAGCTCTATGCAGGCACAGCCAGCTTGGCCGATCTGATCACCCTGCAAACCTTTTACAACTCGCTGGACCGGCAGCTTGTGCCTTATGCCCTGCCGCGCATCCATACCGTTGCCCAGGAGACGCCCTTTCTGATCACCGTCGAGCAGCGGCTGATCGGCATACGGATGTCTGCGGTGCTGCCCGCGCTCACCACAAACCAGCTAGACGAGATCATGCAGATTTACCTCACCGCCGTCCTCGCCCTATCGCGCATTCGGGTGCCGCCCGCATTCGACCGGTTCAAACTGTTCGATCCCGACCGCATCAGCCAACGAACAGACGGCGATTGGCACCGCTTTTTGGCGCGCTACATCGCGCACAAACTGGCCCAGGTGAAACCCTATCTGAGCCGCGATGTGCCCCGGTTCGCCGCAAAAATGGAGCAGCTCGATGCGATTCTCGACCAGCCCTATCTCGGCGACCACCGGCTCATTCACGGCGACTTTTTTCCGGGCAATCTCTTGATCGACGAGGATCACCAGATCACAGCCCTGCTCGACTTTGGATTGATGACGATGGTTGGCGATCCGTTGTTTGATCTGGCGACGAGCTGGGTGTTCTTTGACATGTACGACGAACTGCAAGTCAACGCGCGTGATCGCTACCTGGCTATGCTCCTTGAACGGCTTGGAAAAGCCATTCGTGGCAAGCTCTACCGTTACGTCCTGATCTACAGCATCCTCTCGGCGAACACGTATTCACCACACTGCGACGACGGGCATTACCGTTGGTGTGTGGGCAATCTCTGCAATCAAGTGTATTGGCACGCGATCGAATAAATGCCAGTGCAGGCCCGATCGATCAGTGCGGTCCGCATCGCTTGTACCGCCCCGGTCATTCCTTGCCCACACTTTCTTTTCGCCCCCTCTTTTTTATGGCGCGGCCCAGGCCGCCCACAAACAAGGAGACCCGGTCGAGCACGTAGGTGAGAAGCAGCGTCAGGCCGACCCCGACACCCAACCCCGCCAGTATGGATGCCTGCGCATCCATATTGCCGATCAGGCTGTTGTTTAGCAGGCCGGCAGTCGCCAACCCGGCGACGACGCCGACGAGCAGCGCCCACTTGAAGGATTTACGGACTTGCCACGCTCGAATACGATCCGACATGCTTCCCCCTTATTTATGTCCTGCGCAGTACCCCATACACGATGCCCTTCACTCGTAAGCCAATACCTCGCGGATCGTCAGGCGCGCTGATCATTGACTCACTGATCATCTTGAGCAGCAAGTCGATGATCGGCATTTTTACTCCCTCAGCTTGGCCTGACGCGGATGCCGTCCAACAGCAGGTCAACCGCTGTCTCTGCCAGAACCCGACGCTGAGCTGGCAAAGGCGGCGGCGTGTTTCCCCTGAGGACGGACAGGATAGGAGCAAAAAACATACCCAGCATCATTTGCGATGCCAGGACCGGGTCGATGGGACGGAAATCGCCGGCGTCGATGCGCGAGACGATAAACGCGTGCGCCTGTTGCCCAACATGCTCAAATTGATCGACAAAATACGCTTGCATGATCGTATCGTCGGCCCACGCTTCGATCAGCAGCGTTTGCATAAACGGCAGGTGGGTCATAAAGATATCATACGCTGTTGCAAGCATGGCGACAATATCCTCACGTGTTTCTGGCTCGCCTATTTCCTGTACCAACGATTCAGTGTCAGACC
Source organism: Anaerolineae bacterium (assembly GCA_016929205.1). The sequence continues at coordinate 16,885 of JAFGJF010000509.1, forward strand.
TGACTTTATCCATAATCGCCAGCAGAATGTCGCGCTTGCTATCGTAATAGTTGTACAGCGTGCCGTTAGCGATGTCCAACGCCTCGGCGATCTCGGTGATCTTGGTATCTCCGTATCCTTTTTGTGCAAAAATGCGCGCAGAAACGTCCAGGATTTCCTCACGTCGCCTTTTATACCGTCGCTGGCGGCGGCTTGCGGTGTTTGGCATCGTCTTCTCCTGTGCAAACAAAAACATGAATGACCGTTCATAGTATGAATGGCCATTCACTTCTGGAGACATTATACAGGACGTGCAGAACCTTGTCAAACCAGATCTGGGTCAAGTCCCAGCCATTCTCCCTCGAGTGTCAAACATCAACGCTTGATCTGCTATTCCGTCTGCCAAACCAAGCGAGGGATCATGGCTCCACTATCACTCCACGCCAAAAATCGCCCAACACAAAAACAAAGCCGCGATCCTGGACTTGCCGGCGAGTCGTTCCCCGCCCCGTCTCGGGAACGGTTCCAGCACTAACAAGCAGACCTTTCGGCCACCACTAGACCGCCCCCGAGACGGCGGATTGGAGCAACAAAGGAGGTCGCCCAGCCGCCAAATGCGCCTTGTGGCAGTTCACTGTTGACTGGGTTGGGCAAAACGGGCATACTGAAAGAAACGTGCAAGAAAATGAGGTATGCAAGATGATTTCAGATGTGATCTCGAAACCGATCTACAAAATCCTGAGCGATCTTGCCCAAGAATCCAGGTTGGAGGTAGCCTTACCTCTGGCCATAAGAGACTGGCTTCGCTTGAAACTAAAAGAAGCCCGAGAGCAGCAAGAAGCATTCGAACAGCGGTATGGGATCAACTTTCCGACCTTTAGACAAGCATAGCAAAAAGGACAGATCGCCGACCAGCACACTTGTGAGGTAGAACGTGATTACTGGGAGTGGGAGGCAGCAGTCACCGATGTGGAACGGTCGCAGCAAATGCAAGCGAATCTGCTATGATCTTGAGCGTTTTTGGAGCAGACAACACCGGTGGCTAGCATGTTCACTCTTTCGCCAATCCAGACCAGCATGATCTTCTCCCTGAGGCAATGTCGTTTTCCGAGTTCGTAGCAGAGATCGAACGACAATAACCCAGATGAACAACCCGATCAACGCACAGCAAGATTCGCAAGGTCGCTAAACTTTTTCAATATCCCGCCACTGATTGAGCCAGCGCACCTGGCCGATCCAATCCTCTGCTCGCGTCTCCACAAGCATCCGATCCAAAGCCGCAATCAGGCCGGACAGCGTCCAATTTGCCTGGGCGGCGAGTACAATGCCACTGTGTTGAGGGTAACGCTCCGCCAAAGCCAGGAAATCGCGTACGTTGAATGTCAAGATACAACGCCCGTGACCGGTCGCCCCGAGCAGCTGCGTTTCGTCACTGGCGTCCAGCGCCATCCATTCATTCGGCGTCCGCGTTACATCGTGACCACGTGCAAGTAAAGCCTTCTGCAAAGCTTTTATGGAGGCATCCGCATCCAGGTGAAGCCGAAGCCTAGGCATGGGTCTTTTCGATCTCTTGCTCGACAGCAATCGAGACATCTATTTCAGCACGATGTACCTCATAAAAAGCCAACGCTTCATCTACCTGGGCTTTTGACAGATCATACTCTGCGGCAATCTGAGCTGGTGTCCATTCCCAT
>JAFGJF010000510.1 GCA_016929205.1 Anaerolineae bacterium
CGCCATGCTTCCCTGGCCTGCTCAAGCGCCTCCGGCGAACGCGGGCCGGACCAAGGCAGTGGGTGGGCCTCGATCTCGTCCAGCGTGGCGCGCCAATCCAACCCCGGCTTCCAGATCAGGTGTAATCCCTCGCCGTCGGGAAAGAGATAGAGCATAAAACAGTTCCGCAACGAATCTTCCGCTTCGTGCAAGCGGACCATCGTCATTCCCCGGCGAAGATGTGTACTGGCCCGGTCGAAAGGCGCCGGCAAGCCATAGGCAAGCGCCGCGACGATCTCCAGCGCCTCTTTTTCGCTCTGGTGCCCGCCCTTGTGGAGCAGGAGCAGGTCTACGTCTTGGGGATCTGGCTTGTCGGTCAACACGCTGCCAAAAAGATACAGTTTGAGCGGGTGGATGTAGAACGTGTCCGGATCGATCTGATCCAGGCGTTCACAGATGGTTCGCACCTTGCGCAAGGCATCACGTCGTTTCATTCCGGGATCCTCTTTTCTTGTTGGTGTGTGGCGCGCGGTCACAGTGCGCCCATGTCAGCGCGCTGTCGCCGTCCGACCGGCGATTGACCCAATGCAGGTCACGGCCGTAAACGATGGGAGATTTTCGCCCCTTCACCGCGCCGGCGACGCGGAATTCTGCCGCGTCCGCTCGACGATCCAGCGGTTCAGTTCGACGCGGTTGATGCGCCACTCGCGGCCCACCTTGCGGGCGGGAATGGTGCCGTCTTTGAGCAACCGGCGCACGGTGAGAGCATGCAGATGCAGGTATTCGGCGACTTGGGCAACGGTCAGCATTTCGGGGGTTGGATTCTCGCTCATTTCTCCTCCATATCAGTGGTTTGGGGCAGCGCGACGAGGCGCACGCGACGTGAACAGTGTACCATTGCCTTGCATTTCTGGCAAAAAGAACGCAAGGGGTCGATGCACAAATCGCGCAGCGAACCGTTTGCCGGCGCGCCGTCTTTGCCGGTGGGTTGGGGGAAGGCGTGGAGGTCGAGAAGGAGGATAGGTTTCGCGCTCAATCGCTGAGGAGAAAGAGGATCGGATAGTCCTTGATGGACAGATCGCAGATGGCCAGGTCGCCATTTCTGGTCGACGCTACACACTGGGCCCGCCCGCGCCGTCGCGCGAACGCACCGGCGTGTGCTGCCACTCGACGCGATTCAGACGCTCGTCGCGGTTGGGGTTGAACGACGCATCGTCGGTGTAGAACTCCTCGCCGCTCGCGGTGACCCAACGGTGCGACCACTCGTTGGAGGCGGTGTCGATCCGGTTGGTGTACGGGTTGACGTACTCTTCCTGCCCGGTCAGCATCAGATAGCTGTCGTTGCGGATCTCGGCGTGGGTCATGCGCCGGTGCTCGACGATCTCGTTGGCGGTGCGCTGCAAGTCGCGCTGAATCTCCAGCGCGCGGCGGGCACGGAACTGCTCGGCTTGCTGGGCGTTGAGATAGGCCTGCGAGAGCATCTCCTGGCTGGCCTGCTCGCGGGCCACCCAGTGCAGGTCGATCTCGCCCGAGGTCCAGATGTGTCTGAGCACCGGCTCCCAACGCGCAAATTCCCCATCCGGCGTGCGCAGCAGCACGGTGTTCTTGTTGCTCCACATCCCACCGCTCAACGGCCCCATCGACTCGATGCAGGTGAAGGCATGTTCCTCGTAGCGCACGCCGCCTTCCAGATAGCGGAACACGGCTTCGCCGCCGTCGTACTGGAAGGGCGTGGCGCCGCCCAGTTGCGCGACCTGACGGCGGTAGTGCTCGACCATCGCCGGCTGGGACTGCTGCTGCACCACCTGCACCTGCTGCGCCTGGGGATGCGCCCACCCAAAGGCCATCTGCACCAGGAAATCCGCTCCCGACATCAGCGGCCAGACGATCATCCCGCCATAGTTGCTGCCCGGCGGAAAGAACATCGCCGCAGGCAGCATGCGCGTGTCGCAGTACTTGATCTCCGGTGCCCAGCGGATCATCACCGAACCGGCGGCATCCCGCTTGACGGTGAAATCCACCTTGGCGGCGATCGTCTGCGCGTTCACCATTTGCTGCATGTGGTTGGCGCGAATGACGCCGCCTTCCAGCAGCCAGCCCTTGGGCACGGAGAGGGTGAACGCCTGCTCGTTGGGTTCGCTGCGTCGCTCAAAGGTGAAGCCGTGAAACCGGTCAGGCTGCGCCAGCGATGCTGCATCGTCGGGGAACAAATAACTGTGACAATAGGGGCATTGCGCCGCTTCGGGCGGCAGGGATGCGCCGCAAGCCGGACACTGGGATACACGCATCAAGGGACTCCTGTTGTTCGACAACTGACCTGGGTGGATGGTAACACAAGAAACCGGCCAATGCAAATGCGCGGCATTTGACGAAAGCACTGCCCCGTAGTACGATTGTTCCTGACCATGCCGCTATCTACCTGGACAGAACGGACAAGATTGGAGGCGCAATGGCGGATCCATTCACCGTCACCCGCGGCCGTATCATCCAACGAGAAATCAATGCGATGGTTGATTAAAACTGTGCCGGATGCAGCATCTTGTGATATACTGCTATGTATGGCGCACGGCTTTAGCTCGACACCCTGTCTTGTGACGAAACCGTGCGCACCCCAAGTTTTTCAGATCGAAAGGAGTCCGCTTGTGATGTCACAACCCACTGCCCGTTTGGAGCAAGCCAGCGTGTATCTGACAGCCCGGGATACCGCCGACCGCCTGACCCGCCAGGACGATATCGACTTTGCACCGTTTGAACAACCGGTCGAGAATGCGCCTACGTTGATTCTCGACCGCGCGCACACGTTTCAGACCATCGCCGGATTTGGCGGTGCGTTTACCGATGCAGCAGCGGAGACCTTATACAAATTATCTCCCCAGCGGCAGCAAGAGATTCTCACCGCCTACTTTGACCCCGAGCATGGCATCGGCTACACGCTGTGCCGCACCCACATCAACAGCTGCGACTTTTCGAGCTACAGCTACGCCTACACTCAAGTGCCTAACGACACTGCGCTGAGGCACTTTACGGTCGATCACGACCGCCAGTACCGCATTCCATTCATCAAGCGTGCCATCGAGACCAGCGGCGGCCGGTTGCAGATATTTGCCTCGCCATGGAGCCCGCCGGCGTGGATGAAGACCAACGACGATATGCTGCACGGCGGCCAGCTCAAGCCCGAATGCCGCGCCGTATGGGCGCAGTACTTTGTGCGCTTTGTTCAAGCTTATGAGCAAGAGGGCGTGCCGATCTGGGGATTGACCGTGCAGAACGAGCCGATGGCCGTCCAGACCTGGGAGTCGTGTATCTATACGGCGGCCGAAGAGCGAGATTTTGTTCGCGACTACCTGGGGCCGACTCTGAAAGCGGCCGGACTGGAACGGCTCAAACTGATGTTCTGGGATCACAACCGAGGAATCATGTACCAGCGGGCCAAGACCGTCCTGGACGATCCCCAGGCGGCCCAGTATGTGTGGGGGACGGCCTACCACTGGTACGATGGCGAGCACTTTGACGCCGTGCAGTTGGTGCACGATGCCTATCCCGACAAGCACCTGCTGTACAGTGAGGCAGCCCTGGGGCCGTTCGACATGGATCGGGTCGGCGAGTGGCAGTGGGGCGAGCACTATGCGCGATCGGTGATCCTCGACCTGAATCACTGGTGTGAGGGCTGGGTGGACTGGAACCTGGTCGTCGACGAGCAGGGCGGTCCCAACCACGTGGGCAATTTCTGCTTTGCGCCGATCGTCGGCGACACGCGCACGGACGAGGTCCACTATATGAATGCCTACTATTACCTGGGGCACGTCTCACGCTTTGTGCGTCCCGGCGCCAGGCGGATCGTCTGTTCGTCGAACTGCGACGACCTGCTGGCGACGGCTTTTTTGAACCCTGACGGGCAGATCGCGGTGGTCGCACTCAACGCTTCGGATCGAGACCTGGATATGCAGGTGTGGATTGACGAACAGGCGGCGCCGGTCACATCGCCGGCCCATTCGATGATGACGGTGATCATCTAGCAGAGAATCATTCGCAAGGATGTGGAACAACTGGGCCGGGTCGCTGTAGATCTGCTGCTGGAGCGGTTGGGCAGCGAAGATCTGCTTCCGTGACGGAAACGAATCATTGAATACGAGATCGTTCACCGCGAGTCGGCTTGACGATATATGTAACCTACTCAACGCGCAAGCCAAAGATAATCGAGGGCCAGTACCATTTTCTGAGAGAGGTGAAGGTTATGCCGCAGTCGATCATCCACGTTACGCTTGTCGTCCAGGATTACGATCAAGCAATCGCTTTCTACTGCGACAAACTCCATTTCAAGTTGGTAGAAGATACGTACCAGCCCGATCAGGACAAACGCTGGGTCGTCGTTGCACCGCCCGGCTCGCAAGGCACAAGTCTGCTACTAGCCTGCGCTTCAACGGCAGAACAGGCTGCGTTCATAGGCAGGCAAACTGGTGGGCGCGTCTTTTTGTTTTTGAGCACAGACGATTTCTGGCGCGATTACAACGAAATGCGTCTGGCGGGAATACGCTTCGTCAGGGAACCAAAGGAGGCTCCTTATGGCACTGTGGCCGTCTTTGAGGATTTATATGGGAATCTGTGGGATCTTGTCCAGCCTGTAGCCGTCTAGCAAACGCGGGGCGTCGATTCATGTTTGGTGCGGCGGCTGATATGTTGGATACCAGGCTTGAGATGTTTCAATCCATTCATAAACCAGGAAGTTGATATGCAATTCAATGGTCCTTTACGTCGAAACCAGAGCAATCCACGTTATTTTACCGATGATTCCGGGCAGGCGATTTACCTGACCGGGTCGCATACCTGGGCGGTGGTGCAGGATATGTGGCTTGAAAACGAGCTACGCCACAATATGGACTATGACGGCTTTTTACAGATGCTCGCCGACAACGGGCACAATTTTCTGCGCTTCTGGCAGTTTTCGCTCTATACAAAAAACTGCCCGTGGAACAACATCTCGACCCTGTTCGATCCGCTGCCCTTTGAGCGCACCGGCCCGGGACTGGCCAAAGACGGGCTGCCGAAATTCGACCTGACCAGGCCCGCGCCGGCTTATTTTAACCGGCTGCGCGCCAGGGTGGAAAAGGCGTCTGAATACGGCATCTATGTCAGCGTTATGCTGTTTGAAGCCTGGGGGCTGAAATGGGCGACGCCCGACCAGCAGCCCTGGGAGTATCACGTTTTCAACCCGGAAAACAACGTCAATGCGACGCCCAACAATCTGCAAGCCACCGAGGGCAAATATGCGGGCAACTATGTAGATGTATTCTCGCTGAAACACCCGGACATACTGGCATATCAAAAGTTGTTCATTCGCCAGGTTGTGGATACGCTCAATGATCTGGATAACGTGCTGTACGAAATCTGCAATGAAGTCCCCAACACCCCGGAGGCGCTACAGTGGCAGGAACACCTGTGCCAATACCTGCGCGAGTACGAGCAATCCAGGCCCAAACAGCACCCGATCGGGGTTACATCGGAGGGCGGCGATCAGATCAACGAGGAGTTATTCCAGACCTCGGCCGATTGGATTTCGCCCTCCAACGGCAATGCCTTTGAATACCGCTACAATCCGCCGCTTGCCACGGGCGAAAAGGTGATCCTCACCGACACCGACCACCTGTGGGGGCATGGCTGCGAAGTCGCCTGGATATGGAAGAGTTTTACCAGGGGGATGAACGTGCTGTTTATGGATCCGTGGGAGCCAATTCCCGGCGACCGGGATCGGTGGCAGGATGGAGACATTACCCGCAACCAGCGTTACTATTATGCCTGGGACGATATGCGCCGCAATCTGGGCTATACGCGCAACGTTTCTCTCTCATTCGACCTCAACAAATGCGTTCCCGATCCACACTTTTGCACTTCGACCTACTGCCTGGCGAACAAAAATGAGCAGTACGTCTGCTTTTTCCCGGCGGGCGGCTTTGAGGGGCTGGATTTGACCGGCCTGGACGGCGAGTTCCAGGTCGAGTGGCTCAACCCGCTGACGGGCGTCACGATCAAGGGCCAACCCCTGCCCGCAAAATCGAATTCCCCACACGCGGTCTTTCAACGGGCTGCGCTGCGCGCACCATTCGACGGCCCGGCCGTCTTGCTGCTCTACAAGCAGCGCAAGGTGCTGCCTCGAAGGTACAAGGTGTACGTGGTCGGCAAGTAGTGCTGGCGCGGCCATCGCTGTTGGGATCAATCGTTCAGGAGGATATGTGCGATGAGACTGAGTATCAATACCTATGTGTACGAGTGTGCTCGTGTGCCCATTCAGGAGACGCTGCGCAGCGCCAAACGGATGGGTTTCACCCTGGTGGATCTGGCCGGCATCAACGGCGGCGATCCGACGTCAATGAGCGCCAGCCAGCGCAAAGAGGTCATTGCGATGATGCATGACCTGGGACTGCAATTGTCCCAATTTCAACTGGCCTACACCCAGCAGTTGGCCAGCTCCGACGCCGCGCTGCGCGCCAAGGGCGTAGATTATATGAAGCGCTGCGCCGAATTCGTTCAGGAATTGGGTGGGCGGGAAATGCTCGTCTGGTGGGGCTGCGGCGTGCTCGAGTTTGGCATACCCCGCGAGCAGTCCTGGATGTATGCGGTGAACTCGATGAAGGCGTTTTGTGCCTGGTGCGAGCCGGATGGCCTGATCGTGGAACTGGAACTGGAGCCGCACAACTTTTCATTCTTGAACAACACAGCGGCGATGGTCAAAATGGTCGAAGATGTCAATACCAGCAACATCTACTCCAACGTGGACATCGGCCATATGAGCATCAACCGTGAAAGTCCGATTGCCATCGAAAAGTTTGGCCGCCGCATCTTGCACGCCCACATCAGCGAAACAGACCTGTTCGAGCACACCAACGGTATTATCGGCACCGGTCGGGTGGATTATCCGGCCTATATCAACAAGCTTTTCGAGGTGGGCATCGAGGAGAATTGCCAAAAACTGGGCATCACCTGCGCCGCCGGGATCGAAATGGGTGAAAAGATCGGCGATGTTGACGACCCTGAGCGCTGGATCCGGCAAAGTCTGGGATACCTGAAGCGCACGTTGCCCGAGCTCACGCTGTAAATGATCGAAGGAAAATCCTTCACGGAGGATAGATGGAACTTGATGGAAAAACGGTGATCGTGACCGGGGCCGGAAGTGGCATCGGCAGGGGGCTGGCCTGCACGTTTGCGCGAGAAGGCGCGAAGGTCGTGTGCTGCGGGCGCACGCTGTCCAGGCTGGATGAGACCGTCGCGTTGATCACGGCAGAAGGTGGCACAGGCATTGCGCATTCGGCGGATGTCACGGACTGGGCGCAAGTTCAGGCAATGGTACAGCGCGTCCTGGCGCAGTTTGGCACGATTGATCTGCTCTTCAACAACGCCGGCAGCTTCCAATCGGTTGGCCCGGTATGGGAAGTTGACCCGGAGGTGTGGTGGGGCGACGTGAGCGTCAATCTCCGCGGCACGATGCTGTGCAGCCGGGCCGTGCTCCCACATATGATCGAGCGCGATAACGGCGTCATTCTCATCATGGATGGCGGTGGCGGCGCAAACGGAGTCAACGTTGGTGGTTCCGCCTATGGCTGCTCAAAAGCGGCTATCGTGCGGTTTAGCGAGGGCCTGGCCCACGAGCTAGCGCATATTGGATCGTCCGTGCTGGTTTTTTGTATGAATCCGGGTTTCGTCCGTACGCCGATGACCGAAGGCCTGATGGCAACGCCCGAAAAGCGCGCGTGGCAGACTCATGTGCCCCGATTGATGGGATCCGCACAGCAAGTCCCTTCTGACGCCTGCGCCCAAGCGACGCTGCGCTTGTTGCGGATCGCCGGGCCCGAACTCAGCGGTCGTACCTTTACTGTGCATACCGATTTCGACGCTATTGATCGAAACCGCAAAGCCATTCAGGAACAAAACCTGTATGTGATGCAGTGGAAAACCGAGGATAATCCAAAGTAACGATCCGACCAGTTTTGGGGGCACTTGTTGGTCGTTGACAATCATCTGCTTCGGTTTTGACTGGCGGCGCGTTGGCCGTAGGCCTTTGCTCGCCATGCCGCTGTGACCATTTCGACGGTGACTGTGAGAAGGTGGGGTGTCGAGATGATGAGCGAAGCAGTGAACGAGGATCGGTTATGATCCGTCCTTTCCGGGGTACAATGCGCTGAGCCGCCTGGCCTGGCATTCGAGCGTGCCGGCGTCGCGCGTGTACTCGAGTGTGATCGCCCACGGTTGCGTTCGGGCGACCATCTGCGCCAGCAACTGGAAATCCGCTTCGCGCAGTGGATCGTGTGCGTCGATGAGGCGTCCATTGACCTGCCGCGGGCTGCTAACGTGCAGCTGTCTCACGCGATGCAGCGGCAATTGGGCAAGGTAATCTGCCCATGGGAACCCGAGTGCAGCCGCGCTGACCTGGGCGTGGGCCAGGTCCAGGAGCATCCAGGTGCCGGTGGTTTCCAACACGGCCGTGATAAAGTCGGGCATACAGACGTGTTCGTAGGCACCGGTCGGGCAATAGTCCAGGTTTTCCAGCAACAGCGGCACGGGAGACAGCGCTTGAAGTTGCGTCACGGTAGCGCAGATCGCATCC
>JAFGJF010000511.1 GCA_016929205.1 Anaerolineae bacterium
GAGAACGGGATCATGGAAGAGCCGCCCAAGTCAACGCGCGAGCCGATCCTGAACCGGCTGGGGCTGTCGCTGATCGGCATGATCAGCGTGGCCAGCGCGGTGGTGGCATTGATGCTGTTCAGGCACTATTTCCAGATGCACAACGATCCGGTCAAAGGGCGCAGCATCGCCTTTGCCAGCTTTGCCACCAACTCGATGGTCTACATCTTGGCCTATCGCAGCATGCGGCGCTCGATGTTCCGGGGCAGCCCGCTGAGCGCCAACAAGCCGCTGATCTGGGCTGCTGCAAGCGGATTGTTGATGGTAGCCATCGCTTTTCTGATCCCGGGTTTGCGACAGGTGTTGGGCATTGTCCCGCTGCACGCCGATGACTGGCTGCTCGTGATCGGCGTCGAGGCAGGCAAAGCCATCGCCAACCGGCGACATCGATCGACAACGGTCCAGGTGTCCCACCCATGACACAACACATCGGGAGACGGGGAGGGCCTACGACGTATGAACGACGTGGTGATCAACAAGGTGCAGTCGATCCAACGCTGCGTCCGGCGAGCCAGGGAGGAATACCAGGCCGATCGTGAAAGTAGGGGCGAGGCATTCCGAGAAATCGAATTCGTTGATAAATCATAAAGTAGGGTCAGTGACATGATCTTGGCGATTCACTTGATGTTCAGAACTCAGTCACTTGGCAGCCAACGCTGAGGTGTGATATAATCAATGTGCTCGTCAACCGCCGGCCCATTTGTTTCCGCAAGAAACCCCCATCGATCCAATTTGGCCGGCGTTGAACATTTTTTTCACCAGGAAAAGGAAGGGTTTGATGAGACTCAATGTGGCCCTTGATCCCTCCGTGAATGCCACGTCTTCAAGATGGAAAGCGCCGGGGCATGGGCAGGCGTCTGGTGTGAGCACATGACCGATCGCAAACGGCGCCAGATCCGGCCGGCAAGGCCCCGATTTGGCTTTATCGGCGAAGCCTTTGCCCAGCGAAAGCAGTTCTGGGCGCAGATGCGCGGCGCCACCTGGCAGCGCAACTTGATCGTGCTGTGGGTTGGGGAGCTGATCGCCATTTCAGGGTTCTCTGTCACCATGCCTTTTCTGCCCTATTATGTGCAGGAACTGGGGATTACGGAACTCGATCAGGTCGCGTTCTGGGCCGGCCTGCTGACCACCGCCCAGTCGACGACGATGGCCCTGTTCGCACCGTTGTGGGGGCTGCTGGCCGATCGCTACGGGCGCAAGATCATGGTCGTGCGGGCGATGTTTGGCGGAGCCGTGATCATTTCGCTGATGGCTGTGGTCCAGAACGTCTACCAGTTGATGATCTTGCGCGCCATCCAGGGCATGCTGACCGGCACCGTCCCGGCGGCGACGACGCTGATCGCCAGCGGCACGCCTCCGGAACGTCGAGGCTATGCCCTGGGCATGCTGCAGATGGCGATCTATTTGGGTTCGACGGTGGGGCCATTTCTCGGCGGCCTGATCGCGGACAGCCTGGGCTACCGGGCCACGTTCTGGGTGACGGGCAGCATGCTGCTGATCGCCGGCATCCTGACCTCGATGCTGGTGCGGGAAGCGTTTACGCCGCCAGAACGGGGACGCGCCCGGATGTGGGAGGGCCTGCTGCTCGTGCTGCGCACGCGGGCGTTGATGGCCCTGTATGGCGTCAACGTGCTGCTGGGTATGGCGGCCCAGGTTGTAGCCCCGGTATTCTCCCTGTTCGTGCAGTCGGTCTCGTCGCCAGATGCCAAGATCGCCTCTTTGGCCGGGACCATTGCCGGGGTGGCCTCGCTGACCAGCGCGCTCTCGGCTGTGTTCCTGGGCCGGGCCAGCGATCGGGCCGGCCCGCGACGGATCCTGCTGCTGTCCAGCGCGGCGTCCGCCGTGTTGTATGCCCTGATGTTCGGCGTGCAGACGCCGGCGCAGCTTGCGATCCTGAGGGCATTGGCGGGCATATCCGCAGGTGGGATCGTGGCTTCGGTCAGCGCGCTCCAGGCTTCGCTGGCACCCGCCGGGCGCTATGGCGCAGTCTATGGCGTCAACACCAGCCTGATGGCCGCGGCCAACGCGGTATCGCCGATGGTCGGGGCGACCATGGCTGCCGGCTGGGGACTGCCTTCTGTGTTCCTGGGGGCGGCGGGACTGTACGGGTTGAGCACGGTCGTCGCCGCGTGGGTTTTGCCCGGCAGCGTAGCAAGAGATCAAGAGAGCACGACCGAATAGGCGCGCATTATCTCGTGAAAGGGATCCTATGAGTGACGGCAAACGAATCGTCATTCTCACGGCTGATGCCGGGTTTGGACACCGCAGCGCGGCGAACGCGGTTGCCTTGGCGCTGCAAGAGCGTTGGCTTGATCGGGATGCGGCCTTGATGGCGGCACGGGCACAGAAAGCGCGCGCGCTGGGACGCCCGCAGGCGGCGTACGACATCGCCGAGCACGCCTGGGCGGCAGCGGAGCGCGGTCCGGGCCCTGTTTCGAGGTATCTTGCCCGGGCGCGGCCCAGGCTGGTCAAACTACTCGGCCACCACGGCCAAATTTATCGAGTTGTTTTGTACCGACACCTCGCTTTCTGCGGGTGATTCAACCCGGCCGGAGACGCGGTTTCACATCCCGTTTGTCGCGCCAGAGGAATAAAAAGGAGCGTATATCAATGAACCGACACACCATTCCATTGGGCCGCATCTGGGGCATTCCAATCGGCCTGGACCCATCCTGGTTTCTGATCTTTATCCTGGTCACCTGGACGCTGGCGACCAGCACCTTTCCGGCCGAGTTCGCGGATTGGCCCGGGGCACAGTACTGGATCGTGGGCGCAATCACGGCGCTCTTGTTCTTTGCCAGCGTCATGCTGCACGAGCTGGGGCATTCGGTCATCGCGCTCCGCTACAAGGTGCCGGTGCGCCGCATTACCCTGTACCTCTTTGGCGGCGTGGCCGAGATCGCGACCGAGCCCCCGAGCGCCGGTGCCGAGTTCTGGATCGCCCTCGCCGGGCCGGCAGTCAGCCTGGCCCTGGCGGGGCTGTTTCGCCTGCTGGAGACCGTATCGGGCGGGTTGGCTCCTGCCCTGGCCCTGACCCGTTACCTGGCCTACATCAACGGTTCGGTGGCGCTGTTCAACCTGATCCCCGGTTTCCCGCTCGATGGCGGGCGCGTCTTCCGGGCGGTCGTGTGGCGCTTTACCCGGAACCTGCGCCGCGCGACGTTGATCGCGGCGACGCTTGGGCGGATCATTGGCTTTTTCTTCATCCTGGGTGGTGTCTGGCAGCTGTTCGCCGGGAACGTGGGCAACGGGATCTGGATCGCCTTTATCGGCTGGTTCCTGCGGAACGCAGCCGTAGCCCAGATCGGGCAGCAGCAGCTGGCTTTTCTGCTGGCCGGGCACAAGGTGTCGGAGGCGATGAGCCGCAGTTGTGTCACCGTGCCGGCGGAAACCACGATCCAGCAGTTGGTCGACCGTCACATCCTGGGACAGGGGCAGCGATGCATGGTGGTGGCTCAAGGAGGTGACGGTGAACCACACCGTGACGGTGAACCACACCGTGACGGTGAACTGGACCGTGACGGTGAACTGGACCGTGACGGTGAACCACACCGTGACGGTGAACTACACCATAAGGCCGCAGGACTGCTCACACTGCATCACATCAGAGAGGTCTCTCGGGAAAAGTGGGCGACGGTCACTGCGGGCGAGACGATGATCCCCCTGGACCAGATCAAGTGGGTGCCGCCGGAAGAGGAACTGGAGCAGGCCCTGAAAGAGATGAACCGCGACGGCGTGAACCAGCTCCCCGTGATCGAAGGAGATTCGATCGTGGGCATGCTCAGCCGCGAAGACGTGATCGACTATTTGCATACGCTGCAGGTGCTTCGCACCTGACCTGTGAATTCGGATGGGCAAGTCAGCTTTTTGCCGGGCGGCGAGCCCAACAAGGGTTGGAAGGGTAGGTCAGATTTATGCTCAACGTTGGCGGCATTGGGTGTGATCAGCCCGGTGATTGCCGCAGTGGCTATGGCCACGAGCAGCCTGCTCGTGGTTGGCAATTCGTTACGGCTGCGTCACCAATAAGACGCAGCTCTTTCAACAGGAGGAAATGACATGAACGGGTTCTTTCGATTTCTGGCCAGTTCTGCTGGTCGCGCGGTGCGTGTTGTTGCCGGTGTCGTCTTGATCCTCGTCGGCCTCTGGCTGGTCCACGGCATATGGGGCTGGGTTTTGGCCGTCGTTGGACTTGTCCCGCTGGCAGCAGGTCTGTTCGACCGGTGCGTGTTTGCGCCGTTGTTCGGCCTGCCGTTTTGGGGGCCCGGCTTGCGCCGCACGTTACAAGACAAGTAAGAGGATACAAAAGATAGAGGCGCTGCCGACGATCCCGGTGCATCGCCATCAGCGAGCATCATCCGGCGAAACCGCTCTACACGTGCGTCCACCAAACAAGCAGTGGACGCGGTGTGGGCGGTTGTCTGTCGACAAGGTGAAAAGATGAAACACAAGCTAAGGCTCTACGGCGGCACGATCACCGTCCGGGACGGGGAACGCTTCCTGCTCAACCTGGGGGAAGGCTATGACTGGACGGTCACGATCGCCGATGAGCGTATGCTCAGCCGCATGGTCAACGTGGCGGTCGTCCGTGGGGCTCAGGGAGTGTACGAGGCCAAGCAGCCGGGGAGCACGACCCTGACCGCCACCGGTGAACCGGTCTGCCGCCAGTCGCAGCCGCCCTGTGCCATGCCGTCCCGGCTGTTCAAGATCGATGTGACGGTCAGATGATGTTCAAGACGGAAGCGACCTGATCGAAGGCTGGCACGACCATCGCGAGCATAGTGAGGTGGACGAGGGGGAGACGGCAAGCATCAGGAACTGAAAGCCGAAGCAGACTTGGGAGAACACGATGAAATACAAGAGACACGTCACCTGGCTGGTCGTCTGGGGCATCCTGACAGCCGTGTTTGGCTTTTTTCACATCCAAGGGTTCAAGATCTATGCCATACCCGGGGGGCAGGCACTCAGCCAGGCGCTGACGATCATTTCGGCGATCCTGGCGGGTTTTCACCTGGGTGCGCTGACGATCCAGGTGAACGTCCGAATGCGGCGAGGCGCGCCGGGTGAAGTCGGTATGCTTGTCAGCGTGCTGCGTATGGTCGCGGGGATCGGCGTTATCGTGGCAGTCCTGTTCTTTTTCGGAGAATTGCAGCGAGTGGGAACCGCGTTGGGGGCGTTCAGCGGCCTGCTGCTGGGCTGGTCCCTGCAGGCTCCGGTCAGCGGCATGGCTGCCTGGGTCATGATCTCGCTCAAACGCCCTTTTCGTGTCGGCGACCGCATCCAGCTCCCCTCGCTGAGCCTGGTTGGAGATGTGGTCGACATTGGCCCGATGTACACCCAGCTCAACCAGGTCGGTGGCGCGGTCGGCAGCGAAGAGGCGGTGAACCGGCCGATCCTGATCCCCAATGCGATGTTATTCAGCCAGGTGGTGATCAACTATACCGCCCGCCAGGACGCTGCATTCATCCTCGACGAGGTCGTGATTCGTATCACCTATGACACCGACTGGGACGAGGCCGAGCGGATCTTGCTCACCGCCGCACGCGAGGTCACCCGAACGATCATCGAACAGACCGGGCAGGAGCCGTACGTGCGCTCGGATATGTACGACTATGGCGTGTACATGCGCCTGCGCTTTATGACCGGGGCAACCGAACGTCCACGCATCACGTACGAGATCATCAAGCGCATTTTCCAGGATTTCCAGCGCAGTGCCCGGGTGGACTTTGCCATCCCGTTTATCTATTCATTCCGCAAGGGCGTACAGGCGACGGCCCGACACGAAGAAGCGGACGTTCAGCGGGATACCGTAGATATCCTGATCAGTGAGATCGTCTTCTCGGATGACGAGTGTACGACGATCTTGGGTGGCGAAACAGAGATTGCCGAACTGGCGGAACGGATCAAGGCGGAAGGCCTGATCCAGCCTGTCGTCCTCACCCAGGTGGCAGATGGACGGTACCGCGTCATCGTCGGGCACATGCGGGTCGAGGCATGCAAGCGCCTGGGATGGCGCAGCGTGCCGGCGGTCATCAGGGAGTAAGCTTGACGCGCCAATCTGCACTTGACAAGGAGGTGGGAATTGAAACGTATTGCAGTTTTGACGAGCGGGGGTGATGCCCCGGGAATGAATGCCGCCATCCGGGCTGTGGTGCGTACCGGGCTGGCTCAAAATTGGGAGGTGTTCGGCGTTCAACACGGATACACCGGTCTGATCGCGGGTGAGATGGCTTTGCTAGGCGCGCGCGACGTGGGAGGCATTATCCAGCTCGGGGGGACAGTGCTGGGCAGCGCGCGCTGCCCCGAGTTCAAGACCGTCGAGGGACGGCAGCAGGCCATCCGTATGCTGGAACAGCGTCAAATTGAGGCGTTGGTCGTCATCGGCGGCAACGGCTCTCAGACCGGGGCGTATGCGCTGTCGCAAATGGGCTTTCCGGTCGTTGGGGTGGCCTCGACGATCGACAACGATCTGGTCGGATCAGAGATCACAATCGGCGTGGACACCGCGCTCGACATCGCCCTGGAAGCGATCGACCGGCTCAAAGTAACGGCTTCGTCGCACCACCGGGCGTTTTTGGTGGAGGTCATGGGCCGGAACTGTGGCTACCTGGCGCTGGTCGCCGGGATCGCCGGCGGGGCAGAGGCGATCGTCATCCCTGAAATTGAGACCAATCCAGAATCGCTCGCCCAAGTGATCCGCGCTGCTTATGAACGCGGCAAACCGCATGCCCTGATCGTCGTCGCCGAGGGCGCCCACCATAACGCTGCCGGGCTGGTCAATTACTTTGAGACGCATCACGACCGGTTGGGATTCGACCTGCGGGCCACGACCCTGGGCCACGTGCAGCGCGGCGGCACACCCGGCGCGTTCGACCGGCTCTTGGCGACACGATTAGGTGCGGGTGCGGTCGAACACCTGGCCCGAGGTAAGCACGGCATTCTGGTGGGCACGATTCAGAGTTCGGTGACTGCCACGCCGCTGGCAGAGGTGGTGACCGGCAAAAAGCCGCTGGATCTGCACTTGTTTGACCTGGCCGGCATTCTGGCGCGCTGAAAGGCCAGATGCAAAGAGGAGAGATCATGAGCACAATCGTCTTGTTGCGTCACGGGCAGAGCGTGTGGAACGAGGAAAACCGGTTCACCGGCTGGACAGACGTCGATCTGAGCGAACAGGGGGTGGTCGAAGCTCACCAGGCGGCGGATCAGCTCCTGGCCGAAGGGCTGTGTTTTGACATCGCCTTTACCTCGGTGCTCAAGCGTGCCATTCGCACACTGTGGATCGTCCTGGACCAGATGGATCTGCTGTGGATCCCGGTGGAGCACGCCTGGCAGCTCAACGAGCGCCACTATGGCGCGCTGCAAGGGTTGAACAAGGCAGAAACGGCCGAGAAATACGGCGCGGAGCAGGTTTTCCAATGGCGGCGCGGTTACGCGGTGCGCCCGCCCGCGCTGGAAGCCGGCGATCCACGCCACCCGCGCTTTGATCGCCGCTACATCGATCTCGACCCGGCGCAATGGCCGTCGACCGAGTCGTTGCAGGATACGTGTCACCGCGTGCTGCCCTACTGGGAGCAGTCAATCGTGCCACACATCCAGGCCGGAAAGCGGGTGATCGTCTCGGCCCACGGCAACAGCCTGCGCGCATTGGTCAAACACCTGGACGGGATCTCGGATGACGAGATCGCCGAGCTGAATATCCCCACCGGCGTGCCGCTGCTCTACGAACTGGACCAGGACATGCGCATTATCAACCGTCATTATCTCGGCGATCCGGAGACCGTCCAGGCTGCCTAGGCCGCCGCCCGGCAGACCGGGTCCGCCCGGCAGACCGGGTCCGCCCGGCAGTTGGGCAGCACGAGGAGGATGCAATGAACGAACTGAACCGGTTTTCCAGCTGGTGGACGAGATCCCGGACGAGGCACTGTGGATGGCCCACCAGGCGTTCAAGTCCCAGCTGCTCGCGCTGATCGACGAGCAGGCGCGCGAGCGCTGGCAAAATAACCAGATCGCAGCCGGGAACGTGCTGGCCTCCGGCGTGCTGCTCACGCCCGACGTGCTGACGTTGGGGTTTGCGCGGCGTTTTACGGCTTACAAGCGGCCCGACTTGCTGCTGTACGACCTGGAGCGGCTCAAGTTCTTGCTGACGGATCGCTGGCGCCCGGTACAGATCATCTTTGCGGGCAAGGCTCATCCGGCCGATATGGAAGGCAACCGGATCATCCAACGCATCTTGACCTGGCCCGCAGCCCCGAGTTTGCCGGGCGAATCGCCTTTGTCGAAAACGATAACCGGCAGTTGGCCGAGTACCTGGTGCACGGCGTGGATGTGTGGCTCAACAGCCCTGTGCCACCGTTGGAAGCGAGCGGCACCAGCGGGATGAAAGCGGCCGTCAATGGCATCCCCAACCTCTCGATCCTGGATGGCTGGTGGATCGAGGGGTACGACGGTAAAAACGGCTGGGCGTTTGGCGGCGAGGAGGTGGAAGGTGATCGCACACCCGCCGATGCCGAAGCGATGGTCCGCCTGTTGGAAGAAAAAGTGCTATCCTGGAACTCCCTGATAGGTTCACTGCCCAAGATCTTGGATTCGACAGGCAATCGACGGCTTGCGGCCATGCAGCCAGTTGTAAGATGTGGTATACTGAGCATGCACATTGTAGAGCAAGGAGGACTATGGCAAAGCACGTCAGACTTGAACTGCTGACCGTCGTATTGATCGCGCTTATGCCGGCTATCGCGGCGGGACAGGCCCTGCCGGGCGGACCCGGTCTGCCACCCGACTGGCGCGTCACGGCGTCGACCCTGGCCGACGTCACCGGCGACGGCGCGGCCGAATGGGTGCTTGTCGTGTGGCGGCCGTGGCGCGACTGGCCGATCCAGCAGTGGAGCACGGCCCCCAGCCCCATTGCCGGATTTCACGATCCGGCAGGCGACAGCTGCCACCTCATCCTGCTCGATCCAAAAGATGGGCGCGAGATTTGGGCCGGCTCGGCCCTGCCCGTGCCGTTCCTGAATATGGTTGTGGATGACGTGGATGGGGACGGCGCCAACGAGGTGCTGGTCATCGAGGGCAGTTACGCCACCAGCCGCGATGGCCCGGGAAGACACGTCGGCGTGTGGCATTGGAACGGGTTTGGGTTCACGATGGCGTGGCGCTCGGCCCCCGGCAGGTTTGACCCATCTTGCCTGGCCGACGCCGGCCGGTGCGGGATAGAACAAGACATGAAAAACACGTTCAAGGAGGTTAAAAATGAGAGGTAAGCATCTGTTATGGATATCATCGATCACGATTTTGTTTGTCGTTGTGGCGTCGTGCCGCCCCGGGCCGACCCCCCAACCGCCTGAGGCCACACAAACGGCAACTGCTTCTTTGACACCGGCGCCCACGAGCACGGTGACGGCGGCATC
>JAFGJF010000512.1 GCA_016929205.1 Anaerolineae bacterium
CTCGACGCGGCGCAGAAATGGTTCGACTGGGCGCTGACCGCCGAAGCGCAGGCCCTCGGTCCCAAGTACAAGGCATACCAGGCCCCCACGGTCAAGGGCGTTGAGCTGTCGCACCCCGAACTGCTGCAAGTCAAACTGATCGACTATAACTTTCAGTGGGCAGGGGAAAACAAAAAGGCGTTCGTTGACAAGTTCAGCAACGAGATCGCCGCGGCCGACAGCCTGAAAGAATAGGATGCACGTCACGTGGATGGGGTACGATGCGTACCCCATCCACTCACCACCGACAACGGAAAATTGATATGACCAGCTCGGCAGCCTCCAGCTCTGACCGTCGCCCGGCATGGGTGTCCATGCTCCGGCGCCGCTATCGAGAATTTGCCCTGATCGCCCGCGATCCGGTGCTGTTCATCAGCCTGATCTTTTGCGGCATCTTTTTAGCGATCTTTGTCTTTTATCCCCTGCTGCGCACGTCGGCCAACGGCTTTTTCGACCTCGACGGCAAGCTGAACCTGCAATATTTCGCCCGCTATGTCGATGCCTATTACGGTCCCCTGGCGCGACGCATCTTTGGCAATACGCTGCTGATGGGTGCACTGACCGCCACCGGCGGCACGCTGGTCGGTTTCATCTTTGCCTACACGGTCGTCCGCTGCAACGTGCCCGGCAAAAGACTGGTCCATATCCTGGCCTTGGTACCCACGGTCTCGCCGCCCTTTGCCATCGCTCTAAGCACGATCCTGCTCTTTGGCCGCAACGGATTGATCAGCCACAAGCTGTTGGGGATAACCTTCTCGGTGGGCGCCAACGACATTTACGGCATGGATGGCCTGGTGTTCGTCCAGGTGATCACCTTTTTTTCCGCTGCCTACCTGATGCTGCGGGCCATGCTGGAACGCCTCGATCCCTCGATGGAAGAAGCCGCGCACAGTCTGGGCGCGAGCAAGCTGCACATTTTCCGCACGGTCACTCTGCCCTTGCTCATCCCCGGCATCGCCGGCTCGTTCCTGCTGCTCTTTGTCGAATCGCTCGCTGACCTGGGGAACCCACTCTTTATATCGGGCAACGTGACCGTACTCTCGGCGCAGATCTTTTTGGCCGTGGCTGGCGAGTACGACTATCAAAAAGCTTCAGCGCTGGCCGTGGTGCTGCTCATTCCCACCCTGATTGTCTTTTTGGTCCAGCGCTACTATGTCACCCGCCGTTCCTACGTCTCGGTGACGGGCAAACCCACCGGCGGGCAAATCGTGGAAAAAGAGTCGTGGATTCGCTGGCCGTTTATCCTCTTTACTTATGGATTCTGCGCCTTGATCGTGCTGCTCTATGCGGCGATTATCTTTGGATCGTTCGCCACAACCTGGGGGGTAGACTTTACGCCGACGTTGGAATGGTGGAAATTGATGACCACACGCGGCATCGAAGCGATCATGGATACCACCTTTTTAAGCACCATCGCCACGCCCGTCGCCGCGCTGACCGGCATGGTGATCGCCTTCCTGGTCGTGCGCAAACGGTTCAGCGGCAAAAACGTGCTCGACTTTGGCTCCAACCTGGGTGGAGCGGTGCCTGGCACGATCCTGGGCATCGGCTTTGTGCTCGCCTTTAGCACATCCCCTAAATCGATGGTAGCCGCGATCTATGCGGTACTGGCCTTGTTCCTGGCTTCGTCGGCCTTGCCTGCCGGCTGGACAAGAGTGATAGTCCTGGTCCTGGGCACTGCCGTCGGCGTTGGCCTCAGCCTGCTCGACAACTTGCTGGGCGAGATCGGGCTGTTCTACCTGGTAGGCGGCCTCTACCTGGCCCTGGCAGCCTTTGAGTGGCTAGTGCGTAAAAAGAGGCGGTTGGGTGGCGCGCTGGCGATCGCCGGCGTCTACCTGTTTAGCTATGACTTGATCGAGTACCTGGCTTTTCCGATTGCCCAGTTCAGCCGCGCCCTGCCGCGCGGATTCTGGAGCAACGCCATCTTTCAGATCGCCGATCACCTCAAGGTCGCCTTCCAGGTCCCGCCTGCGTTGACAGCAATCGTCCTGATCTTTGCCAGCGTGCTGTTGATCGACGACGAACAGGGGCGCTGGAAACAGCCTTTGACCACGATCCTGCTCGCCCTGCCCTGCACCCTGACCTTTATGGGTATGCCTATGGCCCTGGTCGGTACACCGTATATCATCATCGCTGCCTATGCCGTGCGCAGTCTGCCTGCCTCGGTACGCTCCGGCATTGCGGCCCTGCAGCAGATCGATCCCTCGATCGAAGAAGCATCCAACAGCCTCGGCGGAGACGCCCAGTACACCTTTCGCAAGGTCACCTTGCCGCTGATCCTGCCAGCCCTGCTGGCGGGCCTGATCTTTTCCTTTACCCGGCATATGACCAGCGTCTCGGCGATCATTTTCCTGGTCAGCGCACGCTGGCGCATCGTCACCGCCTCGATCATGAGCGAATGGGAACAGGGCGGGATCAGCATCGCCGCCGCTTATTCGACGGTGATCATCCTCTTTGTCCTGATCGCTGTCGGCATCCTCTACCTGGTCACCAACAAGATGCTGCGCCGCCGTGGCGATGTCGATCTGACCTGGGGAGCATAAGAACGATTATTGGGAGGACATGATGTACTTGGCTTTGCAAGAGATCGTCAAAGTATTTCCGCCGCGCGGCGGCAGCACCGAGGTCACGGCCGTCGATGGCGTCTCGATCGCGATCGAAAAAGGCGAGCTGGTCACCCTGCTCGGCCCGTCAGGGTGCGGCAAAACGACCACCCTGCGCCTGATCGCCGGCTTTGAGTTTCCGACGACCGGACAGATCGTGCTCGACGGCCAACAGATCAACGATCTGCCCCCGCACAAGCGCGACATGTCGATGGTCTTTCAAAGCTATGCCATCTTTCCACATCTCAACGTGTTCGAGAACGTGGCCTACGGGCTGCAAGTGCAGCACCGTTCCAAGGACGAGATCGCCCGCCGCGTGGCTCAGGTGCTGGAGTTGGTCGAGCTGACCGGGCTCGAAAAGCGCGCCCCCAACCAGCTTTCGGGCGGGCAGCAGCAGCGGGTAGCACTGGCCCGCGCCCTGGTAATGGAGCCCAAGGTGCTGTTGATGGACGAGCCGCTCTCCAACCTCGACGCCAAGCTGCGCGAACAGATGCGCACCGAGATCCGACGCATCCAGAAACAATTGGGCATCACCAGCGTCTACGTCACCCACGACCAGATCGAGGCCATGACCCTCTCTGACCGGATCGTGGTGATGCATCGCGGCACGATCGAACAAACCGGCACGCCGGACGAGATCTATCGCCACCCCCGCACCCGTTTTGTGGCCGATTTCATCGGGCGGGCCAACTTTATCCCCGGCACTGTGTGCGACAGGGAAAATGACTCGCTGCAGATCGAAGCCTGGCAGCAGGTCTTTACCGTTCCCGATATCACCCCCACGCCCTCCACGGGCGCGCCGGTCACGCTGATCGTCCGCCCGGAGATGATCCAGTTGGCACAAGAAGGCCAGGTGCGCGGCATCATCCATCGCGCTTCCTATCTCGGCAATACGATCGACTATGACGTGCAGGTCAACAGCCAACTGCTGAACGTCGTCGAGACCCATCCCGCGCGGATGGTCATTCACGCCGAGGGCAGCGAGGTCGGGCTGCACTTTTACGAGGCCGGCTTTCACGTCCTCGCTGAAGCGTAACCATCCCAAACGTCTTTTTCTTCCAGGCAATTACTCCGGACAGTTGCTCTGGGCAGTCCCTCCAGACAGTCACTCTGGGCAATTACTCCAGGCGGATCGCAGCAATAGTAATTGCCATTCCCTGGGCGAGCGACCGGGGATCATCTCGTAGCTGGCAACTGTCCCGCCCCACCGTCAGCCAATCGACGGCTAAACACCCTCATTACGTCTAGATTTTATATCCATATGGTGCTATAATGGCTGGACAACACGATCCTTTTGTGGAACCTAAACACCACATTGATCGTCTAGTATACATCGGCAGGCACTGTGCCGGAATGGTAACCCGTTGTGCCCATTCTGTCACAATCCTGTCACCGTCCCATAACATCACCGTGATAGTATGATTTACAATCGAGAAACCAGGTTTTGTCGCTTCGCCTACGAAAAACCTGGTTTCCGAATCGAAACAATAGAACGCTCCCAGGACAGGAGGACACGTTGAGAGCCATACCCATACGTCCACAAGTCATTTATCGACCGATCCTGATCGTGTTGAGCCTGCTGGCTGTATTTTCCTGGCATCCCGTCTTGCTCGCACAGGCAACGGACGATACGTCGCCAGACGACAGGGCCACCACCGGCGCGCCAGCCGGCCTGACGATGGAAGCTACAGCCGCGTTTGGTGGCTATTTCAAATATGGCGAGTGGCTGCCGGTATGGGTGCTGCTTGAAAACACGGGCGGCGACCTGGAGGCCGAGATCCAGGTGCGCGTGACCGGCGGCTACTATGTTTCGACCTTTGCCACTTCGATCTCCCTGCCCAGCGGCTCGCGCAAGCAGGTTCCCATTTACGTCTTGCCCAACAACTTTTCCCGCCAGCTCGAGGTCCGCCTGGTATCAACCGGGCAAGATGAACTGTTGCTCTCCCAAAACGTCGCCGTCAAAGCGCAGCCCAACATCAACCTGCTGATTGGATTGGTCACCCCGCAGCGTGGCGCCCTGTCCCTGATCGCCAGCGCCCCCTCTGCCCAGATCAACCGGCCGGTGGTGTTGATCGACGTCCCGATAAGCGATCTGCCCGAGCGGCTGGAAGGATTCAGCTCGCTCGACTGCCTGGTGATCAACGATGTGGACAGTTCGTCGTTGAACCCTCGCCAGCAGGCTGCGCTGGAAGCGTGGGTCCGGCATGGCGGCCGGCTGGTGATCGGCGGCGGGGCTGGCGCACGACAGGCAGTGTCGGGCCTTCCCGAGTCGCTGCTGCCGTTGATCCCCCGCCAGGAGACACAGGTCAAAACGCTGCCGGGCCTGAGCAGCCTGGGGGGCGGCGAAGCAGTACGCGTGCTCGGGCCGTTCCTCGTTGCCAGCGGCGACCTGGCCGAAGGGCGGGATCTGGCCGCGCAGGGCGGGCTGCCGCTGGTGCGCGAGCGGGCCGTCGGCCAGGGCTATGTCGATTTCGTGGCGCTCGACTTGGCTCATTCGCCATTCGACGCCTGGGCCGGGGTGGGCCCTTTTTGGAACAAGCTGGTGCTGGAAAACGCGACCTATCCATCCGATCTGCCATCCGATGTGTCGCCGAGACAAATGAGCGCCGACCAGCTGGCCTATGCCCTGACCAACCTGCCCTCCCTGGCCCTGCCATCGGTCAAGGGATTGAGCGTGCTGTTGGGCGTCTATATCGTGATCGTCGGGCCGGCCAATTATGCCCTGCTGCGCTGGCGCAGGCGGATGCACTGGGCGTGGATCACGATCCCGCTGATCACTATCCTCTTTAGCGGGAGCGCGTTCGGCCTTGGCTACCTCTTGCGCGGCACCGACCTGATCCTGAACAAAATCGCCATCGTCGCCGCACAGCCCGACGGCACGGCATGGGTCAACACCTATATGGGGCTTTTCTCACCCGCCCAGCAGTCGTACGAAATCGAGGTCCGGGGCAGCGGGCTGCTCAGTCCCCTCGATACGAGCGGGTACGGCCGTTTTGGCCTGGTCGCCGACGTTTCGTCGCCGGGAGGTGAAGTTGTCTTTGTGCAGGGCGATCCGGGAATCCTGCGCGGCCTAGCTGTCAACCAGTGGTCGATGCAGACATTTATGATCGAGGACACCTGGCCCGAGTTGGGGACGGTGAGCGGCGACCTCCATTTTGCGGATCGCATCCTGGTTGGCACAGTGCGCAACGACACCCAGCTCACCCTCCAGGACGCCGTCGTCATCCTGGGATCGGATTTTGTGCGCCTGGGCGATCTGGCCCCCGGCGAGCAGGCAGAGGTCCGCCTGGTGCTATCTGCGTTGAACAGCCAGATTTTCGGCCCACCGATCAGCTACCGCCTTTTTGAAGACGCATTCAACCAGAGCGGTCCGGCCGGCCCGCCGCGCGATGCGCAGATCAAACAGCAGATCCTGGACAGCCTGTTGAACCAGGGAACCAAGTTCGGCCCCCTGTCCAGCTTGAGGTCATCACCGGGCAGCAGCACGTTGCAGGGTCTGTTCTTTCTGGGTTGGTTCGACCGCTCGCCACCCGAGGTGCGCGTCGCAGGACGCGAGCCGGCCCAGCAAACCACCGGCCTGCTGTTTGCCCCCTTGAGCTACAGCCTGGGCGACCAGGAGTCGATCTCGGTGCCGCCGGGCTTTGTAACCGGGTCGATCATCCAGATGCCCGCCGAAGGCGGCACGTGCGGATCGACAAACACGCCGTCGGTGTACATTGGCCGGGGAGAGGCGGTATTCGATTTTCAGCTGCCACAAGATATGAACGACATCCAGATCGACCGGATCATCCTGTCCGTCAACTCGGATGGCGGATGGCAGCGGCCGGCCAAAACAGAGCTGTACAACTGGGACAAGGATACATGGGTCGAGCTGGAGGACGCCATCCTGGGAGACAACGTGATCGCCGAGACAGGCGGGTTGGTGCGCCAAGATGGCATAGTGCGCACGCGCGTCGCCGTGGAGACAAACGATCGTGGAGGATGCTTTTACCTGGGCCTGGGATTCGAGGGAACCAGATAGAGGAGGGAATTTGTTTGAACGCCATCGAGACGAGGGAACTGACCCGCCGCTTTGACAAGGTAACGGCGGTGGATAAACTCAATCTTGCAGTGCCAGCCGGGGCACTGTTCGGGCTGATCGGCCCCAACGGAGCGGGCAAAACGACGACGCTGCGCATGTTGGCCGGACTGCTGGACGCGACAGAGGGAGAGATCGTGCTCAACGGTCAGGTCACCAACCATGACTGGCGCGATCTCCAGCGGCAGATCGGCTATATGCCCGATTTCTTTGGCGTTTACGAGGATATGCTGGTCTGGGAATACCTCGACTTTTTTGGGCGCTGCTACGGGCTGTCGAGCCAACGCCGTCGCCAGGTGACGGACGAACTGCTCGATCTGGTCGACCTAGCCCAAAAGCGAGACGCCCAAGTCGAGACGCTGTCCCGCGGCATGCGGCAGCGACTTTGCCTGGCCCACGCCCTGGTCCACGATCCAAAAGTACTGCTGCTGGACGAACCGGCTTCCGGGCTGGACCCGCGCGCACGTGTCGAAATGCGCGAATTGCTACGCGAATTAGGTGCGATGGGCAAGACGATCGTCGTCAGTTCGCACATCCTGGCCGAACTGGCCGAGCTGTGTGATTCGGTGGGGATCATTGAAAAAGGCAAGCTGGTTGCCAGCGGCCCGCTGGACGAGATCCGGCGCATAGCCGTACAGGGGCGTATAATGCACATCAAGACGCTGTCCGATCGCGAACAGGCCCAGGCCATTCTGCGCGATCAACCCGGCGTGGGACAGATTTACCAGGTCAACGATTCGCTCGAGGTCGAATTTGTAGCCGACAATGCGGCAAACGGCGACGAGGCCACGGCAGACCTGCTGGAGGCGCTGCTCAGCCGTGGCCTGCGTGTGGTGGCCTTTCACGAGATCGCCAGTGACCTGGAAGAAGTCTTTTTGCGGCTGACCAAAGGTGAGGTAGCGTAGGAATATGAAAACGACCTTTTTGCACAAACTCAAGCCGGACGTCAACCCGATCATTGTCAAAGAGTTGCGCTCGCGCATGCGCGGCTGGCGCGCCTTTTCGGTGCTGACCGCCGTCCTGCTTTTGCTGGGCGGGATCAGCTATTTGCTCTACCGGATCGTGCTCTCGTCCATGCGCTACTCGACCACGCCGATGAGCCCGGTGATCGGACAGACGCTGTTCGCCGGACTGGCTGTCGTCGAACTGCTGATGATCTGTTTCATCACCCCGGCCATTACTGCCGGATCGATCAGCGGTGAGCAAGAAAAGCTGACTTATGAGATGCTGCTGGCTACGCCGCTGCGTCCGGCGAGCATCCTGTGGGGCAAGCTCGTCTCGGCCTTGGGCTATGTCTTTTTGCTGATCCTGGCTGCCGTTCCTATGTTCAGCCTGGTGTTCATCTTTGGTGGCGTGGCCCTCAAAGAGATGGCCAAAACGTTGATCATGCTCTCGGCGACGGCGGTTACCCTGGGCGTGATCGGCGTGTTTACCTCGGCTTTATTGCGGCGCACGGTACGGGCGACGGTGCTCAGCTACCTGATCGTATTGACCCTGCTGGCTGGCCCGTTCATCGTCTATATTTTCGTCGGCATCCTGCGCGACCGGGAGCCGCCGCGCTGGATCCTGGTACCCAACCCGGTGAGTGCGCTCTTTTCGGCGGTGGCCCCGTCGATGCCCGGCAGCGGCCCGTCCGGTATGTTGGGCGAACTGGGCATGTTCTTTAACGGCACGAGCAGCCTCATGCGCGGCAACATGATCACCACAGGCATCCCTCGCCCACTGTATCACTTTACCCTGCCGCTTTACGGTGCGCTGTCGCTGCTGCTTTACTTGCTGTCCACGCGGCTGGTCCGCGCCTCGCACCGCTGGCGCGTGCGCTGGCAAGAGATTGTGTTCGTCCTGGCCTTGTTCGCCCTGCTCGGCGGCGTCGTAGCCGTGCCCTTTTTGCTAACCGCAGGCCGTTACGAAAAGATCCGGACACTCATCGCGCCGACGCCTGCGCCGATGAGTGTCCCGATGATGGCGCCCGTGGTGGTCGAAAGAGAAGTCGTCAGGGTGGTGGAAGTGACGCCGACACCGGTCCCGACACAGGCCAACGCCCCCGTGGCAACAGTGACACCAGGGCTGACGCAGGCGTTGGAACCGTCGGATCGGGCGGCGATCTATACAGCGGTCATTCGCCAGCAGTATACAGTCGATCACACCTTTGGCGAGCCACCCAATTTTCCGATCGTCTACCTGGTCAAGACAACAGACGACAGCATTGGCGACCCGGACGCGCCACATGCAGAGCCCAAAACACTGCCGGCTGAGATCCGGGAGGCTGTCGTTGATGCACTGGCTGACCTGCCGGCACCCTTTGTGTGGGTCGACGATCGCGACGAGGTACCGATGGATGCCCATTCGACCGTCCTGGATGGCGGCGTGGTGATGACCCTGGGCAATATCCACCAGCAAGCGGACGGCAGAACTCTTGTCTCGGCCAGCCTCTATTTCGCCGCCCTGGGCGCTGGCGGACAAACATATATCGTTGAACAGGTTGACGGCTCATGGATGGTGGTGGGGAATACGGGGGTACAATGGATAAGCTAAGCGTTCTTTTGATCCGACTGGGCCGGCGGCTGCGGCTGCGCGATGGCTGGCTGCTGAGCCAACGTTCGTTGTGGATGGCCTGCCTGGGTATGGCCCTCGTTCAAGTTGCCGGGCGAATCTGGCCGGTGGCGAACCTGGCATGGTGGACACTCGTCCCCCTGCTGGCCTGGTTGCTGGTCGTCGCCGGCCTAGCACTGTTGCGCCCGCTGCCGCCGGCGCGCGTGGCCCGCCGCATCGACACCGAGCTGGCGCTCAAGGAACGACTGGCGACGGCATGGATGCTGTCCCAGCCGGCAGGCCGCCTCTCCATAGACACCGGGCACAGAGCATATGCCGCACCGTTGGCCACACTCCAGCAGCAGGATGCGCTGGCTGTCGCCCAAACGATCGACCCACGTCGAGCCCTACCGCTGCACTGGCTGCACCGCCCTCTGCTGTTGGCAGGGACGCTGGCGGCCCTGACGGTCGCCTTGACCGTGCTGCCCAACCGTATGGATGTCCTGCTGACCGAACGGGCGGCGATCGCCGAGGCAGCAGAAGAGCAGGCCAGGCGGATCGAGGAACTGGCCCAACAGCTTGAAGCCGCCGAGGAGTTGACCCCGGAGGAGCGCGAAGCGCTGCTGCGCCAATTGGAAGCGTTGGTCAAACAATTGCGCGACAATCGTGGCGACCGCCAAGAGGCGCTGGCTGATCTTTCCCAGATCGAGGAGCAGTTGCGGCAAAAGCTCGATCCGGACACCGACGCCCGCCAGGCCGCCCTGGATGCGCTCGCTGCACAACTGCAAGCGTTGGCCACGGGGCAGGAGACTCGAGAAAAAGCCGACCCGGCAGATATGGATGAGACGTTGCAAGCACTGGCCGAAAAGCTGGGTGCGATGTCGCAGGCCGAACGCGAGGCTGCAGTCCAGGCGCTGGCGCAAATGGCCGCCCGCGCCGCCCAGTCCGGCAATATGGATCTGGCCCAGGCGCTGGCTGCCCTGGCACCGGCAACGCAATCGGGTGACGCGGACTCGGCGCAACGCGCCGCCGATGCAGCTCAGGCAGCATCGGCAGCAATGGCCCAGGCGCAGGCCAACCTGGATGCGCAGGCTGCGCTGCAGCGCGCTCTGGCTCAAGTGCAAAGCAGCCGCCAGGCGATCGCCCAGGCCGGGCAGGGACAAGGACAGGGGCAAGGCAATCAGGGGCAAGGACAAGGACAAGGACAGGGCAACCAGGGGCAGGGCCAGGGCGGGCAAGGCACCAAGGCCAGGACGCTGCCGCCAGGTACCGGCACGGGCCAGGCCAACCGCCCGCAGGGAGACGGGCCGCGCGCCGGGGTGGATAACTTGGACCAGCAGGTCTACGTGCCCTGGGAGCGCCTGCAGGGACAGGGAGAGGAATTGGTCATCCCCGGGCAGGACAGCGGGCAAGGCGAGACGCAGACGCGCGAGCGCAGGGATCCGCTGCCCGGTGCGCCGGGACAGGCACTGGTCCCGTACCACGAGGTATACTATCAATATCTCGACACCGCCAACCAGACCATGGATCAAAGCGCCATCCCGACAGGGCTAAAGGATTACGTGCGGGCCTATTTTTCCAACCTGGAGCCATGATTTAGAAAACATACAGGATTTACGGATTTGCAGGATGAACAAGATTTCATCATCCTGTCAATCCTGCAAATCCTGTTCATCCTGTATTCTTTTTTTTGGAAAGAGGATATGCATGACAACTGAAGCAACGATCACCGCTGGAACGTTCCGCGAGACCGCCAATGCGATCGAGCAGCAGGTGGGACGGGTCATCGTCGGCCAGCGGGAGTTGATTCGCTACACGCTGATCACCCTTTTGGCCGGAGGCAACGCGCTGCTGGAGGGCGTGCCCGGATTGGGCAAGACCATGCTGGTGCGCACGCTGGCCCAGGCCGTGGACTGCCACTTTTCGCGCATCCAGTTCACTCCCGATTTAATGCCGGCCGACATCGTGGGCACCAACCTAATCGTCGAGGACGAACAGGGACGGCGGCAGTTCCAGTTTGAGGCGGGGCCGATCTTTAGCAACCTGGTGCTGGCTGACGAGATCAACCGTGCCACGCCCAAGACCCAATCGGCGATGCTCGAAGCAATGCAGGAGCACAGCGTCACGGTATCCAAGATCACCCGGCCGCTGCCCGAGCCGTTTTTTGTCCTGGCTACCCAAAACCCGCTCGAGATGGAGGGCACCTATCCGCTGCCGGAAGCGCAGCTAGACCGCTTTTTTTTCAAAATCGACGTGCCCTTTCCCTCGGTCGACGAACTGGTCGAGATCGCCAACCGCACCACCGGCGCGACCGTGCCCCGGGCCAAACCGGCCGCCGATGGGCCAACGATCCAGGCGATGCAGGAGCTGGCACGCGGCGTGCCTGTCGCCGACCATGTGACCGCCTATACGGCAAGATTGCTTACCTCCACCCACCCCGGCGATGCGTCCGCGCCCGAGGCCGTGCGCCGCTACGTGCGCTATGGGGCCAGCCCACGCGGCATGCAGGCCATGATCCTGGCTGGCAAAATCCAGGCCTTGCTCGACGGTCGCTATAACGTCGCCTTTGACGACATTCGCCAGGCAGCACTGCCAGCCCTGCGACACCGCTTGATCCTCAGCTTTGAGGCCCAGGCCGAGGGGATGACAACCGATAGAGTGATTGGCGAGGTTCTCGAACAAGTGCAGCCGGAAGAGGGATAAGAGAGTAGAGAATACGGGAACAAGGGATGAGCAAATACGCAGTAGATGGTAAGCAATACGCGGCAAGTGAAAAATCGCAGGCCATATTATGACCGAACCATCCAACGATGACCGTCTTTTTGACGAAGCCTTTTTGCACAAGTTGGAACAGCTCGCCATCCTCAGTCGACAGGCAGTAGCCGGGCAGCTACAGGGCGAGCGGCGCAGCCCCAAACGCGGGCAGTCGGTCGAGTTTGCCGATTTTCGCCCCTACGTGATGGGAGACGATCTACGCCGAATCGACTGGAATGCTTACGCCCGCCTGGAGCGCTTTTTCATCAAGCTCTTTGTCAACGAGGAGGACTTGACCGTCCACCTGTTGATCGACGCCAGCCGCTCGATGAATTGGGGAACCCCGAACAAACTGCGCTATGCCGCCCGCGCGGCAGGGGCATTGGGCTACATCGCCCTCGCCAGCCTGGATCGGGTCACGGCAACGGCTTTTGGCGGCACGGGCAGCAACGGCGGTCCAGGCGGCGGCAGCGGCTACTTTGCCCCACGGCGGGGCAAGCAACAGGCCCTGGCCCTGTTTGCCTTCTTGCAGGCCCTGGCCAACCCTTCGGCCGGTCGCACACCCCTGCCAGGGGCACAGCCAACCGCGACCGCCCTCGGGCCGCGCTTGCGGGCTTTTGCCGCCAAGACGACCCAACCCGGCCCGCTCCTTCTTTTTTCCGACTTGATGGACGACGGCTGGGCCGACGGGTTGCGCGCCCTGGCAGCACGCGGCTTTGAGATCACCCTGCTGCACATCCTCTCCCCCGACGAGGTCAACCCAGTCCTCGAAGGAGATCTCAAGCTGCTGGATGTCGAAAACGGAGCCGAGGTCGAGATCACGGCCGATTTTGACCTGGTGCAGCGCTACAAAGAGGGGCTGGCTCAGTGGCGGCAGGAACTGCGTCAGTTTTGCAGTGCGCGGGGTATGCACTATGTGCCGGTCGAAACGTCGCTGCCTTTCGAGACGCTGCTTTTTGCCGTGCTGCGACAACGAGGCGTGATCAAATGAGTTTCCTGTCACCGCTGGCTTTGGGCCTGGCCTCGCTGCTACCGCTGGTCATTCTGATGTACCTGCTCAAACTACGTCGCAGCGAGCAGGTCGTGTCCAGCGTTTACCTGTGGCGGCGTATGGTCCGCGACGTGGAGGCCAACGCTCCCTGGCAGAAACTGCGCCGCAATCTGCTGTTGATTGTTCAACTGTTGTTCCTGGGCGCGATGATCCTCTGTCTGGCTCGTCCCTTTACCTGGGCCGAGGGGGCCGGCGGACAAGCGGCGATCCTGATCATTGATCGCTCGGCAAGTATGGCTTCCAGCGACGTCACGCCGACGCGGCTGGATGCAGCCAAAGCCCAGGCCCAACAGTTGATCGACAACCTGCCGGACGACGTGCGGGTAACGGTGATCGCAGCCGGGGACGGAGCACAGGTGCTGGCTTCCTCAAGCCAGGATCGACGGCAGGTCAGAACAGCCATCGACGCGATTCAACTCGGCACGGACAGCGATCTGACCGCGGCGCTCGAATTGGCCGCCGCGATCGCCGCCCGCCAGCCGGATACCGAGATCGCGATTTTCTCCGACGGCCGGATAACCGTACCCGAGCGACTGGCGATCCGGGGCTATGTGCGCTACCTGCAAATGGGGATCGCGGGCAATAACCAGGCGATC
>JAFGJF010000513.1 GCA_016929205.1 Anaerolineae bacterium
CAACGGGGTCGAGATCCTGTGGCCGATCCCTTCGTGGGTGAATTTGTGGAGCAACGTCACCCCACCTGCGTGGTTGAGCAAGTTGATGATGCCCGTCGAGTTTTTGTTTTTTGCCCTCTTGTTTCTTTCTCTCGATCGAATCGCGCGCAAGCGAGGCACGGATGGCCCGTTTTTGCGGATGCTGAGAGTGTGGATGGTGGTGCAGGGGGGCTTGTTTGTGATCTTGATGGTGCTGGTCTATGCGATGGAGAAGGGGTTTATGACGCCCTTTGGCGCGATTTATTTGCTATCGCTAGGGCTGGCGTTTGGGGTGACGATCCGTATGAGGAAAACAATCGAGGCAGTTGCTGAATAACGATTCCGTTTTGACCAAAACATGATATCTATTGAAATTGGCCAATGCTCAAGGAGAAAAACATGACCTTTACACCGAGTCTGGAGCTCTCAAGGATGCTTTATGAGGAACACATTCAGCCGATTATGGCAAAACAGTTCCCCAACTTGGACTATGCGGCAGCAACCATGGGCATGTGCTCTGAAATTCTTGGGTTGGATGATGAGGTATCGATGGACCACGAATGGGGCCCAAGGGTCAGCATCCTTCTCTCAGAAAAAGATTATGCGCATTATGCACAAGACATCTTGGCCAGTTTCAAGGCATTGTTTCCATCCAGGTTTCACGGCTTTGGTATGATGTGGCGCAAGCCCGGCGTCGACGTCCATAACACCAGGGAAACCATCCTCTATCACGTCTATGCCAGCACCCTTTCCCAGGCTCTACAGTTCTGCGGCGGCCTTGAGGCGCTTCACTTGCAAGACATGGACTGGCTTTGCATATCGGAACAGCACCTGCTCGAATTCACAGCAGGTGTGGTTTATCGGGACGATGCCGGTGAGCTGACAAAAGCAAGGAAACACCTGGCTTATTATCCCGATAACGTTTTGAAATTCCTGTTGATGTGCGAATGGAACGCCGTGGGCGGCGATTGGTTTCCCATCGGGCGGATCGGGTCGAGAGGGGACACGTTGGGCCTGCGCACCCAGATCGCGCAGATCGTCCATCACCTGATGCGGATCGCGTTTATGGTCAGCAAAACCTACATGCCCTACAAAAAGTGGTTCGGCACGCGTTTTAAAGAGCTGCCCATCGCCCCGGCACTGGAACCGCTCCTGCTGGATCTGCACGCGGAACAGGACTGGCAGCAGGTGGAGGAAAAGATCGGCAAGGCCGTCTCCATTCTCCTCCACCGGCAGAACAGGCTGGGCCTGACGCCGACGATCACTCCACGATCAAAACAGGTGGACGACGGGCGGCACCACATCAAGCACGACTTTAGGCACATCGGGCGACAGATCGCCGAGCGCATCCAGCCCCCTCTCAAATCGCTGATCGACAACCAGGTCTTCTGGCTGCACGAGCGCAGCCTGATCCTCTGGAACGGCGAAGTGGGCAAGTGGTCGCTGCTGCTGCAAAAGTGACGAGCCACGTCCGGATCAAACCAAGCGGCTAGGGGACGCGCAGCACTCCCAGTCGCTCTGCAATGGTCGCACAGTCGTCCAAAGTCATCTCTTGGCGCATCTTGACCGTGTGCAGCCCGGGTGCGTATCCATTCTCGACGATCTCTTGAACGCAAAAGCCGCCCACCCGCTCGTAGAACCCGGTAATGTGCTGGCTGGTTTCGAGCGTGACCGTCTGGACGGCAGGGATGCGGCACAGATCGTGCAGGCAGGTCAAAAGGAGCCGCCGGCCCACCCCACGGCCATGCCGGTTGCGGGCGACCATCGTCCACGTGATCACGGCGATGGACGTATCGGGGACGAGCCAGTAGCCGCTGCAGCCGATGACCATCCCGTCCTCATCTTCCACGACCCAGTACCTGTCGCCTGGATCGTCCAGAAAGGTATCGAACTCGTCACGCTCGTGCGGTGCAAAAAACTCGGGCGTATTGCCGTCGATCAGAGATAGACAGGCTGCTTTGTCATTTTGTTGATAGGATCGCAGATGCACGACTTCTTTCCTCCATATTCGCCAAGGCTGTTGCTCAAGGCTGCTAACCGTTCAACCGGGCCAGATCGAAACGCGCGACGACAAGTGTATCACAAATCCCTTCTATTGGCGACTTGATATTGGCCGGAGAAAAGAAATCAGGTATAATGGCCGATATGCATCCCATTCACATGGAGACGGTTGATGCTATGCCACCTCAAAACCTGTCCGGCGATGAACTGACCGGCCTGATCGACGTCCACATCCACACCGCGCCGGACGTGGTGCCCCGCCGTGTCGACGACCTGGAAGCGGCTCGCGACGCCCGTGATGCGGGTATGCGAGCGATCGTGATCAAGTCGCACGTCACCTGCACCGCGGATCGGGCCGCGATCGCCGAAAAGGCTGTGGGCGGCATCCGCGTGTTCGGCGGGCTGGCGCTCAACAAAGCCGTCGGCAGTCTGAACCCGGCTGCCGTCGACGCCGCCCTGGGGCTGGGCGCCAAAATCATCTGGATGCCCACCCACGACGCCGCTCACAGCTGCCAGGTCAAAGGGCAAGCGGGGGGGATAACGCTGCTGGATTCAGAAGGCGACCTGAGACCAGAGGCCGGTCCCATCCTGGAGCTGATCCGCGACAGCAACGCCGTCCTGAGCAC
>JAFGJF010000514.1 GCA_016929205.1 Anaerolineae bacterium
CTTCCGAATATACGCTAGCCATTGACTTGTTATTTGGCGATAACAGTCACTCTGGTTATGTCTGGATCGGTAAACACATCCTGCACGTCGGTGGTGCGCGATGAAAAACTCCACACCACAGCCCCGTCCGGCCCGGACTGGAACCAATGGAACGTGTTGGGCGGCGAGGTGACCTGGTCGCCGGGATGCAGGATACACTCGTGCCACACGGTATAGGTGTGTGCGCGGTGAGCGGGCGGTGTGGCCCTGGGAGCGGGCGTCGGACTGCCCTCTTGATAGAGCAACAGCTCGCCATACTGGCAGCGAAAGCTTTCCTCTTTGCCCGGATAGTCGCCCAGTGGTGGGTGCTTGTGCTGGGCAAAACACTGATTGGGCAACAGGGCCAGCACCTTGACCCCAACTTCGCCCGTGTTGACCAGTGTCAGGATCTGCAGCCCGGTCTGTTCCAACTCGCCTAATCCCAGGTCGGCAACCTCGATCCGCTCGATCTCGTCCGGGCGAGCCAGGATGCCGGCCTGTTCGATCAATTCGGCAGCGCGGCGTTTGGCAGATTCGTATTCGGCGCGTGTAATCACATTTCTCCCTCACAGCAGCGACTTGACCAGGTAATCAATCGTTTTGGCCGGAATGCCTTCTTTTATGAGCGCTTCCAGCTTGTCGCGGCCTAACTTGTCGAGCAGCGCTTGTGCACTTTTCATAATGCTGATCGTGGCGTTCATCGTCGTTACCGGATCGCCATCGCGGGTCAGCACGTCATAGGCCAGCCATCCTTCCCAGTTCAGGCGATCGAGGTAAAAGAGCATCTCGACCAGATCCCACAGGTTGACTGCGCCGGGCAGCATATCCCAGTCCCATTCACGGGCGTTGTCGTTAAAGTGAACGTAAAACAGCCGCCCGGCGTGTGCAGCCAGGGCCAGCATGGCCGCCGGCGTCTCTTTGGCCACCAGGGCGTGCCCCACGTCCATTGTCACACCCACGTTGGGCAGACCCAGTTTCTCGCACAGGTAGAGCGAGCGCCCCATGTCACCCAGGATGACGTAATTGCGCGATTCGTTGAGCTTGTATTCCAGGCTGATCTTGACGTCGGTGCGATAGGCGGCGGCCTCTCGGATCCCTTTTTCCAGCCACTGCCACTGCCTGGTATAGTCGGCCTGGAAATTGTAATTATGCCCGTCGATCAAGGGGCAGCAGGTGATCATCCCGGCCTCGAGTTCGGCAGCCAGGTCCATCACGATTTTCATATCGGCCACGGCGTCGGCGCGGAGCCGGGCATCGATCGAGGTGAACGAGCCGGTCTGCCATTTCTTGGCCGATTTGACGTTGAGGTTGACGGCCGAGACGGGCAGGCCTGAGTCCTTGATCAGCTTGACCGTTTCCCGCACATCCTGGAAATCGCCGGGATAGACGACTTCGATGCCGTCGACGCCTTTTACCTGCTTGGTCATATCCAGGCATTCGGCAAAACTGTGGCGGGGCTGGTACTCGTGAAAGCGGTCGGCCTGGCGGCCCATCAAGCCGACCATGACGGAATGTTCGAGTTGCATGGTTTTCTCCTTTGTGTTATAGACCAAGGCGGCGCTTACATTCGTCGAGGATGGTTGTCGTGCGCGAGGCGCCGACGCGCGTCACGCCCAGGGCGCGCACCTCGAGCAACCTGTCCAGCGAGCGCACGCCGCCGGCGGCTTTGACCTGGATGTGCGGCGGGGTGTGCTTGCGCATCAGCTTGAGATCGGCGTCCGTGGCTCCGCCGGCGCCGTATCCGGTGGCCGTTTTGACCCAGTCCACACCGATGGCACCGCAAATCTCGCACAGCATAATCTTGTGTGCATCCTGCAGGTAGCTGTTTTCAAAGATGACCTTGAGTTTTTGCTCTGCAGCGTGGACGACGTCGGCCACGGCCTGGATGTCGTCGCGGACGTAACGCCAATCCTCGCTGAGCACCTGGCTGATGTTGACGACCATATCGAGCTCTTGGCCGCCGTCGGCCAACGCTTGTTTGGCTTCGGCGACCTTGATCGCCGTGGTGTGCCCGCCGTGCGGAAAGCCGATCGTCGTGCTGGCCTTGACCGTGCTTCCGGACAAGAGCTCGGCGCAGCGCTGCAAATAGTAGGGCATGATGCACACGCTGGCCACGTCATAGTCCAGGGCCAGCTCGCACCCTGCGACTAGGTCTGTGACGGTCAGGGTCGGGTTCAACAATGAATGGTCGATCATTTTGGCGATCTGTTCGTAGGTATAGTCCATTTTGGTTCTCCGTTTCGTTTCTTTGTATTGTGGGAATGGTTATCTGTCGGGATCTGCCGATCCTGCAGCGCAAAGATGTGTTTATGATTTGAGTCTCAAAAGAAGTCGCGCCTCGTCTGGCGTGGCGATCTCGCGGCCAATCTCGCGCGCTAGGCGGGCCAGTCGTTCGATCAACTGCCCGTTGCTGCTGGCGACCTGCCCCGGGCGATAGTACACGTTGTCCTCGAATCCGGCGCGCGCGTGCCCACCGAATAGCATAGCCAAAGCCGACATGTCGAGATCGTGCCCGCCATGCCCGGCAACGCACCAGGAAGCGTCAGGGGGGATGCTCTCGCTGAGAAAGAGCAGGTTTTTGGGCGTGGCCGGCAGTGCGCCTGTTTGACCCAGGACAAAGGCAAACAGATAGGGCGGTTCGATCAAGCCCTGTCTGGCGTAGGCCATCGCCGTGGCGATCATGCCGGCTTCAAAAATGGCAATATCGGGTTTGATGCGGCGGCGGTGCATTTCTTTAACCCAGTACGCGATGTCGTCCGGTGAGTTGACGTACACGCCCTGATCATAGTTGACCGATCCCGGGTTCAGAGAAGCCATTTCGATCTCGGTTTGCAGCGAGACCGAGCGTTCCTGCGGTGAGAGATCGTTGACGCCGCCGGTCGAGCCTTCAATGACGATATCGCAGCGCTCGCGAATCAGGCCAAGCGTCTGTTTAAACGCAGTCAGATCGGTTGTGGGGCGACCGCGTTCGTCCCATACGTGTAGGTGAACGATGTTGGCCCCGGCGTTGTATGCGCGCAAGACCTCATCAGCGATGCCATGTGGCGACAGATCCAGGTGAGGGATGTCTTTGGCCATATACGTTGGAATGCATGGTGCGACGGTGATCAAGAGTTTGTCTTGAATGCTCATTTGACCTCCCCCGAACTGGCCAGCTTGGCTGTGTAAGTGAGCGCGGCGCTCATACTGCCTGGATCGGCAATCCCGCGCCCGGCGATATCGAATGCTGTGCCGTGGGCGGTGGTACCGCAGGGAACGGGCAACCCCATAAAAAAGGTCGCGCCTTCTGATTTGGGCTGCAGTTTGCGGGCGATATTGGCCTGATCGTGGTGCATGCAGACCACGCCATCCAGTTTTTCGGCCAGTGCGCGTACAAAGATCATATCTGCCGGCACCGGCCCAAATGCGTCGATATGCTCGGCCTGTGCGGCCTGGATCGCGGGTGCGATCTCGTCAATCTCTTCGGCGCCAAAGAGCCCACCTTCGCCGGCGTGGACGTTGAGGGCGGCGACGGCGATCCGCGGCTTGGGCCGGCCGATTTGGACCAGGGTATCGTGCAGATTGCGGATGGTTTGCAGGATACGGTCTTGTTTGACGTAGCTCAAGATATCTTTGAAAGCGACGTGTTCGGCGACGGACGCCGTCCAGAGCGATCCCATCATGCCCATAATGAACGCATTGGGGCTACGTGTGATGTCGGCAGCAAAGGTCAGGTCATCGAGGTGCGGGTATCCCGCCAGGTGAAAGGCTTCTTTGTTCAGTGGTGCCGAGATCACACCTTGCACCCGGCCCGCCATCGCCAACTCGAACGCTGTCTCCAGGCACACAGCCGCTGTTTTCCCCATCGTCGGATCGAGCTTGCCCCATTGTACCTGTCCAATGTGTAGTTCATTGGGACACAGCACGTCGATCTGGGATGGTGAAAAGCGGGCCTGGGCCAGATCTTGGATGGATTTGAAGCGCAACTTGGCTCCGATCACCTCGTTGATCTCATTCATCACTTTAGGTGCGCCGACGATAAAGGGACGGCAGTGTTCGTAAACGTTTTGCTCGGACAGGACCTTGACGATCAGTTCCGGTCCAATGCCGGCCGGATCGCCCATAGCGATCGCAATAGTGGGTTTGTTCATCTGTTCATCCTTTGGATATGGGGGTATTTGCGTTCATCGTTTATCCCGTCTAGTCACCGACGTTAAAAACCGCTTTGCGCACCGAGAAATAGTCGTTTCCCGAAAAGACCAGGTAGCCTATCTTGCCGTCTGTGCTTATCCACTTGGTCGGAAACGAGCCCATTTCACCCGGCCCGCAGTCCCATTCAAGCGTAAAGTAAGCGGTGCTCCACGGCCCCCACGGCTCCGGCGCGTCGTAAATGCCAAATCCACCTTGAAAGCGCGTGTCCACATCCGTTTCGGCGCGGTGCTGCCACCACAGGTAGCGCTTTAGCCCCGCATTGTAGCTGATCCCGGAGCGACGGCACAGTCCGAGGTGCTCGAACACTGCGCCGCGCTGATCGATATCGGCGCTCCACACTGGCAGCCCGGCATCGTCAATTCGGACGAAAAATGTGTATGCATCGCGCTCGCGGATGCGATCTTGGGGGACACGGGCCAGCACCATACGGTCGGCAGGCTCGTAGGCGCTGTGTGCATCGTGCGAGTAGACGTACACGTATTCATCTCGCGCGTCCTCATAGTTTTTGCCAAAGTTGAGAAAGGTCGGATAGCCGAAACGGGTGGTGAACTTCCAATCGGCCCAAATCCAGGTCTGCGCGTGGTCGGCCGACCAGGCCAGCCGGGCATTGCCGGCGTTGCGGCCCCACATATAGAGCACGCCGCCGACCATCAGCATCCCGCTGGCCTTGATTCCGTTAGGTCCCATCCCCTCGTTTTCGCCGCTCGGTGAGCGAATGTTGATCCCTTGAAAATCATCTGCCGGGCCGACGATCCTGGCAAAGCCCAGGCCAATCTTTTTTTCGGTATAGGGCTTGAAACCGCGACCGTCGCCGTAGGCAGTGTACTGATTTCCATCGTCACCTTCGGGGGCGTTTTCGCCCCACGTGATCGGCCAGTTGTCGCTGTCGAATGCCCTGCGGGTGATTGTCGAAGGCGGTGACCACTCGATGTTATTGATCGCCGGACTGGGCGGGTAAGGCGCGAGGTCCATATCGCCGGACAATTTGTCGCAAAAGCAGTCCAAAAGCGGCGTGAACAAGTATTTTTCTGCGCCACCCCAAAAACCCTCGCCCTTGGCAGGATCGCCCAGCTGGCTGCCATTGCGCACGACGACAAGATGCCGGCAGGGCACGACGAGCAAATGTTGGTTGCCTGCGCCGCCGCCGGCAAACGCATCGCGGGGCAGGGTGGGCCATACCCCGTCAAAGTTAGTGTACCAACACAGGCCGGAGCCGGGCTGTGGGTTGCCCTCCGGCCGGGGTGGGAGCGGCATGCCGGCGTACCGGAGCATCTGCCTCAGCCAGGTGGGATCGAGCAGTTGTTGTCCCTGCCACCGGCCCTGGTGCAGCAGCAGTTGTCCCACGGCGGCGACCGCGCGTGCGGTCCAGTTCCCGCCACCCCAGTTGGCCCACAACGACAGCCCGTCGACCTCGTAAGCCTGTCCATAGCCGATGCGCCAATCATCTTCCGGCACGCCGATTGGGTCCATGATTTGCGTTTTAAGCAGTGAGCGGATCTCTTTCCGGGAATA
>JAFGJF010000515.1 GCA_016929205.1 Anaerolineae bacterium
CGGCCAGCAGAGCGGGCAGGCGCAGCGGCGCCAACAGCAGCCGCTCCAGTGCACCGATCCGCCGCTCAAAGGTGATGACAATCGCTTCCATGCTGCTCGTACCGAACAACAGGGTCAGGGCCAACAAACCCGGCACCAGGTTGTCCAGGTTTAGCGGGTCGCGGATCACAAAAGCCAGCACAAAGGCAAAAGGAAAGAGAATGCCCCAACTGATATTGGGCGGCTTGAAATAATAGGCGCGCAGATCCTTGATCATAATGTACCACATTCCCCGCAGGTCATCGTTCAACATATCACTTTTCCCTCCCACCCTTTTCGGCCAGCATCGCCTCGGTTTTCAGCCCGGTAAGTTGCACAAAGGCATCTTCAAAAGCCGGGCGGATGGTATTGACCGCCAGCACGCGCCGTCCTTGTGTCTCTGCCTGGGTCAGTGCGGTGCGCACGGCTGCAGCAACATCATCATCAACAATACGCTGGGTTTCTGTGCCGCCGTTTTCATCATCCAGCACGACCGCTGTCGAGGTCGTACCCTGCACTTGTGCCTTCAGCCCATCCACCGTGTCCAGGGCAACGATCTTGCCGCCGACGATCAACGCAACGCGGTCGCACAACCGCTCTGCTTCCTCCAAATAGTGCGTGGTCAAAAAGACGGTCACGCCCTCTCCGCGCAGCCGGGCGGCGGTCTGTCTTAGTCCCCG
The DNA here is from genome assembly GCA_016929205.1 of Anaerolineae bacterium. The sequence goes on from JAFGJF010000515.1 coordinate 699, forward strand.
GGCACTGATCACATCCAGGCCGGTGGTCGGTTCGTCTAAAAAGATCACCTCCGGCCGGTGCGCCAATGCCGCGGCGATCGTCAGCGCGCGCTTCATGCCCCGAGATAGACGGCCAAACACCTCTCCACGACGAACCTCAAAGGTGATGCCGTCCACTGCCAGCACCCCTGTGCCGGGTGCCCCATACCGCTTGCTCAGTTCTGTAACCTCGATCGCCGGAATAGGTTCAGCCATCGCTCCCCCTGACACGAGATAACCTAAAGACCACGCGACCGTGAGGGCACGTGATGTCAAAATAGTCCTTCTTTTCCCAATCCATTTTGTCCGTCAGCCGCATAGCCAACGCCATAGGATAGAGCGCATTAAAGGCATTGACGCACATGCCTTCTCCTTGGGGCGTCCGGGCGTCGAACACGTGTGTTTCGCCTTGCTTCGTCTTGGCCATGCCGGGGCAAATACCGGAATCCGTCCGCACCTCGATGGCTTCGCACTTGATTTGGTAGGTTTTCATACCGATTTTCCCCTATGTGATCTCGATGGTTTGAATTATAATGTCTTTCTGAGAGATAGCAAGATGCAAGCATGGGAGGGAAATCAATTCCTTTTTCCCTCCTGTACTGATACAATTACGCTTTGCCAAGCTCGTCAATACGCTCCTGCACGGCTTGGGCTTCCTTTTGCAGGCTGTCCATGTACTGCTCAAGCCACTTGACTTTTTCTTCCTTGGTCTGGAAGCGACGCTTGAAATGAGCACCGCAGCCGCACTGCGCGCTGTGATGATCCCCGCCGTGATGACGGCCACAGCCACAGTCGGTGTTTTGCTGATGGCCACAGTTCTGGTGATGGGACATATGACCACGCTCTTGAGTTCCGCACGACATTCGTTCTCACCTCCTTTCGCTTTAGTATATTATTATATTAGCATTTACTAAAATAAAGTGGCAAAAAAAAAGGTGGCAGGCTCCAGCCCTCCAGATCGTAACGATGATCCGCCCCCCAAGCTTTTATGCTCTGTCCCTCGTCCCTCTCTCCTACACCTTGCCCGAATCAAATTCGACGCTCAGCGTCTCCTGGAATGCAGCCTTGCACTTTGCCAATCCGTTTGTGTCCAGCGTATAATGCACAAAGGAACCGCGCCGTTCACTGCGCACCAAACCCGCTTGTTTCAAAATGCGCAAATGCTGCGAGACCGCCGACTGGGTGACACCCAGGCGATGTGCAAGGGCATTGACGCACAAGAATCCTCGACCGTTACAATCCTCCGGTGGACAGTCTCCAGGAGCATTGTCGCTCAGCAGCTTGACCAGTTTTAGACGGGTGGGATCTGACAGCGCTTTGAAAATAGTGGCTAGTTGTTCGATCTCGTCCATCGTTCACCTTAGATTAGTATTTGCTAATATGCTAAAATTATACCACAGCTCATTCCTCTTGTCAAGATCAATTTTTGCACACGATCATGGAGAATGTTGGCCTGCTTTCCTTCGTTCCCAGTCTGCTCTGGCCAAGTGATAGATGTAACAATGGACGGTAGTGGTAAAGGCTTTCATCGCCTCGGGGAATTCGTACACGCTTTCATCAACACGCACGGCCCCGGTTGCTTCCATCATTTTGATCGAGGCGACGTTCTCCACATTCGGCGATCCGTATACAATCTGGCAGTCGGTGTGCGTAAACACGTAATCGACCATCGCCTGCCAGACTTCGGCACCGTACTTGTGTCCCCAGAACGCCGGCAGCAGTTTGACATCGGGATCAACCACACTCTCCTCGTTTGGACGCGCCATCTTGCAATGGCCGATCGCCTGACCACTCTTCTCGAGTTCGATGATCAGCAGTTGTTCGAATGCGTCTTTTTTCGTGTTCAAATGTCGTTCCAGAATCTGTTCTCGCGTGATACGCAGCCCTTTAGGGAACCCCACGTAGGTCATGACGCGGGGATCGGTCCACAGATCATGGATCAGGTCAACGTCCTGCTCGGTCATCAGCCGCACGGCCAGCCGTTCGGTCTTGAAGACGATGGTACGATCTAGAGACACAAGATACCTCCTTTACCGCACAATGTACTGTGAGATTTGAGCCGGCCTTACACGCGCCGCGTCTTTCCGCGAACGTGCTCGACTTGGACATATGGATAGGGTGTTTTGATCGCTTTTCGGATGTTATGGGTTTCAAAGAGGGACATCATCGGCCAATCGAACATCGAATGAATCGCGCCCTGGGGACAAACCAGCTCACAGGTCGCGCACAACAGGCAGTTTGAATGCCACTTGGGTCTGTTGTCCGTTCTGGCCGTGATGTTGTTGACCGGGCATGTGTTGATACAAAGGCCACAAGCGTTACAGCGCTCATCCACCCGGAACGTTTTGCTGTACACCAACCTGGTAAAAAGACGGCAGGACAAGGCACGTTCGAGCCAGTATACAAACGGCGTAGGACTATCAAACGCTTCCACATCGCGCGTCTTTGTCTCACAGCGGCGGGCAAGACGCCGTCCAAATGCCTCAGCGGCCGACAGTTCGCTTTCTGTCGGCGCATCGGGCGAAAAGAGGTACCCCTGCCGGACATAACCCAACCAGTGATCGGCGCCAAAACAGTGAAAATACCCCACGTCCGTCGCCCCTTTGGCGCGCAGTTTTCTTCGGATCCAGTTTCCACACGCTCCCTGGTGGGTGCCATGCAGCACAAAGACGAACGACGCCGTGCCGTGCAGGGCGGGCAGCGACCGGACAAGGTCCTGGACGATAAACGGCGGGCGGTAAAAATAGGTGGGTGTGCCGAGACCCAACAGGTCGTATCCGCCAGGATCGGGGACGCCGTCTTGAGTGATATCGTGCACGTCAACTTGCCAACCCGCCGAGCGCAGTCC
>JAFGJF010000071.1 GCA_016929205.1 Anaerolineae bacterium
GACGATTGTCGATGCCGCGCCAGGCGAGAGCGAAACAGTTGTCACTGAGGCCGCGCTGGCCGTGCCCGATCATCCACAGGTGGTCGCGATCACGACCCAGGACATTCAACGTTGTGACAAATCGGCTTATAGCTATCGCGTGCGCACGGGCACGTCTGCACGTGCGGTCACGGCGCACCGGATACGCATTGAGACGCAGCCTACCGATAAGGTGATGATGATCTCTAGCCGTGGGCAGGCGTGGATCGCGCCGGTAGGTCAGATACCGGAAACGGCTTCCTGGACTCAGATTGGGCTAAAGGAGGGTGAAAGCATCGTTTACCTTGATGTGCTCGGAGAACAATCGCCCAAGGAACCGGAATTCCTGGTGATGGGCACGGCGCAAGGGCGGGTCAAGCGCACGGCGATGGAGGCCGTGCTCAAGAATGTGATTGAAGGCACGTGGACGGAAATGATTGGCCTGGTTTCAGGCGATCGCGTGGCTTTTGCCGGGAGATGTACTGAAAAAGGGTCCATTCTGTTCTTTACCGATTCCAAGGTCTTGCACGTCGAGGCCAGCTCGGTGAGCGACCAGCAGACGCCCAGCGCGCGCGGCGTGGCCGGGATCAAGCTGGACAAGGATGACGTGCTGCTCGGCGGAAGCGTGTTTTCCAGCCCGGATGATCAGGCCGTGCTCATTGTGAGCGAAAAGGGATATATGAAACGGGTGTCGATCGCCGAGTTTCCGATCAAGGGCCGGGGTAGCCAGGGGGTGGCGAGCTTGAACAAGACCAAGGCTACGGGCAATATCGCTGCCGTGACGGCGGGGCGAATGACGAGCAAGACCAACATCGACATCCTTGCAGCGGATGGCAAACGGCAACGTGTGTCTGTCGCCAGCATCCCAAGCGAGAACCGAACAAATCGTGGTAAAAAGCTGGTCACACTGGTTCAACCGACCGAGATCGTCGTCTGGGAGGAGTAGGCGAGACCAGATGTGTCGAGGATACCAAGCCTTGCCGGGTTGGGGCGAATTTGGCTCAAACCCGGCAAGGCTTTTTTTTCAGTGTTTTGCGGTGATAAAGGCGAGGCGCGATGTCCACAATGCCGTCTGGTTGAGCAGCGAGCGCTCGTAAATCAAACGCACCTGAGGCAGTTCATCGCGCTCAATCTGGCGCAGCAGGTGCTGTGCATAGGTCGGTCGCGGATCATTGTTTTGTGCGTCGAACCATCGCTCGAACAAGGCCCGGGTGATGAGCCGTTCCTGCGTCTGCGTCTCCAGGATGATATCCACCTGATCGAAACCAGCCGCAATAAAAGCCCGGCGCAAATCCTCGATATCCCAATTTGTCCAGTTATCCTCGGGATTCTTGTAAATGTCCTCTTCGGCATCGGCAACGCGTTTTTCGAGATGCTGCTGTCCGTCCGGCCACTCGACCAGTTGATAAAGACGCTGTGTGTGGCGCGGCACGACTTGCACCAGGCTGATCATCCCTTGCGCCACCAGCCACTCGTGCATCGTGCGCGCTGCACGAGCGCGCTGTGAATCGTTCTGTGTCGTGAGCACGTTGCGCCCAACAATGGCGTCGAAACGGATCGCGGGTGCATTCGCAGCGAGCAAGTCGGGCAGATCTTGAAGCGAGCCACACAGGACGTGGGGGCGATCGAGTTCGTCGAGACGCGCTGCCTGTTCCTGCAAGGCCTCCGCTGCCTGCCGGTTTTCAGCCAGCGACCATACCCCGCCTTCGGGCACGCGGCGCGCCGCTTCCCAGGTGAGCAGGCCGGTGCTGGCGTTCAGATCCAGGACAACGTGATGGCGCTGAAGAGGAATGGCGCTCAACACGCGATCGCGCAGTTGCCCGAGTTGTTCGCCGATAGCGCCGATAGCTCGCTGAAGCCAGCGGTCACGGTCGGCCGGCGAAAAGGTCAGGACTTCCGGAGGGGCAAGCGCGCTCGAATCAAGCATGGCGGCAAGCTGGGCCTCGCGTCGCAGCATCACCTGGTGGCGGATCTGCTTTTCGTAGCCCTGATCGGATGGGGTGTAGAATACCTTGCCTTGCAATGACGTGGGCAAATACTGTTGAGCCACCCAATGGTCGCGGTAGGCATGTGGGTAGAGGTATCCCTGACCGTGCCCAAATCCTTCTTTGTCGCGGTTGCCATCGCGAAGCGGTGCGGGGATGTCGCCTTCGCGCTCGTTTTCGACGGTTGCCAGGGCGTCGAAAAATGCCATCGCCGAGTTGGATTTGGGCGCGGTCGCCAGGTACAACGTCGCTTCTGCCAGGTGAAACCGTCCTTCGGGCAAGCCAATACGATCAAACGTTTGTGCGCAGGCGTTGACGACCTGGACGGCGTTCGGGTCGGCCAGGCCCACGTCTTCTCCGGCAAAGATCAGCATCCGACGAAAGATGAACCTTGGATCTTCGCCGGCATAGACCATTTTTGCCAGCCAATACAACGCCGCATCGGGGTCAGAACCGCGCAGGCTTTTGATGAATGCCGAGATGGTGTCGTAATGGGTGTCGCCGTCTTTGTCATAGAGCACGGCTCGTTTTTGGATCGATTCTTCCGCAACAGCACTGTCGATGACGATGACGCCTGCCTCATTTGGCGGTGTCGTCTCGACAGCCAATTCCAGGGCGTTGAGGACGCCTCGCGCGTCGCCGTTTGCCACGTTGACCAGGTGATCGAGGGCATCGGCGTGCAAATCGACGTCCAGCTTGCCGTATCCGTACTCGGGATCGCGGATCGCTCGCCAGGCAATCTGTCTCAGATCCTCTTCGTCCAGCGGCTGCAGTTGAAAGATGCGGCTGCGGCTGACCAATGGGCGATTGACCGAGAAATAGGGGTTTTCGGTTGTCGCGCCGATGAGGATGATCGTGCCGTTTTCAACCCAGGGCAGGAGCGCATCTTGCTGGGCTTTGTTCCAGCGATGGACTTCATCGACAAAAAGCAGTGTGCGCTGGCCATACATACCACGATACTCTTGGGCGGTGGCAATGGCTTCACGAATGTCCTTTACGCCGGCGAGCACGGCATTGATGGTGATAAAGTTGCTTTGTGTGGTGTGAGCGATGACCGTGGCCAGTGTCGTCTTGCCCGTGCCGGGTGGTCCGTAAAAGATCAACGACGAGAGTTGATCGGCCTGGATGGCGCGGCGCAGCAGCCGTCCAGGCCCGATGATGTGCCCCTGGCCGACGTATTCATCCAACGTTCGAGGTCGCATTCTGGCGGCCAAAGGCGCATCGTGGTCGATCTGCTGTTGGCGCGAGTAGTCAAAAAGATCCATTGTTTTACTCTTGTGCCGGTTCGCCGATGTGCCGGGCAACGTACTGGCGTGCCATGTCTCTTTCTTGAATCTCGGTCGCGATTTGACCATCAAGACGTGCGCTGCGCAAAGCCCACAAAATCTTGCTAAAAATGGGTCCCGGAGCCAGTCCCATTTCTTTCAAGTCATCTCCGGTCAAAAGCGGCTGTACGTGGCGGTACGTTTGCCAATAGTCTGTCAGGTACTGATGCACGCGCTGTGAATCGGATGCGATCCAGGTAACGAGGATGGCCGGGCCAGAAAAAGGCTTTAGCAGAGCGACGACCTGGCTGGGTCTCATGTCCTGGATTTGGAGTGCTTTAACCTGATCGCGCAACGCAGCGACCTGGTGCAACAGGTCCGTGTCGTCGCGGACGATCTTGATCCGCGAGATGAGCGTTTCCAGTTCGTCGCCGATCAACCGGTAAGTTAACAGGGCCAGGTAAAGCTGCGCCGTGTTATCTGATGCTTCGATGGTCAAGCCGTGCAGTGCGTCATGGTCTTGCTCGACAAAAAAGGGTTTCCAGCTCGTCTCGTACCACTGATCCATCACCTGGCGCAAGAGACGGAATTTGCTTTGAAGCCAGCCGTCGCAGCGCAGGCCGGGGTGAATATGGCGGATGATGCCCAACTCTTCCATTCGCGCCAGACCCAATTCAGGCTTGGGCTCCTGAAACAAAAGGTACAGTTCGTGGCGAATCCGCTCACCGCTGATCCGTCCCAGCAGCGGCAGCGCGCTCGAGATCAATTCTCGCGTCCGTGGTTCGATCTGAAATTCAAGCCGCTGTTCCAGGCGTGCCGCGCGCAAGATACGCGTTGGGTCTTCGACCAAGCTCAACGAGTGAAGGACGCGAATGACACCGGTGCGCAAATCTTGCTTGCCACCGTAAAAATCGAGCAGTTCGACGTATCGCTCTCGATCGAGGCGGATGGCAAGCGTGTTGATCGTGAAATCGCGGCGATGGAGGTCCTGCCTGATCGATGAGCTTTCAACCTGGGGCAGTGCAGTCGGATGCGCGTAGAACTCGGTGCGTGCGGTGACAAAATCCAACGATTCGCCATCCTCTAGAATCCACTTGGCCGTTCTGAAACGATCATGGGATCGAACCCGCCCGCCGCCCTGACTGGCCAGGCGTTTGGCCAAGGCGATGGCGTCACCTTCAACAACGAGGTCGATGTCAAAGTTCTCGCGATCGAGAAGCAAATCGCGCACGAATCCGCCAACGATATACAGTTTAAAACCAGATTCATGCGCACAGTCTGTCGCCTGCCACAGCAGATCGAGCTTGTGCGGGTTTACGGATCGGGATAACATCTCGGTGATCTCGGTTCTTCGAGGCCGTTGCATATCCAGGCTCGACGAAAACAAATGACGGATCAGATCGGTGCGGGTAACGATGCCCAGTAACTTGCCGCTTTCCGATACAACTGGCACCTGTCCGATGCCATAGTCCATCATCACCTGTTGAACCATCTCTATCGGCTCGTCGGGCCGTACCTGGATCGTGCCTTTGGTCATATAGGTTGAAATGGCAGCGTGCTCCAGTCCCAATCCGATTGCCCGCTCGGTTTCGCGCCGCGAAAGGACGCCTACCACGTGCCCATCCTCAAGTACGGGAAAGCCCTCGTGACCGTAACGCTGCATCAATTCGTAGGCGCGGATGATCGTCATTGAGGGGACCAAAGTGCGTACGCCAAAGGACATAATCTGCCGTACCGTCGTCGCAGGCTGGATGTGCTCTTTGAGCAGCTCCGACAGGCGCTGCTTGACTGCTGAAAGGGGCATATCGCGAATCAACGCCGCCGATGCCCGCCCGTGCCCACCTCCGCCGAACGCCAAAGCAATCACGGCTACGTCGATGGCATCGCTGGCTGAACGGGCGATCAATTGGACCTGATTATCAAACTCGACTAACAAAAACAGACCCGAGGGTTCGTACAGATCGCGGAGCTTGTGGGCCAGGACCGAAATCTCTTCTACATAACGCGGAAAGGAGGCAGAAGCGACGATAACCGAATGGCCGGCAAAGTCGAGCATCTCTATGTTTTCGGCAAGCACGTCCTGCAATTCTCGCTGATCTGGCGTCAGCGGATAGTGCAAAAAGTCGTTGGCGATTTCCAGGCTGGCCCCCTGTTCGAGCAACCAGGCCACACAATGGACGTCGCGGGGAGTGGTGGTGAGGTATGAGAGTGATCCGGTGTCTTCATAGATGCCCAATAAAAAAAGAGTGGCTTCGATAGGGGTAATCAGAACGTTTTCTTGCACCATCCACTCGATCAGCAAGGTTGTTGCTGCGCCTAACACGTCGCCACTGAATGACCATCCCGGTCTGAGTTCACGCGAAAGGGGATGGTGATCGACGACCTGTACCTCTGGTTCTTGCACCATTCCCTTGATCGTCACCATAGATTGTGTATCAACCAGGATCACATGGGTAATGCGTCTCCGGTCCAGTTCCTCGACGCGTTTCAGTCCCATGTCTGCTCCATACAGCGTCAAAAAGTGTCGCGCGTTACGGTTGACGCGCCGGGGCAGAACCGGGATCGCTTCAGGATAGAGCTTGGATGCGCCAAACAAAGCGGCTATCGCATCCAGGTCGGCGTTCTCGTGGGTTAGAATAATGCTTGTCGGCGAGTGGACTGGCACCGGCTAGGCCTCAGTCGCGTCGGCTGCTACAGTTTCAACAAGCTCGGTTTCTTTCTCCTCTTTTTCTTGTTCATCTTGGGCGGGCAGGAAGACGATCTTGTTTTCCTCAACGTCGGCCACGATTGCGCCTTGATGGACCTGGCTGCTCAACAATTGGAGCGAGAGCGGGTTCTCGATGTGGCGCTGCAAGGTGCGTCGCAGCGGACGCGCACCAAACTGCGGGTCGTATCCCTCGTGAGCCAGCCATTCCCGCGCCGCTTTGGTCAAAGAAATCTCGACGTTCTGCTCGTGCAGCCGTTCGGCAATCTCGCTCATTTGCAGATCGACGATGTCGATCATGTGCTCGGGGGTCAGGTTGTGGAAAATGATGACCTCGTCGATACGGTTGAGAAACTCGGGACGGAACGTCTTTTTTAGTTCTTCGCGAATCTCGCGGTGCAGTTCTTTTTCCTGACCGTTTGTGTCGTCCTCCGGGCGTTGAAAACCGATCGTGCCGCCCTTGCTGGCAAAACGCGTGCCAATGTTGGAGGTCATAATCAGCACCGTGTTGCGGAAATCGACGACATGTCCCTGGCCATCGGTCAGGCGGCCTTCATCCAGGATTTGCAGGAGCGAGTTCCAGACGTCGGGATGGGCTTTTTCGATCTCGTCAAAGAGAACCACCTGGTAGGGCCTGCGCCGTACAGCCTCGGTGAGACGCCCGCCTTCTTCATAGCCTACGTAACCCGGCGGCGCCCCGGTCAACCTGGAAACGGTGTGCCGTTCCTGGAAATCGCTCATATCCACGGTCAGCAAGGCTTCATCGTTGCCAAACAGAAAACCCGCCAGGGCTTTTGCCATTTCGGTTTTACCCACGCCAGACGATCCGAGAAAAATGAAACTGCCGATCGGGCGGCGCGGATCCTGGAGGCCGGAACGAGAACGCCGGATTGCATTCGATACGGCGGTGATCGCTTCATCCTGACCCACAATGCGCTCGTGCAGGCGATCTTCCATATTGAGCAGCTTGGACGCTTCAGCTTCCATCATGTTTGAAACCGGGATGCCGGTCCACATTTCGACGACTTGGGCGATGTCCTTTTCTTCGACAAAATCGTCGAGGTTCATCTCGTTTTGCCACGCCTCGCGCTCCTCGTCGAACTCGGTTTCAAGTTTCAGCCGCTGGCTTTTAAATTCGGCCGCACGCTCATAGTCTCGCGCATCGCCTGCCGCCTGTTCTTCGGCGGCGAGGTGGCGGATCTGTTTTTTCATTGCTTTGAGTTCGTCCGGCATCTGGTAAATGGCGATCCGCAGTTTGGCGGCGGCCTCGTCGATCAGGTCGATCGCCTTGTCTGGCAAACGCCGGTCGGTGACGTAGCGATTCGCGAGTTGGGCAGCGGCAATCAGGGCCTCGTCGGTAAACGTGACCTTGTGATGTGCCTCGTAACGATCGCGCAACCCGCGCAACATTTCAATGGCCTCGTCCACAGTGGGTTCGTCGACGAAAACAGGTGCAAAGCGACGTTCCAGGGCCGAGTCTTTTTCGATGTATTTGTGGTACTCGTCCAGGGTCGTCGCACCGATGCACTGTAATTCGCCACGTGCCAAAGCTGGTTTGAGCATGTTGCTGGCATCAAGGGCGCCGCTGGCTGATCCTGCGCCGACGACGTTGTGGATTTCGTCGATGAACAAAATGATCTCGCCTTGCGCGCGCTGGATTTCTTCCAACGATGTTTTGAGACGTTCCTCAAAATCGCCCCGGAAACGCGATCCGGCGACCATCGCGCCCAGATCCAACTGGATTACTTTTTTACCTATCAAGATCTCGGGTACGTCTTCCACAGCGATGCTTTGTGCCAGGCCTTCAATGATCGCCGTCTTGCCAACACCGGCCTCGCCAATCAGCACCGGGTTGTTTTTGGTGCGGCGGCTGAGCACGTGGATGACGCGCAAAATCTCCTGATCTCGCCCGATGACAGGATCCAGCTTGCCTTCCAGGGCGAGTTGGGTTAGATCTCGGCTGTACTTTTCCAGGGTGCGGTATTGTGTCTCCGCATTGGGGCTGGTCACGTGCTGTCCACCACGGATATCCTGAATCGCTTCATAGATCCGTTGCTTGGTTATGCCGCTGTCGCGCAGGATACGATCCGTCGGTGTTCCTCGCTCGCTGGCAATGGCCAGAAAGATGTGCTCGGTAGAGATATATTCATCCTTTAGGTTGCTGGCTTCTTTGTTCGCCTGATCCAGTACCCGCTTCACACGGGGGGTGATGAATACCTGACCTGCCCCACCACCATAGATCGCTACTTTGGGGCTGGCCTTGAGAATGTCGTCCAGCCGCTGAACGAGGGTATTGGCATCGGCGCCCAAGTTGCTGACAATCTGGGGAACGACGCCTTCGGGCTGTTCCAAGAGGGCCAGGAGCAGGTGCTCCACATCCACCTGGTTGTGACTGTATCGCTGCAAAATCTCGTACGCACGCATAGCAGCATCTTGCGCGCGTTCTGTAAACCGATCGAATCGCATCATCTTGCTTTCCTCAGATCTATTCCAATTTATCGGAAATCGTTTCTATGCTGTTTTATATTGTGTGATAAATGATGGCACGGAAACGGCCGATTGTTTTTCAAGCTAGACTAGTATACCACAGTTACATTAAAAGAACATTAGAAGCCGCTCAAGCGTACCCAAAGCCGCTACAAGAATTATACTCTACTTTGAGCACTCTGACAAGGAAAAATGGCATTGGGCGACAAAGATTCAAAACTGTGATATAATTCCCGGTGATCGTTACAAGGGTTGTGTGTCGAGGCAAACACCCAGGCACCCATTATGAGTAGAGGACCGTCTGGTTCGCAGCTATTCGGAACCTTTGCCGGGATGCCCATTGATTTCATACATATGTTTATAGATAGATAGCGAGGTCTTTTGTTGAGCAAAATACGCTGCGGTCTCGATAGGCTTCTGGGCAACCCCGGTAACTGGCTGGCCAACAAACGGGTTGGGCTGGTTACCAGTTCCAGTGCTGTTACGGGTGATGTGACGCCGGCTGTGGATGCCCTGCACGCCGTGTGCAGCCTGCACGCGGCGTGCAGCGTGGCAGCCCTTTTTGCGCCAGAGCACGGCATTCACGCCCATGTTGCCGACGGCGCAGACGTGCCGTTTACGACCGATGCGCGAACCGGTTTGCCCGTCTACAGCCTGTATGGCGAGACGAAAAAGCCGACGCCGGATATGCTGCACGGGATCGACATTCTTGTTTACGATATCCAGGATGTCGGCGTGCGCTTTTATACATATATTTGGACCATGAGCTATGTGCTTGAGGCTGCTGCCGAATGTGGCGTTCCGCTGATCGTCCTCGATCGGCCCAACCCGATTGGCGGGCAGGTGATTGCCGGCCCGATGCTGGAACCCGGTTATGCGTCTTTTGTGGGGCGCTATCTCATTCCGTTGCGGCATGGGTTGACGGTGGGCGAGTTGGCCCAGCTTTTCAACACTGAGCTGGGGTTAAATGCCGATCTGACGGTCGTGCAGATGGCAGGGTGGAAACGTGAACTGTGGTTTGACCAGACCGGGCTGCCTTGGGTGCCGCCTTCTCCGGCGATGCCTAAACTGGAGACGGCAGTCGTGTACCCGGGTATGTGCCTGATGGAAGGGACAAATGTCTCCGAGGGGCGTGGTACAGCAACGCCCTTTGAGTGCATTGGCGCGCCCTGGATTGACGGATACGCGTTGGCAGACGCGCTCAATGCGCTGTCGCTGCCGGGAGTGCGTTTCCGTCCTGTGTTTTTCACCCCATCTGCTTTCAAATATGCCCGCGAAATCTGCCAGGGCGTGTTTGTTCACGTGATCGACCGCACAAGTTACGATCCCCTGCGCACAGGGCTGCACGTCATTTCGACGATCAGATCCATGTGGCCCGATGCGTTTGCATGGCGGGAAACCAGTTGGGAAGGACGTCCACCACACTTTGACCTGCTGATCGGCAATGGCTGGGTCAGAGAGCAGATCGACCGTGGATGCCCGGTGCGCGAGATCGCGTCACGCTGGCAAACCACGCTGAGCGCGTTTGAGCAATTGCGACGAGCCTATTTTTTGTATGAATAAAGGAGTGCACAACACATGACCGTCATTCAAGCCTTCATCTTGGGCCTTTTTCAAGGGGCAACGGAATTTATCCCTGTTTCCAGTTCTGGCCACCTGACGCTGATCCCGTGGTTGTTCGGTTGGACGTTCGATCTCACTATGAAAGGGGCATTCGATGTGCTGGCACATTGGGGCACGCTGGTTGCCGTCGTCGTCGTCTTTTGGCGCGATCTGCTAGATCTTGGTCTGGGGGGGCTGCGCTCGCTGGGTGGTTTGAAAAACGGAGGCGTGCGTGGTGTTGTGGCGTACGCGCAGCAGGATGTACATGCACGATTGGCGTGGTTGATCGTGATTGGCTCCCTTCCTGCGGCGGTGATCGGCGTCCTGTTTGAATCGTTTTTCGAGTCTTTGTTTGGTACACCACGTATTGTGTCGCTGTTGTTGCTGGTAACGGCGGGCTTGTTGGCTTTTTCGGAGCACCAGGGGCAAAAGGAACGAGATTTATCCGACCTGGGGTGGGTTGACGCACTGCTCATTGGCCTGGGGCAGGCGATGGCGATCGCTCCCGGCATCTCTCGTTCCGGGGCAACCATGGCTTCGGGGCTGGTGCGCGGGGTGAAACGCGACGTGGCGGCCCGGTACAGTTTTTTGCTAAGCGCCCCGGTGATCATTGGCGCCGGGGTGTGGCAACTCAAGGATCTGTTTGCCAGCAGCGGGTGGATGGACAATCTGGTGCCGCTGCTCGTTGGGTTTGCCGTCTCGGCGCTCGCCGGCTATGTCTGCATCCGTTTTCTGCTCAATTATTTGCGCCGGGGCAAACTGTATGCGTTTGCAATCTATTGTACGCTGGCTGGCATCATATGTTTCGTGATTTCGTTTGTTCGATAAGGTTTGGACGAACCGTCTTGTTTTGTCTGTTTCTGGCTGTCGCACTGGCGAGTGCCTGCAAGCCGACGCCGTCTCCAACCCTGCCCCCAGAGCCCGTTCAACTGTCCATATCTGGATCGACGGCGATGGAGCCACTGTTGGCTGCGTTGGCCGAGGCGTTTGAGGGTAAATATGCCGGCGTATCAATCTCGATCCAGGGTGTCAACTCGGCGTTTGGCATCGAACAGGTTAGGCAGCGCAAAGTGGCGTTGGGCGCTGTGGCGGTCTCTCCACCGCAAGGCGTGTGGGCAGCACCGATTGCCCTCGATGGCATTGCCCTGGTCGTTCACCCCGATAATCCGCTCGATGACCTGACGCTGGCGCAAATTCAGGTCATTTTCAGCGGGCGCCAATGGCACTGGAACGACGTGGGCTATTCTTTAGAAGACGAGATTGTCGTGATCAGTCGCGAGCCGGGCAGTGGGACCCGGACTCTGTTTGATGAACGGGTGATGCAAGGCCTCAAAGTCACGCCGGCTGCAATTGTGATGCCGGGTAGCGCGGCCGTCGTCGAGTACGTCGCCTCGCATCCCAATGCGATCGGCTATGTCTCTCGCGGGCACGTTTCGCCGGCGGTAAAGACAGTGCGCATCGAAGGGGCAGCTCCCGAGTTGGCGAACATTACCGATTCAAGGTATCACCTGGTCCAGCCGTTCTACCTCGTTGCCCTGCAAGAGCCGACAGCCGGTGCAGCGCGGCAGTTTGTCGATTTCTGCCTCAGCCAAGAGGGACAGCGCATTGTCGCCGAAAGGTACGTACCCGTCAGGCGGCAGTGACGAAAAAAGCGTTTTGGACAGCCTCGTCCAAAACGCTTTTTGGGGTGTCAACAGCAATCAGGTAAGCAGCTTGGCCAGCCCATGAGCTGTATAAGGCTTGTCGACCACATCTTTTGCCCCACGGTTCATCAGGGCCATCGTTCGTTCGACGCGGATGCTGGATGCGACGACGGTCGTCTTGACATGTGCGCCAGTCTTTCTCAATACTTTGAGAATGGTCAGGCTGTCGCCGTTTTCCAGGACATTATCCAGCAAGATTGTATCGAACGATTCCAGGTCCGGTGGCACGTCACTGGAAACGGTCACGCTGTTTCTTGCGAGCCGGAGCGTGTTTTGGGCAAAGCGGCTCCAGGGATCGTCATCGTCAATGAGCAGCACGTTTTTGTCCTGCAGAGAGACGACGGCTGCAGGTGTGTCGTCAAGGGCCGGCGCCAGCAGCGAGACCTGGACGCCAGCGCCAGGAATATTTTCAATCTCTACTTGCCCGTCAATCTGCCGCAAAATTCGTAACGTGGCAGACAGTCCCAGCCCGGCGTGGCCCGTTCCCTTGGTGGTATAAAAAGTGGCCCATACTTTATCCAGGTCTTGTTCCGGGATGCCGGGGCCGGTATCGGCTATGCGGATGGCGACAAACTTGTTGTCATCGGTGGGGGCAATGCTCACCGTGATTTTTCCACCATCGGCATCCTGTATCGCTTCCAGGGCGTTTTCCAGAACATAGCCGACGGCACGACTGAGCTGGGTCGTGTCGGCCCAGGCCAGGGGAAGCTCAGAGGCGATCTTGGTGGCAATGACCCCGGCAGGCACCTTGCGTTCGACGATGGCATCCTTGACCACATCGTCCAGCATGGCCGGCTGCGGCTTTTGGTCGCGCGCCGGGCCGATCATGTGTTCCTGAACGGAGACGATCAGTTTTGCATTGTTGTCGACAATGCCCAGGTCTTCGCGTATTGATTCCAACAGTTCAGCGTCAGCTTGTGATATCTCTTCCACATCTTGGCGTAGCCGATCGACGCTGGTTGAAATCGGCAGTGCTTTGTTGCCGATCCAATGGATGGCTTCGATGGTGCTCGTCGCCAATGCTTCAAAGGTCTTGTTACGTACCAGCTCGGCGTGGGCGGCCTTGAGGTCGCGCAGCAGGCGCGCGTTGTTGATCGCGATAGCGAGTTGATCGGCCATCGTTTGCAGCGTCGTAATGTCATCCTGGGTAAACGCTGCTTCCTGGGTGCTTTGTACGGCCAGCGTGCCAATGAGCTCGCCGCTGATCGCCAGGGGCATGACCATTTCGGAGCGCGTGTCCGGAAGCAGTGGGTTCTTTAAATGTTTCGGATCTTGATCGACGTTGAGCGCGATCCGCGCCTGGCCTTCTACGGCAACGGTGCCGTTCATCGACTGGCCGCCTACCTGGAGCTTGTGTCTGGCATTCAACATCTGCGCGCCGGCGATGCCATAGGCGGCGCGCAGGATCAGCCATTCCTTGGCTTCGTCGAGCAGATAGACGCACGAAAAGTAAAAACCATAGGCGTCACAGATGATATCGACCGTTTTCTTGAGCAACTCGTCCAGATCGAGGATCGAGGTCACGCCATGGCCGACTTGTGCAGCAGCCTGGAGCAGCCGGGCGCGCTGTTCGGTTTGTGCCAGCAAGGCGACGTTCTGTTGATGCAGCCTGGCGTTGTTGATGGCGATGGCCAACTGATCGGCCATCGTCTGCAAAGTGGTGATGTCGTCCTGGTTGAATGCGGCTTCGTGGGTGCTTTGTACGGCCAGCGTGCCGATGAGCTTGCCGCTGACCAAGAGCGGCATGACCATTTCGGAACGTGTATCCGGAAGCAGCGGGTTTTTCATATGTTTAGGATCTTGGTCTACGTTGAGTGCGATCCGGGCTTTGCCTTCCACGGCGACCGTGCCGTTCATCGACTTGCCACCGACCTTGAGCCGATGGTGTGCGTCGAGCATTGCCCGGCCGGCTTGGCCGTGCGCGGCGCGCAGAATGAGCCATCCTCCTCCCTCATCGATGAGATAGATGCACGAAAAGTAAAAATCATAGGCGTCGCAGATAATATCAACGGTTTTGTTGAGCAATTCGTCCAGGTCCAGGATCGAGGTCACACCGTGCCCGACCTCGGCCGCCGCTTCCAGCAAACGCGCGCGCCGTTCGGCCGCGGCCAGCAGCGCTTGATTTTCAGTGTGCAGCAAGGCGTTATTGATGGCGATGGCCAGTTGATCGGCCATGGCCTGCAAGGCGGTGATATCGTCGTCGCTGAACGCTGCCTCTTGGGTGCTTTGAACCGTCACGGCACCAATCGCCTTGTCGCCCAAGAGCAATGGCAAAGCCATCTCGGATCGGGTCAGCGGCAGGTGCGGGTTGTCGAAATGGACCGAATCCTGGCCCACGTCCAAGGCGATGCGCGCCTGGTGTTGGTTGATGGCACTGCCGATCATCGATCGCCCCCCGACCTGAAGTTTGTGCCCTTGAGCGATCATTTTTTCGCCGGCTTGGCCGCGCGCTGCACGAAGGATAGCCCACCCGCCCGTCTTGTCGAGCAGAAAAACGCCGGCATAATAGAACCCAAATTCATCACAAATTACATCGACGGTCTTGCTCAAGAGCTGATCGAGATCCAGAATCGACGTGACGTGATGCGCTACCTGAGCTGCCGCGTGGAGCAAAGCAGCGCGCCTTTCAGCTATGTTGTTCATTGTTTACTCCTCATTCAAGCCTTGTTTATTCCAAAATGTCCTCGACAAGTTCGAGCAGGCCGGCTTCGCGACCCTTGACCAAGTACGCTCGAGCGCCGCGCGAAACGGCTTCTTTGGCCCGCGTGACATCGTCAAAAGCTGTCAAGACAATGACCGGCAAACTTGTGTCCAATTCAAGGACCTTGGTCAGGAGGTGCAGCCCGGCATCGGCATTCTCTTGCCCGTCGAAATCGGGCATATTCAAGTCGAACACGGCAACGTTGAACGGCTCGCTTTCTCTTATCGCCGCTTTGAACAGCGCCAGTCCGTCGGCGACATTGCCGGCGGTTTCGACATCATAGCCTGCGCGAAGCAACGTCTTTTCCATACTGCGACGCACCAATCTTTCGTCATCAACCAATAGTATACGTATATCTTGCATGTGTTTGTCCTTTCATAAAAGATGCATGGATGGCCTTTATTCCGCGATGGGTATGAACACGGTGAACGTCGTCCCTAACCCCCAATCGCTTTCCACCGAGAGCCTGCCGCCCAACTCGCCAATGATCTGAGCGCAGGCGGGAAGGCCCAGGCCGGTTCCACCCCGGTCGCCCTTGGTAGTGTAAAAGGCCATCCAGATTTTTTCCAACTGGTCGGGCGCGATCCCCTCGCCGTTGTCGGTCACGTCTATCTCGACAAATTGACCGTCGTCGGAAACGCGTGCCCAAAGAAGGAGCGTCTTGTCCTCGACCTTGTGCATGGCCTCCATCGCGTTCTTGATCAGATTGACGAATACACGATCCAGTTGCATTCGATCCGCCTTGACGACGAGCTGGTCGCCGACAAAAACCGTGCGCACAGCGTCTTTCGGTATTCCCATTAGAGTGACGGTCTCGGTCAGCAGTTCGGGAATAGAGACGGTTGTGATTTTGCGCTTGCGGGCAGGGCCGATCAAATCTTCTTTGATGTTGAGGATCGCGCGTGCGCTGACCTCAATGATTTCCAGGTCTTCAAAGATCGATTCCATGCTGATCACACGCTGCAATCGTTTGAGCGGGCGGGATTCCAACGCATCTTGAAACGCGTCTATGTCGATGCCATGGCCGGCGATTTCGACGACTGCCTGCTCGATCAATTGTGCGTATTTGTGTTCCCGCAACTCGGGGGAGGCCTGGTCGAGTAAAAGGTGAGCTATATACAAAAAGCGCGCTACGTCTTCGGTGATCCGGGCAATGCTGCCGGGAATGGGCGCGGCTTTGTTGCCGACCCAGTGGATGGCTTCACCGGTTGCCGTCGCAATCGCTTCGTAGGTCTTGGAGCGAACCAATTCATGATGCGCTTCTTCGAGACGATTGAGCAGGCGAGCGTTATTGATTGCGATCGCCAATTGGTCGGCCATGATCTGTAACGCGGTCAAATCGTCTTCAGAAAAGGCAGCCAGTTCGGTACTTTGAACGTCTAGCGCGCCGATGACCTTGTCGCCGGTTTTGAGCGGCAGCGCGATCTCGGAACGGGTCAGGGCGAGCAACGGATTGGGCGCATAGCCGGGGATTTGGGTGACATCCGAGGCGACGCAGGCCTGGCCGGTTTTGGTGCACGAGCCAATGATCGACTGCCCGCCAACCCCGAGGCGGTGGTTCTGGTTCAACAGTTTTTGACCGGCATCGCCGCAACCGGCCCGCAAGACGGCCCAGGTTTCATCCTGGTCCAGCAAAAAGACCGCAACATAGTACAGTCCGAATTCGTCGGCAATGGTGTCGACAATGGCGTTGAGCAACGTATCCAGATCCAGGATCGAGGCGATGCTGCGGCTGACCCGGGCTCCGGCCTCCAACAGCTTGGCGCGGCGCTGCGCATTGTGCAGCAATTGCAGGTTTTGCTTGTTCAGGTCTTTGTTTTTTTCGAGCGCTTCGGAGAGTTCACGGACGTTTTCTTCCAGCCGGGCAACCAATCGCTGCTGATATTCACGGCGAAAACTGTCGTCCTGGAGCTTTTCGCGCTCGCCACCCAGGTAGGCCTGAACCTGATCGACAAATGTATCCGGATCGATCGGCTTGGAAAGGTATCCGTCGCAGCCTGAGGCCAGAACGCGTTCGCGAACGTGCGTGGTGATGTCTGCGGTCAGGGCAATGATCGGCACGTCAGGCGTGAGGGATTTGATCCGCGTGGCCACTTCGTAGCCGTTCAAGTGCGGCATATGCAGATCGACCAGGATCAGGTCTGGCTTGATCTTGGCTGCCAATTCAATCCCTTTGAGGCCATCATCGGCTTCTTCAAAATCGTACTGCCTGGAGAGCAGCCGTCTGACCAACATACGCGCAGACGGTGTATCATCGATGTACAGAATTTTCGAGCGCATCATATTTTGTGTCACAGATAGTTGGTTTTGTGTATGGGGTGTACACTGAATGTCTTTATCACTCAGCATACCATACAAGGAGGGGGTTGTCAACAAGGGTAACGCAAATAATGCGTAAAAAATCTCCCTGGTTGGAAGGCCAGGGAGACAGGTGTATCACAAACAGTGGTATAGGCTAACGAGAGACCATCAATACGGCCTGACCGGCGAGCACCTCTTGGCCATCCTGGTTGCGGCAGGTTGTCCGGAGGGTGATGATGCCTTTGTCGGCTCGCCAGGCAATGACCTCGACCTCGGCCGCGATCGTATCGCCCAAGTAGACCGGGGCCAGGAATTTGAGCGTCTGTTCGAGATAGATCGCTCCGGGCCCGGGCAGCTTGGTGCCGAGGACGGTCGAGATCAGCCCTGCGGTCAGCATGCCGTGCGCGATCCGGCGGCCAAAGCGCGTCCGTCGTGCATAGTCGTCATCCATATGCAATGGATTTGAATCGCCTGTTACCTCGGCAAAGGTGGCGACGTCTGTCTCGCTGATTGTCTTGGTAAACGTGGCGCACTCGCCAATTTCAAAACCTTGGCGAACGACGATATCTGGCATGGTTTTCTCCACCGGAATTGAAACGAACTAGCGCACGATTGTCAGCAGCCAAAAACCGAGCTGCTGAAGCAGATAAACAATGGCCAAAACCAGGATGGCGGGAATGATCGTCACTACAATGCGCCATCCCAGGATGTCGAGGCCAAGCCGGCGCAGAAAGCGCATCACTTTGTTTTGCGGGACGTTCCCTATGAGTATGTTGGTGTGCAGCCCGTCGCGTTTCATTCGCAGCACGGTCACGCCTTCTCGGTAATAGTGCTCGATAAAAATGACGTACACCAGCCAGACCAGGCCGAGGAACAGGAGGCCAAAGCGGTCGATCGGGCGCAGCAGCCATCGCCATTGGTTGCTGTTTCCAAAGACGGGCCAAATGGTATTGAGTGTGTTTCGGGCTTGAAAAACAGCCACCAATGATATCGCCGCGGCGATGAACCAAAACGCATAGCCGATGGCGTATGCCAAGAGGTCCCGTATTTTCATTCGAGGTGTAACACTTTCCATAATTCTTTCCTTCGCTTTCCGTTTTTTTCTTGCTGTATAGGAAATTCTGTCTGTTCTCATCTCCAAACAAGCGCTATACCAACGACTTAAAGGGAAACCTGCACGGTGCGGGTTTCCCTTTTTAGCGCGTGTTTTCAGATTAGAGCATAACAGTGATTCGATCTAGGGTTCATATGTATAGGTGCTTGCAGCCGTCCC
>JAFGJF010000516.1 GCA_016929205.1 Anaerolineae bacterium
CTTGCCTGCGCCGATGACATAGATGTGTTCTATCTCAGAGAGGTCAAAATGCTGTGTGCCAAACCCGGAAACGTCTTTTTCGGGGCTGCCGCCGACCGACAACCTATCCTCCTGGATGCGGATCAGGCCACGGGTGTTCGTATAGGGATCGGCCGCCGCCAGCCCGCCTTCCAGGATGTCCAGGGCAATGGCCCGGCCCTCCCCGTCGCCGCAGGAAAGGATCTCGGCCCGGTTCTTGATGATCATATCCTATGCTCCCCCTGTGGGTGTCTCAAAGGACCATCGTGATGATCGATTGCGCCGGTGCAACATATTTTACCACCTGGCCTTGCACCCAGAGTTGAAAGATGCGATCCGCATCGCTCAGGTTCATAATCACGACGGCCACCTGGCTGTCCATATTGATAAACGCCGTTGCCAAAAAATCGTCGCTGCTGGACGTGCAGGCAATCCGCTTGGCGCCGGGCTTGATAAACCGGGAAAAGTGTCCAAAATAATAAAACGGAGGATTATAGGAGACCTCTCCGGTTTGCGTGTCCGCTGTCACAATGCTCGTGCCGCCGAGGCCGCCCGCATGTCGAGGCCCTCGGGTTTCATCCAGGAGCATGTTCCAATACGTCCAGCCGTTGGTCCAGTTGTTTAGATCGATGATCATGTTCTTGGCAACGTGGACGCCCGTTTCCCAACTTCCCCCCATACCGGCCTCGGTATAGATCAGCTTTTTATCCGGGAACGCATCGTGGACCATTCGTACATTGTCATAGTGGTGCCCGACGTAATAATGAAAAGCGATGCCGTAAATGTACTGAGCCGCTTCGGGATCATCGTACATCACTTCGGCGCGCTGGTACATAATGCCCCGATTGTGGTCCCAGAACATGAGCTTCAAGTCGGATAGCCCATTCTTTTTGAGGGTGGGGCCCAGGTAATCTCGCACAAAGTCCCGCTCTTCTTCCGCTGTGAAAACGCACGATTCCCAAACCTGCACGGCCGCCGCCTCGTTTTGGACGGTCAAGCCCCACATCGGAATGCCCTCTTGATCATAGGCCTTGACAAATTTGACAAAATAATCGGCCCAGGTTTGAAAATACGCTGGTTTGAGCTTGCCGCCATACAGCATATCGTTGTTTGTCTTCATCCAGGCGGGCGGGCTCCACGGTGAGGCATAAATCTTGATCCCGCCCTGTGCGGTCTCAAGCGCCCGTTTGATCAGGGGAATGCGAAATTTTCGATCGTGCTCGATGGAAAAATGTTCCAGGTCTTTGTCGTCTTCCACCTCTGCATAGGTGTACATTTCTGCGGAATAGTCGCAGCTATGGATCGTGGTTCTGCACAACGTGTACCCGTTCCCCTCGTCGGGATCGAAACACGCCTTTAGAAATCTCTCTTGTTCTTCTTTTGACAATTTGGCAAAAGTAATGGCGGTTGCATCCGTAAACGCCCCGCCAAATCCTTCAATTGTCTGAAAGGTTTTGTCGACGTCGATCATGATCGTCGGATAGGTCTCATCGGGCTGATTGAGGGGCTCAAAGGCCCGGTGTTCTATCTCAGCCAGTAGACGGAAAGGATCTTTGGCCGTCAGGTAAACGATGGCCTCTTTGTAATTTGATGGTTGAGCCGGTTGATCTGAAGACCCTTTGGGTGGTGATTGCACGATTTGCCTCCTGATACGAGTTACTGGTTGGTTGAATCCAGCGCTAGTCCGAATACACTTTGTCCCGAAGCTCCTGGAGATAGCGCAGGGACTGGAAAAAGCCCTCGGTTATGGGAGTATGAGCACGCCGCTCTGTACTCACGCGACCCAGGCCACGTCCAATTCGTGCAGCTTGGCCTCAGTAGGCGCGCCCGTTTGGGGATCCCAGCCCATCATGCCATAGTAGAGGGTAACGGCATGGTCCAGCACCTCCGGATCGATTGGTTTTTCGTTCAACGTGCCACTGACGTGTGGCTGCCGGGTGCGCGGTGGGAGGACATCGTCTGCGCGCGTCATCCCCGCCCGCAGATTAAAGACGCGGGCCATCGTCAGTCCCCGCTCTCCCCATTTGTGCATCTCGTAAACGTTGGTCTCCCAGCCGGTGATGGCACGAACGATCTGTATGTACTGATCTTGCGACCAGGGCAAGAAGGCGCAGCACCCCACGCTGTTCCGGAACCATCGCCAGTTGGCCGTCGCCATATAGGCGCGCACCTTGTGGGCGTTCAGTTCGGTCGCAGGCACCGATACGTAAATGCCCCAGCTTTGCCAGCTTTCGCCCAACGGATCATCGGACAGGCTGTCGTCCCACATGTTGTGGATGTGATCGGCTCCCGTTGGCGAAAGAGCATAACCCAGTGCCTGGCCGTGCCGCGCGCGGCACTCGTGCATCGGAAAAGGCTGCTTTTTGACGTCGAGGACGAATGCCTCGGCTCCCCGGCCGATCACGGCCGCCGCACGGGTTGGCCCCTCAGCCAACAGATCGCCCAGTCCCTGGCGCTCGCAGATCAAACGTGTCAGGTCGACCATCGCTTCCGCATTGCCAAAGCGCAAATCCAAACCGCCGGTATCCTCAGCCGTCAACAGGCCATTTTCGTAACATTCCATCGCAAACGAGACCGCCATACCCGTCGCGATGGTGTCCAGGCCATAGGCGTTGCACAGTTCGTTGGCTTTGGCGATGGCCGGCAGGTCATCGACGCCGCAGTTGGAGCCGAACGCGCCGACTGTCTCGTATTCGGGGCCGCCGTATTCGGGATCGACCTGGTAACGGCCCTCGTCGACCTTGACCACGCGTTTGCAGCGGATAGGACAAGCAAAACAACTCCCTCGATCGACCAGGATCGTATCGCGCATCGCCTCGCCGCTGATCTGTTCTGCACCCTCAAACTGCCCATCTTGAAAATTGCGCGTTGGCAGCCGGCCGGTCACGTTGAGCCCAAGCAGTCCGCCGTTTGTGCCCAGCTCGTGCATTTGCAGGGACTTGTCCCGCCAATGCTTGGCCATCCACTGGGCCAGGGTTCGAACACCCTCTTCATCGGCCAGCGGCACTGCCGTCGTTCCTCGGGCAACTATGCATTTGAGTTTTTTGGCGCCCATCACCGCGCCGAGCCCGGTGCGTCCGGCGGCGTGCTTGGTATCGTTGATCACACACGCATAGCGCACCAGCTTTTCTCCGCCGGGGCCGATCGCAGCCAGGCGCGCGTGCGGCGCGCCCAATTCCTCGCACACGGCCGTCTGGCAGTCCAACGTTGTCATTCCCCACAGGTGGTCTGCCGGGCGGATCTCGGCTTCCCCGCCGTGGACCCACAAATAAACCGGGCTCTCGGCCTGGCCGCGAACGACGATCGCGTCAAACCCGGCGCGCCGCATCTCGGCGCCAAAGAACCCACCCACGTCGGCCTCCCCGTAGCCGTCGTTAAGCGGCGATTTTGCCCCCACGACGCTGCGCCCGCCTCCACCGATGGGTACGCCGGTCATCGGCCCTCCGGCCATAACCAGTAGATTCTCGGGCCCCAGCGGGTCAGCGTCTGCTGGCACTTCCTTGAGCAAATAGTAAGCGACAAACCCATTTCCTCCCAGATAGCGCCGGTAAAAGCTCTCCGGCGGCTCCTCGACCTCGATCGTCTTGCGCGATAGATCGACGCGCAATATTTTGCCTGTGTAGCCATTCATTTTCTTGACCTCCATTTTTTCCTTTTCTGTGTCGAGCAAGCACACGTGTGCTTGCTACGAATAGATACGAACCGTTCTGAACGCTCTGAATCGCCAATGTACTTGGCTCGATCCTTCGCTCCACGATTTTTTCAGGCTCAATGACCGTCAAGGGAGTGGGTTTCCTGTAGAGGCAACCCAAATTTTAAACCACTGCTCGCGAGAGAGCGATATGCCTTCTGCCTGCACCGCGTTTCGTATCCTGTCAGCCTTTCCAGTCCCCAGGATAGGGACGATGCCGGCGGGATGCTTGAGAAGCCATGCCAGTGCTACCTGATCCATGGTTGCGCCGAGATCTTTTCCTATCTGACCCAGCTCCTCGCGCAGCCGAACGCCCTGTTCAGTGTCACCCTTGAAAAGACGCCCTCCACCGAGTGGTCCCCAAGCCATCGGAGAGATGCGCAGTTTCTGGCACAGATCCAGGGTGCCATCGTACCAACTATCCAGGTGCATCACCGAGAACTGGACTTCATTGGTGACCAGGGGAAAGCTCAACCGTGAAGCCAACAACTCGAATTGGGATGGCGTAAAGTTTGAGACGCCAAAGAAAAGGACCTTGCCCGACTGCCGTAATGTTGAAAAGGCGCTGGCGACCTCGTCGGCATCCATCAGCGGATCGGGACGGTGGATCAGGAGCACGTCCACGCGATCCGTCTTTAGCTTGCGGAGGGATTGGTCGACCGACCACAAGATGTGCGCCTTGCTCGTATCATAGTAAGACTGCGAGGTATCCCAGATGCCGATGCTGCACTTGGTGACAAGCTGTACTTTATCCCGCAAGGCAGGCTTGAGTGCCAAGGCATCGCCGAGCAGCGTTTCGGCTTGCCCTCCACCATAGACGGCTGCAATGTCAAGTGTCGTGACACCCAGATCGATACATTCGCTAACGTGTTCGAGGATCTCGTGGGGATTCTTTTGCCAGCGGACCGCACTTCCAAACCCTTGGGCGATGCGCGAGAACGTCGGCCCGCCGTCCGATATGGTGATCCGTGAAACAGTCATGATCCTTCTCCTTTCGTTCCCGGTGGTCTGCAAATATGCCCTATCTCAAAAGTGTGTATCTTGCTGCCGTCGCAGTGACCAGAGCGCCGAACGGGTCGGAGGCGCGATCATGTTCATGGTGATCGTGGTTCCGGCGGGCACATCCTTTATCAGACGATTTTCTTCCAACATAAAGAAGGGCACCGGATCAGTGTCGGATAGCGGAAACGCCGGCACCAGCGACGCTCGCAGATCTCGATTCCAGCCCAGTGTACCGGAACTTCCCAAGATCTCACCGGCCTGGAAATCGCGGGCCGTCGTGGCGACGATATCGACACGCGGCAGCACCTCAGCGCTTCCTGTGGGGACGTGCAGCAGCCCGGCACACAAGATGGACATCGCAGTTTCCGCACCGCATAGATGATATGGCCGGTAGAGCATCATCGCCGTCCTGCGGCTGTTGGCGATGGCCCCTTTTTGGATCATGATATCTCGCGAAACCACATCATCGTTGGCGACGACAATAAATACCCCACCGCCAGGGTTGGGCTCATCAGCCCGGTACAATATGGCTGGAATATCCACAACGCCTTGCGTCTGGAGAATGCCGCCATCTTTCACCGGACAGAGCACCTCGGGTAGTTCTAGATAACGTACCACGGGGCGGTGCCCTGCCGGAACGTCGGGCAGCAAGCCGGTACCGTTTGCCAGGACGGCCATATGAGCGAGTGGATCACCACACTCTTCGTCCACCCTCCAATCCGTAAAGGTGCGGCGGCGTGTTTCAGCATAGCGCGATGCCTCTCCGGCAGGGATGCGTTCCAGTGCCCATCGATCTTTTTCGGGCACCTGAACCGTTCGTCCTCGGCTGGTGACACTTGCTGTAGCCGGATCGTAGAGGCAGCCGTGCAGATTGCCACCGCACAATACGCGTAGGCCAAGCGCACGTGCCCAGGACACCAACCCCATCACCAAACCGGGCTCGTCGCCGTCGTCTGTCGTAAAGACGACGCCCGCACTATCGGCCAGATGTTTGAGTATCGGCCCAACGACACTGTCGGCCTCCTTGTCAATCATGACTACGTGCTTGCCGTGATTGATCGCTTCAAGTGCATAGGCCGCGCCTGCTCCGGGCGATCGTGTGGCCGTAGCGATGACGTCCAGGGGCAGATTCATCATCAACAAGGCATCCTGGAGAACAACGCGTTTTCCGGTTTCCAGCGCACGCAGGGCAGCAGCGCGGTTCTCACACACGGCGATATCCTCTTGTGCATAGCCTGCTTTGAGATGAGCCTGCTGGCCCGCTTTGACGTTGATGTCGGCTACGACAGGTATGTCCAAACGGGGGATGAGCGGCGCTTGCGTGACGATGGGGGTGCCGAACTGTCCGGCGCCGATGAGCCCTGCCCGTACCGTCGCCGGCTCTTGCACACGGTGAAAAAGATGCTGATAGATCATAGTCCCATTCTCCTATGTCTGTGCCTTATCTTCCAGGATAGCGCGGATCTCGATGACTTTTTCAGGAGGCGTTTTCACAAAGCTGTATGTGTAGGTGGAATCACCTTGGCAATCATATCGATAAAAGCAAGACCGGTCAGCCCGGCACCCATACTATAGGCCGTCAGCATTGCAAAAAAGAGGATGACCAGCCACGGGCTGTCCATAGGGATCCACAAGATGACCAGTGCGGTTGCCATCAAGGTCGCACTGCGCAATATCGCCATCGTGCGGTAGAAAGGTAGTTTGTAAGGGCGCTGCTGCAGATACCCCGAGACGAGGATCTGCAGCAGGAACGAACTACCCAGTAGCATCTTTACGCTTTGCCTGTGGTGCCAAACACGTCCAACAGGCGCTCGCATTCGGCACGGAACGCCTGGCGGATTTGCATCGTCATACTGAACAGCGACGCTTTTTCGGTCTGTGCGTTCTCGATCATCCGCCGCCCTGACTCGACTGCCAGATTGGTGAAAATATTGATTTTCTGGATGCCACCCTTGGTCGCCGCCTGGAACTGCGCGTCCGACAGACCTGACCCGCCGTGCAGCACGAGCGGAATATCGACGCGCTCGCGGATTTCGGCCAACAGGTCGAGCGCCAGGTTGACCTCGCCGTCATACAGGCCGTGCGCGGTGCCGATGGCGATCGCCAAAAAGTCGACACCTGTTTCCTCAACAAATTTTTCGACCAAGTTCGGCTCGGTAAAGCCTTTGCCCTGCGCGCCGAATTCGCTGTAATTACTGCCCGTTCCGACGTGGCCCAGTTCAGCTTCCACTGCCGCGCCGATCGCGTGAGCTGCCTGGACGACATTTTTGGTCACGGCGACGTTTTCCTCAAAGGGCAGTTTGGAGCCATCGTACATCACGTCGGTAAAGCCGACATGCAGTGCCTTGATGCAGTGCTCAAAGCTTGCGCCGTGGTCGAGGATGATCGACACGGGAACAGTGGCTTCTTGTGCCAGGGCCTTGATATAGTCGGTGAGCGCGCGTGGGTTGGGTTGATCAAACATCCGCGTGTACAGGCCGATCATCACCGGCGCGCGTTTTTCTTCAATCGCATCCAAGATACCCAGTGTGCCGTGCATCTCAAATGTGTCGAAACATGGGATTGCATAACCGCCCGTCTGGGCTTTTTTCAATTCGTTCAAAATCGATACGAGAGGCATTGTTCATTTTCTCCATATATGGTTTTGTATGTAAATCGTCAAACGTCATCCGTCAAGGACAGAGATGGGTCACATTTCCGATCCCGACGCTTACCACTCGATGCCGCGTTCCTGCAAAAATGTCATTGTCTGCTCAAAGGTCGGAATTCCGGCGCGGCCGCCCAATTTCATGCACTTTATTGCCGAAACGGCAGCCGAGAATTGGGCACACTGCTGCGGCGTCCAGCCATGGATCATGCCCACGATGTATGCCCCGTGAAAGACGTCGCCCGCGCCAGTGGTGTCGATCACGTCCACATCGAACGCCGGGATATGGAACCGTTCTTCCCTCGTCACGCCAAAGCAGCCTTGGTCGCCGCGCGTCTCGATGAACACGCGTGGGCCCATTTCCAGCACTTGATCGCCCGCTGCCCAAATATCGTCATGGCCGGTCAGTCCGCGCCCGTAGCCCTCGCCGGTGATCAGCACATCGACGTAGGGAATCAACGCGCGATGTTCTTTGCCGACCACACCGTTGGTCTTGCTGCCGTCCATCGTTACCGTCTTGCCCGCCGTTTTCATCCACTGCACAGCACTTAACATCGCTTCGTGGTGCAAAATAGCGTCGATATGTAGGTAATCGGCTCCGGTGATGTAAGCTTTATCCAATTCTTCGGGTTGAATCGACTGATGATGCCCGCCCCGCACGCCGGCAAAAACGCGCTCGCCGGTCTCGCTGTGAACAAAGACCAGCATCACGTGATCATCCGGTCCGTTGCGCCGTACCAGGTGACTCAAGTCGACGCCGCATTCTCGAAATGATTTCAGTTTGAGATCTGCCGATTCATCCGTCCCTGCCGTGCCAATAAAACCAACCTGAGCGCCGAGCTTGGCTGCGGCGACCATCGCCGTGCCGACCAGTCCACCGCCGTCGAAGCGAAAGCCGTCAGCGCGGCTGTGGCCTTCCCAGGTGGGCATGTCGTTCAAGCGAATGAGCACATCGAGCGTAGCCAAACCGAGTCCGACAATTTGAGGTTGATTGTTCATACTTGGCGCTACTCAACCACCACTGGCTGGATGTCCAGGAATTTGCACGCCTGGAGCAGCGCCGCGCGTTGATCGCCGTGGATCATACTCGCGTGGTGGACAAACCCTTCCTCCACCAGTGTGCGATACAGTGTGTCATGATCCTTGACCTGCACCCACGACCAGGTACCCGCCAGCGTTTCATCGCTGGGCACGATCTCGCCCGTGGCGATCAACATTTTCCACTTGTCGTCATACTCGGCCATGCGGCAGAATGTCACCACGCCTGGCTTGATCTGGAACTGTGCCAGCCCGGCCTGTGGGTCGTCCTCGGATACGTCGAGTTCTCCCTTCATGTCCTTGCGCGAACGCAGCGCTGTACTATCTGGATCCTTGGCCAGGCAGGCAGGCGCGTTGCCGCAGTGCCAGGCCAGCAGTTGATTGGGATTCTCCCGGTGGCGGATCGTCCAGTCGATAAAGTGGGGCACGGTCTCGCCTAACGCGGCGCTATAGTTGACCATCATCGACAACGTGCCAAGAATGTCGGCCTCACACGCGGTGAGCATCCCCTTTCCGGTCAAGCGGCCATAGATCGCGCACACTGAAATGCCCAACTCTCGCCCGATCGAGGGCCAGCACTGCATCGCCATACCGGAAAGCTTGTTGCGCGTCCAGAACTCTGCAAGTGCGACCTCTAGCTTGGCCGCCGTGAGCAGGTAGGTGTCGCTCACGGTGACGGTTGTGAACTGCCCTTTGATGTCAGCGATCGTGGCCAATACCCGGGCGTCGTCATCGGCCAGCGCTTTTGCCGCACTGGTGATATCGCTCAGGTTAGCATAGATCACGTTCTGTCCAAAGGCTTTGATCATCGCTGTCTCGTCATAGCCGACCGTCTCGAATGTGCCCGGACGCACGCCCACCTGTCCCAATCTGGCACCTTTGAGTCCTTTGACAACAGCCACCGCCCGAACGAACGTCTCCACCTCGGCCTTGAACGCAGGCTCGTCGGGAAAGAACAACCCGGCATAGCGAAAAGCAATCTTGCGGCGATACAGACCGGATGCCATAGACAAATTGCCACAGTACGAGTCAGACACGCGGCCCAGACCGGGATCATCGTGGCCTGGAGGTTCCTTGGTTGCATAGAGCAGTACCGGTACCCCCAGCTTTTCGGCAATTTTGGACGCCGATCGCTCATCACCAAAGTCGAGCGGGCAGAGAATGACCGCATCGACCTTGTTCATTTGGAAATACTCGGCCACGGCTTCGGCCTCGTCGAGATTGTGCACCATGCCATGCGGGGTCAGGCCCTTGGCTGCGTCTGGCGTCTGGCCGTCGGGTGATGCCTGGGGCACCACTACCTCTAATCCCGCGATCTGAGCAAACGTCGCTAACGAATCGTCGCGCATTTTTTGACACCATTCGCTGTGTCGGAAGCGGTACGAAGGTACAAAACCAATCTTTACTTTCATCGTTTTCTCCTGTGAATTAGGTTCGTTGAGTTACCAGGGCCACTCGCGACCCTGCCAATTGCGTATCACCGGTCGCTATTCATTATAGCGCGTCGCCCAAACCGCAGTTTGCACCGGTGACAAATGCCGTATTGTGCATCGTTACTCTTTTCCCTGCTCAGGTGCCTTGCTGCACCAGCGCAGCGCGTTGATCGTCAAGGCCTGGAAGGATGGGTGCTGCCACACCTCGACATTGTGGCCGGGTGTGAGCACGCAGACGCGCCCCTTCCCCTCGGTGCGTGTCCAGCCGCCCGGCTGAGTGCCGTGTTCTGATGTTGTCGTCATGAACACGTCGGCCCGGCTATCGTCCAGTTCCATCATATAGTGCTCGTCGACCAGGGTAAACGGCGTGCTGCCCGTCGTCAGCCGGTGCCCTGGTTGTGGTTCCATTGTCACCGGGCATTGCTCCGGATGGTGGGTGAATGCGCCGCCGATCAGACCGCGCAGGGTAGGCTGTCGCGCGTAAACCGTGCCCGAATGCACCGCCAATAGCCCATTCCCTCTGCGAACGTAATCGACAAAGCCTTGCTGAACCCCTTCGGTCACCCAGGATCGCTCATCGGCGGCCGTAACATTGTCCGACTTGGTAAAAAGCACCACTGGATAGTCGGCCATACGCTCTGCCGACCATTCGGCGGCGTTTTCGATCCAGTCGAATTCAAAATCACATTTTCCCAGCGCGCCAAGTCCCGCACGGACGGTGGAAGCCGGATGCCAGCGATCGTCACAAATAACCAATACACGCATTTTACAGTCCTCCTTGGGGTTTTAATAGGTTGCCCAGACTTCATTCAGGCGGTCCAGCGCCTCGACGGGAAGCGGCCCCCGATTGGCAAAAGTGACAGCCTGTTCAAGCTGTTCCATATTCGAGATGCCGACCAGCGTCGTTGAGACCTCGGCTTTGCCGATCACAAATCGAATCGCTGCCTCGACCAGGCTGCTGGCATAGCCCTCTTGAACCAGAAAACTGAGACGCTTTGCCAGTGCGACGTCTCCAGCAAAGGTCGCGCTCGTGGCGATAGGCTCCACAGTCTGAGCTGCATTGGGGTGCCGCGCGGTCGAGCC
>JAFGJF010000517.1 GCA_016929205.1 Anaerolineae bacterium
CTGCAGATCGCAGAGGTGTGCGAGCAGGTGCGCTATATCAAGGTCGAAAGCGGTCCTGCTCCATACAAGGTCGCCCAAGCCGTGGAGCAGGCAGGGGAGCGGCTCGCGGTTTTTGGCGGTATGGGCGGCAACTATTTCATCGAAGAGATGCGGCGCGGCTCGGTGGGGACGATGCCCGGCTGCTGCCAGCCGGAAGCGTTTGTCGCCGTGTGGGATGCGTTTCAGAATGGCGACGAACCGGCCGCGCGAGAGGCGTTCTATCGCTGGATTTTGCCGATCAACCGTTTGATGGGGCAGGCACCGGGGGCATTTTATGGGGTCAGCAAAACTGTGCTGCAGCGGCGAGGCATTATTTGCACGACCAAGATACGCGGTCCGATGACGCCATTGGACGAGATGACGCAGCGCGAGCTACAGGCAGTGGTGGACGAGCTATATGGAGGTGGATAAGTGAAAATGAAAATTGTCGATCTGGAGGTGATCCCATTCCAGGTTCAGAGAAAGCCGTTTTCGAACGGCAGGGTGTTGCCCGAGACGAACGTCAT
Organism: Anaerolineae bacterium; assembly: GCA_016929205.1. The sequence goes on from JAFGJF010000517.1 coordinate 546, forward strand.
CCAGACGCTGACCAAGATCGTTACCGACGAAGGGATTGAGGGATATTACCTGGGCGGGCACGGTCACGGAGACCAGGATGGCTTGCGCCCGGACGAACGGGCCGAGCTAATGGGCAGGCTCAGGTCGCTGCTCGTGGGCCAGGATCCGTTCGATCGCGAAAAGTTTTGGCACTGGATGTGGGTGGCCAACATGTCCGAGAATCTGATCAGCGTGATCGATATGGCTTTGTGGGATCTGCAGGGGCGGGCGTTTGGCGTGCCGGTGCACAAGCTGCTTGGCGGGTGCCGGAGCAGGGTCAAGGCCTATGCCAGCACCTTTCCCAACATGGGCACGCCCGAGGTGTATGCACAGCACGCCCTGGTATGCAAGGAAAGGGGCTACGGACACTATAAAATCCATCCCTATTACTTTTGGGATCCGGTGACGCAGCAGCGTGATCCGGGCCGTCCATCGCACATCGAGCAGGACATCGAACTGTGCCGCGCGGTGCGGGCGGCGGTGGGCGACGAGATGGTGCTGTCTTTTGATCCCTGGGGCACCTATCGAACCTACGAAGAGGCGCTGCGCGTGGGACGCAAGCTGGAAAAGCTCGGTTTTTATTGGTACGAGCATCCGATGCTTGAATACCGGGTCGCGGCTTACGAAAAGCTGTGCTGCGAGCTGGACATCCCGATCCTGTCGCCCGAGATCGCCGCCGGCAGCGTATACACCCGTGCCGATTGGATCCGGCGCGGGGCTTCGGATATGAGTCGCATTGACGTGCTGAGAGGCGGGATCACCGGTGTAAAAAAGATGGCTGCGGTGTGTGAGGCATATGGGGTCAAGTGTGAAATCCACATGAGCGGGTTTGCTAACCTGCAGATTCTGGCGGCAACCAGCGAGGACACGTGCGAGTATTACGAGCGCGGCCTGGTGGCTCCCGGCGTGGATTATGATGCGGTGCCGCCGTACCTGGAAACGATCTGTGATCCGCTTGATGATGAGGGGTACGTGAGCGTGCCGCAGGCCCCAGGGATGGGATATCAGATCAGGTGGGATTATATTGAGGAAAACCGGATCGGCGAGTAGTGCTGCGAATTATTGGCAGTCATTTCTTGCCATTTCGTCCAGGTTATCGCCAGGTCATACACGTATTCGGCCTTGCTCCCAGGCAGCTCTTTTATTTTGTCAACGATCTCGAATCCCACCTTTTGAAACGCCTTCAGGCTGCGAGGGTTGTAATCGGCGACGCCACAGGCAAAAATCATGCTCGTCTTTTGCTCAAAGCCAAAGTGGGTCAGCATGCGGATCACGGTAGTGCCAATGCCCTGTCCCCAGAACTGTTTTTCGCCGATCATCAGATCGATGCGCCGGCAAACCTTGCCAGGATGCCGGTTTAGGATCCGGTCCATGTTCATGTCTTGCAGCCAGCCTTCGCCGATCGGATCGCCGCTCAATTCGATGATGAAACAAAAGGCGTCTTGTGAGACGCCACGATAGATGCCCTGGATTTCGTCCAGGCTGTACGATGTGACGTCGTCCCCTTCGGAAAAATAGAGTACCTCGGGATCGCTGTTCCACCTGAGCAGGATGTCCCAATCGTTCTCGGTCATTGGGCGCAGGGTGATGTCGTTGTTTTGAAGGATGAAGGAATGTGTGTTGAGGTTCACTCGCTTATTTGTTCCTTTCGCTCGGCATTCTCGAACAAGTCCAGTTTCATAAAAACCAGGCGTTCGGATCGTGTGAATCCCAGCTTATTATAGAATCGATCAGCAGGCGTGCCTCTGGCCGTGAGTAACGTCACCCGGCCGATGCCTGCAGCATGCAGTTCTTGCCTGGCATACTCGACGATTTGCCGGCCGATGCCTCGGCGCTGCACTCGCGGGGCGACGAACAGCTCTTCGATGTGATATTCGTCTCCTTGCCACCAGCGTTTTCTGTGTCCCAGACAAACGCCCATTAATTTGCCATCGTTGTAGCCCACGACGCCGAAGAACCCAGGAGTATCAACGATATCATCCAGGTAGTCTCCGGCGCTTTCGAGTGACCACTGGTCGTTCCAGGGTGGGAGACAGAAAACCTGGATAAAGAGCTCGATACAAGCGAGTCTATCTTGCTGTCTGAACGCTCTGATCTCTAGCATAGAACTGGCCATCTTTACCGTTGCGAAGCGCGATAGTCTTTTGCCAACCATGTATATGTGGCGATGTCAATAAAGACGTCTTGTTCGCGTGTGTATTCTCGAAGGATTCCTTCCTTATATAGATTTTACTCCAATCGATTCTGCTACACAAGTTACGATGCGATCAAGGTTGGGATCTATGCCGGTGGCTGGAAGGTCTCCCGTATCTTGTGCTGGCCGTCGCTGTTTTCATGAATGTAAAGCCCGAGATGCTGACCCACCGGCAGAGCGGACAGCGGCGCAGAAACAGGAACGATTGATCTCTATTGAAAGGAGAACGGGAAAAATGAACTCGCAATCGAAAAAGCAAGGACTGATTTGGGGAGGGCTGTTGATCTTGTTCGGCGCGTTGATGTTGATCGAGACCATGACCAACCTCAGTGCCTTTGCCTGGGTCGGCATACTGGCCGCCGCCGGGCTGGGCGCTTTTGCCATCTATCTCACCGATCGCTCTGATTGGGGGCTGCTCATTCCGGCCTACGTGCTGTGGTCGATCGCGGCGCTGGTCGCATTGGTCACGCTGGATATTTTACACGACGAATTGATCGCCACGTTTGTGCTGGCGGTCATTGCGCTGCCCTTCCTGGTGGGCTTTTTGCGCGATCGCAGCCGGTGGGGGCTGCTTATTCCCGCCTACATCCTGCTCGCGGTTGGCATTATGGTGGCGCTGATCGGATTGAGCATCCTCGACGATCTCTTGATCCCTGCCTACGTCTTGTTGTCTGTTTCGGTCCCGTTCTTTGTGGTTTATGTGCGCAACCGGAAACAATGGTGGCCGCTTATTCCGGGTGGGATTACGGCGATCATCGGACTGTCTTTCCTCATCGCCGAGAACATCGCCCAGTATGTGGGCGCAATCGCGCTGGTCGTCGTGGGCAGCTGGATCCTGGTGCGGCAGTTTACGCGGCAAGAACCTGCCGGGCAAGAACCTGCCGGGCAAGAACCTGCCGGGCAAGAACCTGCCGGGCCGAAGTCTGCTGATCAAGAGCCTCAAGATCATGAACATGCCGGTCAAGAACCGACTGGGGCTGAAAGCGATGGCCCGCCGGCAATGTAAGATCCGGTTATACAAATAGGACAGGGTAAGGCAAATAAGGGAGTCTTGATATGGACAAGCACCGTACAGCATCCAGCATCTCGGGCGGCATTTTTCTGATCTGCCTGGGGATCTTGATCATCACCGGCTGGTGGTGGCCGGGGATCATGTTTGCCATCGGCCTCGCCAGCGGCGCGGAACTGGTCTTTCGTGGCAAGATCTGGAGGGGGATCGGCACGCTACTTTTTTTCTGCGCTATTCCCATCGTCGTCTGGATCATCCAGGCGGTTCGCATCCCGTGGGGTATCGTTGGGCCGATGATCCTGATCGGGATTGGCGTCATCACCGTGGTCAAAGCCTTTTACTTGCGCGAGGAATGATAGGAGAGCAAAGTGGACCGCGGTTTGCCAGACTGACAGCAAGGTGATTCGACCCACTTTCGGCCCCCACCAGGTCCCTCGCGTCCCGGCACAGGGCAAGGCTCTCTCGTGCCAAGTGTCCTGTCTCATCGGGTTGTCCGTCCCCGTTGGCAACGCGAGCCAGCGTACACAGCCTGACGTTGCTTCTTTACCTGCACCAAATCAGCGCAAGCAGTAGTTTGCTCGCATACTTATCAAGACACTATTTTGTGTCACTATCCTCATCTACGAATTCAGAGTCGGGCAGACCACAGTCGTTCATACCGCCGTCTTTCTTGCCGACATGTCTATTCTGCATCCTTTCCCGCAGAATTCGCCGTTCTTGACAACGCTATAGGATTATAGTACAACTCGTCAAGACAACAGACGGCGTTCCATCAAGTAGGATCATTCCTCTTTTTATGCTAGAGATTGTCCCTTGCCAGATCTGGAAAATCGGATACACTTGGGTTTTGGCAAAATCGCAGAGGAGATGGTTATGGATCAGAAATCAGGCGCACAGATTGGACGTAAGGCGTTTATCCAATCGTCGATCATTTTAGCGGTGTTGATGTTCACTGCCGGAGTGCTGACTTTGATCATTCCGGCGGGACAGTATGCCCGTATTGAGCAGGGTGGGCGTAAAATCGTCGATCCTGAATCGTTTGTTTACGCGGATCTGCCCCATTATCCGATCTGGCGTTGGATCACTGCGCCGATCGAAGTGTTGTGGGGCAGCGATGGTCCGGTGATCGCAATCATTATTGTCTTTTTGCTGATGGTCGGCGCAGCAGTGGCGGTGCTCGATCAAAGCGGGATTCTTTACGCTGTGGTTGGATGGGTGGTAAAGCGGTTTGGCCAGCGCAAATACGCGCTGCTGCTGATCATTTCGTTTCTGTTCATGTGTGTCGGTGCGTTTCTGGGCATTTTTGAGGAGGTTGTTCCACTCGTCCCGTTGATGGTCGCCCTGGCGCACTTGATGGGTTGGGATGTGCTGGTTGGGGTAGGGATGAGTGTGCTGGCGGCGAATATGGGCTTTTCGGCAGCGGTGCTAAATCCGTTCAGCATCGGCGTGGCACAAAAGATCGCCGGGCTGCCGCTCTTTTCTGGTGCGTGGTTGCGGATTTTGTTTTTTGTCCTCGTGTACGGTGTGTTTGCCCTTTTTATGACGCGGTATGCGAAAAGCATCGAGCAGGATCGCGTGCCTTTACCCGGTTCTGGTGTCAATGTTGATGCGCTGACCGAGGAACGCCCCTTGCCTAGGCGCGCCGTGATCTGGTTTGGTATATTTATGGGTTTGATCGTGCTGGTTTTGGTCAGCGGCCCGGCCTTGCCGGCGCTTTCGGATTTTGCGCTGCCGTTGGTGGGGCTGCTCTTTTTGATTGGTGGCGTTGGCGCGGGGATGCTCGCTGGCATGCGTGGTCGGGCGCTGTGGTCAGCTCTCGGGCAGGGTGCAAGCGGCATCGCGCCGGGCATCCCCTTGATTCTGATGGCGGCCAGCGTCAAGCACATCGTTGCCAGTGGTGGAATTATGGATACACTGCTCCACGCCGCGTCGACGGCGTTTGCCGGAGCCAGCCCGCTTGTCGCTGCGTTATTTGTCTACGTGTTGGCGCTGGCGATCGAGTTTTTCGTTGGATCGGCTTCGGCCAAGGCATTCTTGATTATGCCCATCCTGCTCCCGCTGGCCGACCTGGTTGGTGTGACCCGGCAGGTGACGGTAACGGCGTACTGCTTTGGAGATGGATTTTCCAATCTCGCTTATCCAACCAACCCGGTTCTGCTGATCGTGCTTGGGTTGACGGGGATCAGCTACGGGCGGTGGTTCAAGTGGACGTGGAAGTTGTGGGCGGCGGTGGTCGTGCTGTCGGTCGCTTTTCTGTGGCTCGCTTCGGCGATCAATTATGGCCCATTTTAAGAATCGTTGTCACGGATGCCTGTAAGGAGGACGTTGCCAGACCTGCTGAGAAATGGTCCTGGTGTCTGAACATAACGAGGAACGATATGCACACAGATCGGTCAGGGAGGAAGAATATGACGAGCAGGACAAGATCGAAAGTCGTATGTGTTTTCCTGTGCATACTCGTGGTAGCCTGTGCGGGCGAACAGGGACAGAGCGATGGGCAACAGGAAATGATCGACGAGCAGCAGGTCATAGATGCGGCATGGCGAGCGTTCGAGCCCAACACCTCGTCACAGAATCGGGCAAACTGGGAAGTGGTTCAAGTACGCACGGTGAGCGGGCGGGACGTCGCCGAACAGTTTGCCGGTGAGCCCGCACCCGGCTGTTGGGTCGGACCAACGCCATCGCCCAACGGGGACATCGACGCGGCTGAGACTTACTGGTACGTCTATATGAGGGCCCGGTTGGTCACGCCACCATCGGCGACGAGAACCGTGTCCCCCACCGCGCCACCTGCCATCCCGGAAGCATTTGTACGCGAGGCCTGGTTCTTGCTGGGCAGAAGCGACGGGCAGGTCGTGGCACGCAAGATCTATTGTGTCATCTACTGACTGTGGTGGACGGCCAAACGGCAGCTGTGAACAAGGAAAGGAGAAACGTTGTGAACCAGGATGAAAACCACGTCTTCGATGGCAAAAATACGACCCTGAAAGAGCGCATGAGCCAAGGCCGGGTAATTTGATATCGAGAGTGTCTCGATAGACGGCGTGCCCCGCCATGTTGTTGCCAGGGAAAGCGTAAACAGAATCGCACCATAGGATAGAGACGATATGACTACCACTCGGGATGGCCGAAGCGAGATTCGCTGGACCCCACGCGTGTCCAAGCACCAGGTCCGCCGCCTGTATGAAGCGGATGCCCAAGGGATCGTCGATCAAGACTTGTTGGACGAGGTGGGCACAATGCTGTTCGCGCGCTGCCGCGATATCCTGACGATCAAGGCGGCGAGGATGGGGCACGTGAAATGCCCGCGCTGCGCCCGCAAGCGGCGGGAAACGGTGATCGAGCGCGCTCACCCTGGCGGCGACGCCCGCGACGAGCTGCTGGTTTGCCCGCAGTGCGGCTGGCAGATCACCTGGGGCGAATACCGGTTGAGTTTCAAACACAAGCAGCTTCATTCCGGCGGGGCGACGGAGTGGTTCGAGGATTACGTGCAGGCTTATCCGCGGGCACGCACGGCTAGGGAAAAGATGCTGGCTATCGACCGTTTGATTCACGCCTTTCATTACTCGCTGCGCCGGCAGCCCGACCTGCCGACGCGGCCGGCCTGCGTCAATTTGATCGCCGGCAAGGTGACGGATGTGGTGCAGTTCCTGGACGAACTGACGTATGGCGAGAGCGCGCCGGCGGAGCTGCGCAAGAACCGGGAAGTCTGGCGGCGCGAGGTACAGCGGACGGTTTGGCGGTATACGATCGAGGAGGATTAGAAGGACGATATGCCTGATCGAAATCTATTCCGTTGGGCAAAGCGCGTCTCTCGCGGGGATATCCAGCGCCTGTACGAGAGTGATGCCCGGGGCATGCTGGATGAAGAATTGCTCGATGAGATCCACTATGCGATCTATGCGCGGGTCTGCGATATGTTCGAGGTGCGGGAGGCGCAGCAGTCCGGGCGGGTGAGATGCCGCCGCTGTCGCGCGCCGATCGCGCAGCGATACCAGATGGGCGCGCGCAGCAAGGACAAGGTTCTGGCGTGTGACAAATGCGGCTGGCAGGTCACATGCGGTGAGTTTTACGACAGCTATACGGGCAAAAGCATGCTGCCAGGCTCGGTGACCGACCTGTTCGAGCGCTACCTGGAGCGCTTTCCGAAAGCCAGGATGCCAACGGAAAAGCTGCTGCTGATCGACTGGCTGATCCACCAGTTTCACGTCATGCAGGGTGTGGCCCGCATGCCGGTTGGCCAGAACGTCATTCAGGGGACGGCCGATCAAGTGCGCGAGCTGATCGAATCGCTGGCCCGCGGCCCGGACAGCACACAGGGGTTGTCGTCACCGGAAGCGTGGCGATCGGTCTATTACGACCCGGTGCGGTTGTTCAAGCAGGCTCACTCCCACAGCCGGGTGCAGCAGATCGCCGCCGAACTGGGGATCGAAGGGCGACGGCAGATGCCGGAAGAGGAACTGATCCCCGAGATTTTGCGCCGCGCGCCGGAGCTGGCGGTGAAACCGAGTTGATGTCTCAGCCCACCTGGTGTGGCAGCCCGTATGGTGGACGCAAATTCCGCAAATCAGCTGCCAAATTGGTCTGTTTCCTCATTCAGCCTCGACCAGCAGCATAGCATCCTGCCAGCCCGGTGGGCAGGTAAAGGACGGTGTCTCCGTCGTGGCAAAGGTTCCGGCTGGCTCGCGGCTGCC
>JAFGJF010000518.1 GCA_016929205.1 Anaerolineae bacterium
GCGGCATTGCCCGTCTCGGTCTGGATGACGGCGATCCGGGAACGGCGCTCTCCGGCCTGCCCGCAAGAAATGACCCGCGTTCTCGGCCCATGCAGCGCGCGCAAAGCCGTCGTCGTGCCATAGGTGCCCGTGCCCCACAAGTGGCCGGCATCGCATATCTCAACCTGGCCATCGTGAATCCACAGATAAACAGGTTTTTCTGCCTGACCCTGGACAACGAGACCATCATAGCCCGCATACTTGAGTTCTGCACCCCAATGACCGCCCATCCCCGAACGGGAAAAAACCGACGGCCGCTGCTGCGGCGCGATGCCCAGCACTTCAACGCGCCCCGCGCCCGAAGCCAACGTGCCTGTCAGCGGGCCGACCATAATAAACAACCGGTTTTCCGGATCAAAGGCATCGATGCCGGGCGCGAGTTCCTCCCAGGCGATGCGCGCCGCGATGCCCACCCCGCCGATAAACTCAGGGGCGTATTTCATCGTCTCGATCGTCGTGACCTCACCGGACGACAGGTCGACGCGCAAAATTTTCCCGGTCCAGCCATACACGTCGCTCATCTCTTCCCCCTCTCGTCTGTTGGGACAAACTGCAACGCTCCACCGGGACAAATCTCGACGCAGACCGGGCCTTCCGGTCTGCTGAAACACAGATCGCACTTGAAATAGATCCGCTTGCGCCCCGCAGCTTTCGAGTTGATCACCTGGCGCTCCGGCGTCAGCGGGCAGGCACGCACACAGGCTCCGCAGCCTCGACATTTCGCCGCATCGATGATGCGCGCGCCGGTCCTCTCGTCGATCGACATCGCCGGTTCGTCCCAACGGGACATACAGGCATAGACGCAGGCCGGCCAATCACACTGCTTACATACCAGGATAGCAGGCAGTCCCGGGTAAAAATCGTCGAATTCAATGCGGATTCGCGATAAACTGGGATTACATTCATCCTCGTGATACAACGAACAGGCAACCTCACATTCTCTGCACGTCAGGCACCGGTCGGCATCAACCTCAACCACACCCGAGCGCGGCAACGGTACAATTCTCGTCTTCTCTTCGTACTTGATCACATCTACCACGTTTGCATCCTTGTGTTTTCTACGTTGTAACGATGATATCGTACACGACTATTTCCGCCAATCCGGATTGACGTTGAACCTGAAATCACACCCATCTGGGGCCTGGGTCACTTGGTCGAGCCACAGCGAGCGATAACCCACCTCGTAGGCCGGTGGTGGAGGTGTCCACACAGCCAAACGGCGTTGGATCTCGCGTTCATCCACCAGCAAGTTGAGCTTGGCCGCCTCGGCGTCCAGTTCGATCAAGTCGCCGTTTTCGACCACGGCCAGAGGTCCGCCCACAGCCGCCTCCGGTGCGATGTGCAAAATGACCGTTCCGTAACAGGTGCCGCTCATACGCGCGTCGGTCACGCGCACCACATCGCGCAGCCCCTGGCGCAAGAGATGTGCCGGCAAACCGCCTGCCCCCGACTCGGGCATGCCCGGCGCACCAATCGGCCCCTGGAGCCGGTTGACAATGACGTGATCGCCGCTGATATGTGATAACACCTCGTCTGGATTTTCGCCACGCGGCATAATTGCTGCCGACCCGATGTGCTTGAGCAAGTGAGACGAAGCCGCCGCCGTTTTGATCACCGCCCCGTCGGGGGCCAGCGTGCCGCGCACGATGCGCAGCCCGCCATTTGGCTGAATCGGTTCAGCAAGTGAGCGGATGATCTCGCGATCCCTGATCTTGACCCCTTCCAGGTTTTCTTGCAGCGTCTTGCCACTTGCAGTCATAACCGACGTATCAAGCAACGGTTCCAGCTCTTTCATCACCGCAGTGATCCCACCAGCGTGATACAGTTCCTCTACCGTGCACGTGCCGCTGGGCTTGACACTGGTAATAAAGGGCGTTGCATCGCTGATCCGGTTGAAATCGTCCAGCATCAACTGCACGCCGGCACGCCGATAACCGCTGGCACCCGACCAGCTATCTGCTCGACCACCACCTGCATACCTTTCAGACGTTCCTCATCGGACAAAACCGCGAACCCGCTGGCATTGACCAGCCAGACGATGCCGTGCGCGCCGCAGCCCACGCAAAACTCGACGACACACCGCAGCCCCTGCCAATCGACCTGCAGTCGTTCATCGAATGGCGTCGAAGGAATGGTAAACACACCGCGAAAAGACTGACTCACCCTGTCCTCCTTTGCCCACCAATTTTCCAGCACACAAACAAAGGACCATTATAGCGTCTTTTTGTTTGCTGCCAAATAGATACCCGGCCCATTCGCTCGCTTTATCCAGCTATAGTATAATAGTGTCGAACCCAACGAACCATCACAGAAACAGCTACCATACAACTACAAACCGAAAAGAGAGCTCGATGACACGATGAAAAAGGTGCTGAAAACAACCGGGGTCATCCTTGGCACGTTGCTGCTGCTGCTCGCGCTGCTGTTCGGCTATTGGTTCCTGCGCCCCAACCGGGCTCGGGTCGACGCCAACGTGGTGCTGGAAACCTGGTACATCACCGATGACAACATGCACAACTCGAACACTGACCTGATTCAGTGGCAAGACCAGTTCTACGTCGCCTATGTCTCTTCGCCGTACCACTTTGCCAGCGACGCATCGGTCCTGCACATCAAGCGTTCTGCCGACGCGGGACGCAGTTGGCAAGAGCAAGCAACCTTTAATCCGCCAGGTGAAGACATCCGCGACCCCAAGTTTGCCATCGTTGGCCAGCGCCTCTTTTTGTACGCGCTCAAAAATACCAATTTCATCGCCGAGCCGTACATTTCGGTCTATGCCTATACAGAGGATGGCACGGCATGGACAGCATTCGAGACCGTTCCGGGATTGGACGGCTGGTTGTTCTGGCGGCCAAAAACGCAGGATGGGGAGCTGTTTTACAACGCCGCATATTGGTACGAGCACGGCGAAGCGATCCTGATCCAGTCGACTGACGGTATTCAATGGGAGCGGGTAGCAACCATCTACCAGGGAGGGCGGAACGACGAGACCGAGATCGAGTTCTTGGTCGATGGGCGGATGATCGCCACGGGACGACTGGAATACGGTGAGGCGACCGACGCCATCTTTGGCGACGTAAAGGGGGCGACGTTGATCGCCGTCGCCGAGCCGCCGTACACCGAATGGACAGAACGGGTGCAGAGTAAGGTCACCCGCCTCGACGGTCCGTATCTATTTACCTATCACGGACGGACCTATGCTGTGGGCCGCTACCAGCCGGATCTGGGCAAAAGCGGGCTGCTCACCGCCCAGGGCAGCGCGCTGGCGCGCAAGCGCACCGCCCTTTTCGAGATTCGCGAACACGGTCTGGCCTACCTCACCGATCTGCCCAGTGCCGGCGATACCTCCTATGTTGGGCTGATCGTCGATGGCGACGTCGCTTACGCCACTTACTACACTAGCCCGACCAACCGTGATTATCCCTGGGTGATCGGTATGATGCGCCCTTCGGTCGTGATCATGGCCAGAATCGACCTCAAAGCGATGGAAACGCTGGCCGATAGCAAAAACGCACAATAGCTCGATTATCTCCGTTATCCAGAGCATGCCACAGGTATGCTCCGCTATTGCAAGGAGGCACGATATGAACAAGACCAATCCGTTGCCATCCGTAGCAATCCTGCTGCTGTCGATTGTCTTGGGCCTGGTTGGGGCAGGTGGCGCAATCGCGCGAACCAGCCAGACAGCTAATGACGCTATGGCTATCCAGATCCAGCCGGGTGCAGGGCAAGATATTCCGGCGACTGCAGCGATCACGACAACCGCGTCGACCTTGAGCATCGGTCCTGCCAGCGTGTCCGGGTCCTCGCTCGGCGGCGACGATTGTTACGCGGCAGGCAATACCAGGGTCATGTGTTTTTCCATTCACAACGGCTCTCCTGATGCCGAATGGCTTAGTCAGGTACGGCTGACGTTTCCCACGCTCGACGGCGCATGGGAGGTTGCCTGCCACACTCAAGATGCTGCCGATTCGAGCGGCTCCCCGGTCAACATGGCTTGCAATGCGTCCGGCAACGAGATCGTATTCACTGACAACGACGTCGAAACGCCCGACAATATTGGCGAGCTTTCTGCCGGCAGCAGTTGGGGGTTCTGCGCCAGCGTGACCGTGCCCGGCGCTTACACCGGCGACCGGATCGTCAATTGGGGGATCTTGGGGGATGGTGACGGAGCACCACCACACGACGAGACGGGCATATTGAGCGTCGAGCAGTGCCTGCCCTTGATGATCAAACCAAGCACACTGCAGGTACAAGGATGCAATGGGATCACCCAGACCCTGACCTTTGAGTTATGGAACGACACGGGCAGCAATGGCACCTTTGCCCTGTCGTACGAGGTGACATCTGGCAATGGAACATTCAGCGGCCCGGACAGTCTCGTCCTCTCCGACGGAGAGATCGTCACCTGGACGGCCTCGCTCGTTCCCGACAAATGCCTGTCTGTCGGCGATGTGGTGGCAGCCGCCCTATCAGTGAGCGGCAACGGACGGCAAGATACCTCGCTCGTGACACACACGGCACTTGCCTTTGCCGGCTGGCAGGGTCAAACCGTCAGCCCGGTGCCGGCGATGGACAACGTTGTGATCTGGGCATCACATGCCGACGGCGGGCTGTGGAGCATTGGCGGCTATGGCTCTATGGGCGCAACCCAGCGCTACGATCCGCAGACCAACCAATGGACGACGCACACGCCAGAGACGGTCATCACGCCCACGATCGAATATCCGATGGATGGCTGCTACGGCCTGAACGACCAGGGACACGAGGTCGTCGTTCTCTTTCCCGACACCATCGTCACAGGCACACTGCACGTCTACGACATCACAACGGACATATGGTCTGAGCAGCCGATCCCCACCGGATACCCTGCTGAAGGACGCTGGGGACACGATGTCGTCTCGCTGCTCAACGTGCCCGGCATCAACCAGAACACTTGCTATCTGTCCGGCGGATCAACCGAGGTGGGTGGCGGCCGGACACGAGATCTGTGGCGGTACGATCCGGAGACCAATGTCACGGTCTACCTTGGGCTATTTCCGGCTAGCATCTGGTTCGGCTTTCACGCCTCGTGGCACGTGCCGTGGATCGGTCAAGAAGGCGCGATCTGTGTCGGCGGCGGGATCGACCACAACAGCAAAAGCGACGTCGCCGCCTCAACACAATGTTACGATCTCGCGACAGGACAATTCAGGGCAGAAAACGCCGACCTCGGACCGCTGCCGGAGCCGTGGTGGGGCATGGCCGACGGCTGGCGGACCTACAACGGGCGCTACCAGATCTGGCTCGCCAACGGTGTAGCTCAGAACGGCGCATTGATCCAGGCCTCGGCCTACGCGGACGAGACCACAGGCGGTTTTGTCTATGGACCCAGACCCACAGTCGCCTTATATCGCCTCGAAGGGACAGGTTGGAATGGGCAGTTCTTTGTCGAGCAGGGGGCGGCAGGAGGATTCCAATATACCTACCACAACCATCTTCTCGTCCAATGTCCCATCTGCGCTAGGAGCTATCTGCCCACCGTTCTAAACGATTACACGTCGCCGGCAACGCCCTAGCAGTCGCAGCTCAATTCACGGCCATACAAGGTACGATGACAGCATAAACACTGTCGCCGTCTACACCCGCTCCATTTGGCCGCTCTTGTGCGAACGATAGCAGGCATCAATGACCCGCATATTGGCATCCAGCGGCTCCCAGGCATAGACCGGCTCACGTATGCCGCGCACGGCCAGGCTCACGTCCTCGACCTCGCCGGTATAGCCATTCCCGGGTTCGACGCGAATCTCCTGCGTCTCGCCGCCGGTCATCAGCAGCATCGCCGGAACGTTCGGAGGTGGGTTCCAGCCATAGGTGCCGGTCAGTCGCCCGTTTTCACCGAGCACGCTGAACGGTCCGCCATATGGAGCGTTAA